>NZ_JBFAJC010000002.1:300429-459897 GCF_040655075.1 Actinoallomurus sp. NPDC050550 | reverse complement strand
TCTGTACCACTGGGGCATCGAGGAGTCGCTGAAGGCCGGGCGGCTGCCCGCCGTCGTGGCGACGTCGAGCCTGGAGCTCGGCGCGCGGGGGCCGGTGAACGGCCCCCGCGCGTGCTGTCACAGGAACAGGCTGATGACCAGGGCGATCAGGAAGGCGGTCACGCCCATCAGCGTCTCCATCACCGTCCACGACTTCAGCGTCTGCGGGATGGTCAGCCGGAAGTAGCGGTTCATCAGCCAGAACCCGGCGTCGTTGACGTGCGACAGCACCGTTCCCCCGGCGGCGATCGCGATGACGACGAGGGCCAGTTGTGCCTGACCGAAGTGCGACTGGGCGGCGAGCGGCGCGACGATGGGCGCGGTGGTGACGATCGCGACCGTCTTGGACCCGAGAGCCACCCGCAGCGCGGTGGCGAGCACGAACGCCAGGACGAGCGTCGGCACTCCGGCGTTGCCGAGCAGGTGTGCCAGGGCACTGCCCACGCCGGTCTTCTTCAGCACCGCCGCGAACATCCCGCCCGCGCCGATGACGAGCGTCACCGAGGCGATCGGCCCGAGGCAGGCGTTCGCCGCCTGTTCGAGGTGCTTCCCGCTCAGCCCGCGCCGTACGCCGAAGATGTAGAACGCGCCGAGCACCGTGATCGCCAGTGCGATGATCGGGTCGCCGACGAACTCCAGGATGTTCTGCGCCGTGGACCCCTCTTTCAGGAGCACGGTGGAGAAGGTGTTGAGCATGATCAACACCATCGGCAGCAGGACGATCGCGAGCACGCTCGCCAGCGACGGCGGGTTCTCGACGGCCCGCGAGGCCACCGCCGTCGTCCGCCGGTCGGCCACGGCGACACCGCCGTCGGCAGAGCCGGGTCCGTCGCCCTTCTCGTCCGGGGTGGTGCCGCCCTCACCGGCGACGGACAGATCCTCCGGGACCGTCACCTCGCTCATGCGCGGGCCGATCCACACGCCGTACGCGTAGCTGCCCAGCAGCCAGGCGGGCAGCCCGCAGATGATGCCGAAGACGGTCACCCAGCCGAGGCTCACGTGCAGCAGCCCGGCGGCGGTCACCGGTCCGGGGTGCGGAGGCAGTACCGCGTTGGTCATCGCCAGGGCGCCGACGGCGGGCAGCGCGATGGCGATCAGCGGTTTGCGCGAGGTACGGGTGACGGCGAACATCAGCGGCAGCAGCACGATCCATGCCGCGTCGACGAACATCGGGATGCCGAAGATGAGGGCGGTCACGCCCATGGCGAGCGGCGCGCGGTCCTCGCCGAAGCGGCGGATCATGGCACGGGACAGCACTTCGGCGCCGTTGGCCATCTCCAGCATCCGGCCGAGCATCGCGCCGAGGGTGATGATGATGGCGACGGAGCCGAGTGTGTCGCCGAAGCCGCCGGCGAGGACGTCGGGAATGTCCTTGACCGGCAATCCCGCCGCGATCGCCACGCCGACGCTGACGATGAGCAGGGCGAGGACCGCGTGTAGACGGATCTTGATGACGAGGAGAAGTAGGGCGGCGATGCCGGCCAGGGCGAGCAGGGCGAGGCCCCAGTCCGGCAGGTGGGTGGTGATGTGCATCGGCACTCCCGGGGGGTAGGGAGAGCGGGCATGCCGTCGACCGGCACGCCCGTTAACGCCAGGAGGAGGTGAGAAGGGAAAGGGAACGAGCGGCCCAGGACGGGCCCACCCGGCCGACCGACGCGGCCGGCCGGGAGACGGTGGGTGCTACCAGCGCGGGATCGACGGGGCGTTCCAGCCGGGGTCGACGACCCGCATCGCGGCGACGTCGTCGCGAGATCGCACGTCACTGGTACGCCAGCGCTCGTGGTAGCGGGCGAGCGCGGCGCGGTCGAGTTCGACGCCCAGGCCGGGCGCGTCCGAGACGGTCAGCGCGCCGTCGCGGAACACGTGCGGCTCGGTGATGACGTCGTCGGTCTGCCACGGCCGGTGCGTGTCGCAGGCGTGGAGGTGGCCGGGCGCGCAGGCGGCCGCCTGCGTCATCGCCGCCAGACTGATGCCCAGGTGGGTGTTGGAGTGCATGGACAGGCCGACGCCGAACGTCTCGCAGATCCGCGCGAGGGCCTGGGTGGCGCGCAGACCGCCCCAGAAGTGGTGGTCGCACAGGACGACCTGCACGGCATTGGCGCGGAACGCCTCGGGGATCTCCCGCATCGAGGTGACGCACATGTTGGTGGCGAGCGGCACTCCCGTACGGCGGTGGACCTCGGCCATGGCCTCGACGCCCGTGCAGGGGTCCTCGAGGTACTCGACGGTGTCGCGAAGGGCCTCGGCGACGCGGGTGCCGGTGTCCACAGACCAGGCGCCGTTCGGGTCGAGGCGCACCGGAACACCGGGGAACGCGTCGCGCAGCGCCCGGGTCGCGGCGATCTCCTCGTCGGGTGGGAAGACGCCGCCCTTGAGCTTCAGCGAGCCGAAGCCGTACTGGTCGATCATCCGCTGGGCCTGCGCGACGACGCCTTCCGGGTCGAGGGCCAGGCCCCAGTCGTCGACGGGCGCGCCGGCGACCGGGTGCTTCTCCCACTTGTAGAAGAGGTAGCCGGCGAAGTCGACGCGGTCGCGCACCTTGCCGCCGAGCAACTGGTGCACGGGCAGCCCGAGGGACCGGCCCATGGCGTCCAGGAAGGCGACCTCGAACGCCGACACGACGATGGCGTGCAGCTTGGTGAGGTTCTGCCGGCCGAACAGCCGCCGGGCCTGCAGGTCGTCCGTGAGCGAGCCGGTCACCGCGCTCGCGTCGAGCGCCCCTGCCACGATCTCCCACAGGCTCTCGGAGGACGCGACCGAACGGCCGGGCAGCAGCGCGGCCACCGCCCGCAGGGGTTCGAGGTACTCGTCGTCGCCGTAGGTCTCCCCCAGGCCCACGACGCCGTCCTCGGTCTCCACCTCGACGATCACCCGCGGGGTGTACGGCTGGTGGACGCCCTGCAGGTTCAGCAGCGGCGGGTCCTCGACGAGGACGGGGGTGACGCGCACGTCGGCGATGCGCAGGTCGCTCATCAGTACTCCTGACTCAGATCAGCTCGAGGCCGGCGGCGAGGACGCGCTCGAGGTCGGCCAGGTCTTCGGGGCCGGGATCGGCGAGCGGCGGGCGTACGGGGCCGGCGGGCAGGCCGCGCAGCCGCGCCGCGGCCTTGACGAGCGACACCGCGTACCCTGCCGTCCGGTCGCGGATCCGGGCCAGGGGCAGGTAGAAGCCGGAGAGCAGGCGATCGGCGGTCGCCTCGTCACCGCTGCGCAGCGCGGTGTGGAACGCCCCGGCGATCTCCGGCGCGAAGGCGTGCACGGCCGAGGAGTAGGCGGGGATCCCGATCGCCGCGTAGGCACGGGCCTGCAGTTCGGCCGTTGGCACGCCGTTGAAGAACAGGAAGTCCGGCGGCGTCGCCAGCCGCAGCGCCTGGAAGTGTTCGATGTCGCCGGTGCCGTCCTTGAGCCCGACGAGGTTCGGCACCTCCGCCGCCAGGGCGGTCACGGTGTCCACCGCGTACCGAGCCTGTCCCCGGTGATAGATGACCACCGGCAGGGTGGTCGCGGCGGCGACCCGCCGTACGTGCTCGGCGAGACCCGCCTGCGGGGCCTCGGTCAGGTAGTGCGGCAGGAGGAGGACCGCGGCGGCCCCGGCCTCTTCGGCGGCCCTGACGTACCGGGTCGCCAGCGCGACGCCGTGCCCGGCCCCCGCGACCACGGGAACCTCCGGCGGGGCCAGCTCGACCGCGGCGCGCACACAGGCGGCGTACTCCTCCAGATCGAGGCTGAAGAACTCGCCCGTGCCACAGCAGACGAACAGCGCGCCGGGCGACGCGGCGAGCTGGTGCTCCAGGAGAGCCCGATACGCGCCGAGGTCCAGATCGCCGCTTGCGGAGAACGCCGTCAGCGGAAAGGACAGCACCGCGCGGTCCATCCCCGCGCGGAGCGCAGCCGTGCGCGCTGCAACGGCCGAGTCCGTATCGTGCACGTCATCTCCATATGTAGACAGCATCTATGCTGGGAGACTATGCACATAAAAGTGCAAGTCCGTCAAGAAGCCGCAATCCACCCGCGATATGGACATGACAGGATGACGGCCATGACGGCGGGGAGGGGATCAGTGAGCACGGAGCAACCGCGGGGTGTTCGCGATGTGAAGTCGGCCGGGCGGACGATCGAGGTCCTCGAGGCTCTCGCCGCACTCCAGGGTAGGGCGGTGACGCTCAAGGACCTCGCCGAGCGGATCGACATCCCCCGCAGCAGCCTCTACGCCCTGCTGCAGACCCTCGTGGGCCGCGGCTGGGTCCGCACCGACGCCACCGGATCGCTGTACTCCATCGGCATCCGCGCCCTGCTCGTCGGCACCGCCTAC
Organism: Actinoallomurus sp. NPDC050550; assembly: GCF_040655075.1. Classification (NCBI taxonomy): domain Bacteria; kingdom Bacillati; phylum Actinomycetota; class Actinomycetes; order Streptosporangiales; family Thermomonosporaceae; genus Actinoallomurus; species Actinoallomurus sp. NPDC050550. Next base: position 455,546 of record NZ_JBFAJC010000002.1, on the reverse strand, counting down.
CTCGACGACGACCCCCGGCTCGCCATGCTCAAGCCGCACCTGGACGCGCTCGCGACCGAACTCGGCGAGACGCTGCACTTCGCCCGGCTCGACGGCACGGACATGGTCTATCTCGCCACCCGCGAGTCCCACCACTACCGCCGCCGGTTCAGCCGCGTCGGCCGGCGGCTGCCGGTGCACACCACGTCCCTGGGCAAGGCGGTCCTCGCCGAGCACACCGACGATGAGATCGACGCCCTGCTCCCCGCCGCGCCGGAACGGCTGACCCCGCACACCCTCTGCGACCGAGACGCCCTGCACGCCGACCTCGCCGAGACCCGGCGGCGCGGCTACTCCGTCGACGACGGCGAGAACACCGTCGGCCTGTACTGCGTCGGCGTCGCCCTGCGCTACGACGCGGCCGTCACCGACGCGCTCAGCTGCTCGATCCCCAAGTCACGCCTCACACCGGAGCTGGAGAGCGACGTCATCGCCGCCCTCCAGGAGGTCCGCGCCGCGATCGAGACCGCCACGGCCTCCCCCGCTCTCTCCGTCGTCTGGCGCTGACCGACCCCCGACGTCGTTCAGTCGTCCGCACAGCGCCCGCGCCGGCCGGCGCAAAGGGCAACGCCGGCCCGGTTCCGGTCCGGCACCCCCATGCCGTGACCGGTTCCGGACCGGCGGCGGCCGCCGCGGCCCTGGGGCCTGTCTCGAAGCCCGCTGTCCTCCTGAGCGGTGACTTCGAGACAGGCCAGCGGTGATTCCCGGAGCCGGCGCCCGGTCGATGACCGTCCCCCAGGCCCTCTCCCCTATGGAGGGCCCGGCCCGGCTCCGTCTCCCCGGCACCGCGGGTCGAAGCGGCGATGTGCGGCACGTCCCGCTCGGCGGTGGCGCTCCCCTTCGGCGCCGCCGCCGAGCGATTCCCGTGCCGGGTCTGACTGGACCTCCTCTGTTCCCCGCCTACCGCTCCGGGCGTCGCGTCGCGCGCCGCCCGGAGCGGGCTCCCGTCTGGGCGGGGATCAGCGGAAGTCGTGGACGTCGTGACCCGTGTGCCAGGTCACGAGCCTCCACGTGCCGTGGCTCCAGTGGTAGAGCCGGTCGCCGATGACGCGGTACCGCCGGCCCTCGCTTCCGTACCAGTACCGGCCGTGGCCCTCCCAGACGCGGCGGCCGTCCCAGCGGCGGCCGTCGCCATGGTCGCGGTAACGGTCGTCGTCGCGGTTGTCGCCGTGTACGGCGACGCCCGACGAGTGGGCGATGACGGTCGTGCGGTGCGCGTCCTGGACGGACGCCGCGGAGGCGGTCCCGCCGAGTGCGAGTGCGGCGCCGCCGGCCACGGCGAGTGTGGCGGCCGCGGTGGCGACACGCCGTCCCAAGGTCCGATTCATGGTCATCTCCTTGTGTCGGCCCGGCGCCCTCGTGGGTGAAGGGCGCCGGGACTGCGTCCCTGGGTGGTGGGACATGGAAGACGTTACTCGTGCATAAGTTTAAATTTCAACTTATGCACGTGTGAGGTATACCATCATGACAACCCCTCTGACCTGGGAATATGCCGATCTTGGGCAGCCGGGAGGGGCGGTGTCATCACCCCGCAAGCGGCGGCGAGCACGCCCGTCCGATCGATGGCCGGCCGGCTTCGGCGTCGGTTCAGTGGCCGCGGGCGATCCACTCGTCCAGGTGCGGGGCCTCCGCGCCGATCGTGGTGTCGTCCCCGTGTCCGGTGTGGGCGACGGTCTCCGGTGGCAGGACGAGGAGGCGGTCGCGGATCGAGTCGATGATCGTCGGGAAGTCGGAGAACGACCGTCCCGTGGCCCCGGGGCCGCCCTGGAAGAGGGTGTCGCCGGTGAACAGCGCGCCGAGCGCCGGAGCGTACAGGCAGACGGCGCCGGGGCTGTGGCCCGGCGTGTGGAGCACCGTCAGCTCGGTGCCCGCGACGCGGAGCGTCTGCCCGTCGGCGAGTTCCGCGTCCGGGGCGCGGTCCGGGTGGGTGAGATCCCACAGCGGCCGGTCGGACGGGTGCAGCAGGATCGGCGCCCCCGTACGGGCGGCCAGGGCCGGGGCCGCGTCGATGTGGTCGTCGTGGGCGTGGGTGCAGACGACGGCGACCAGCCGGCGGTCGCCCACCGCATCGGCGATCGCGTCGGCGTCGTGAGCCGCGTCGATCACCAGGGCCTCGGCGTCGTCGCCGAGGATCCAGACGTTGTTGTCGACGTCCCAGGTGCCGCCGTCGAGAGAGAAGGTCCCGGAGGTGACGATGTGGTCGAGGCGGGCGGTCACAGGGTCACCACCGACCGCAGGACCTCGCCCCGTCCCATGCGCTCGAAGGCACCCTCGACGTCGTCGAGCGGGATCGTCTCGGAGACGAAGGCGTCCAGGTCGAGCCGGCCCTGAAGGTACAGGTCGATCAGCATCGGGAAGTCCCGCGAGGGCAGGCAGTCGCCGTACCAGGAGGACTTCAGCGCGCCGCCGCGCCCGAAGACGTCCAGCAGCGGCAGCTCGAGGCGCATGTCCGGGGTGGGGACGCCGACGAGGACGACCGTACCGGCGAGGTCGCGCGCGTAGAAGGCCTGTTCGTACGTCTGCGGGCGGCCGACGGCGTCGATCACGACGTCGGCGCCGAAGCCGCCGGTCAGGTCGCGGATCGCGGTGACGGCGTCCTCGCGGGCGGAGTTGACCGCGTGGGTGGCGCCCAGCTTCTTCGCCTGGTCGAGCTTCCGGTCGTCGATGTCGACGGCGATGATCTTCGCGGCGCCGGCCAGCCGCGCTCCGGCGATCGCCGCGTTGCCGACGCCGCCGCAGCCGATCACGGCCACCGAGTCGCCGCGGCCGACCCCGCCCGTGTTGATCGCGGCGCCGAGGCCCGCCATCACCCCGCAGCCGAGCAGTCCCGCGGCGGCAGGTGAGGCGGCCGGATCGACCTTGGTGCACTGGCCCGCGGCCACCAGGGTCTTGTCGGCGAACGCGCCGATGCCCAGGGCGGGCGACAGCTCGGTCCCGTCGGTGAGGGTCATCTTCTGCGTCGCGTTGTGCGTGTCGAAGCAGTACCAGGGGCGGCCGCGCCGGCAGGCGCGGCACCGGCCGCAGACCGCCCGCCAGTTGAGGATCACGAAGTCGCCCGGCGCGACGTCGGTGACGCCGTCGCCGACCGACTCCACGACACCCGCCGCCTCATGGCCGAGCAGGAAGGGGAACTCGTCGTTGATGCCGCCCTCGCGGTAGTGCAGGTCCGTATGGCAGACACCACAGGCCTGCACCTTCACGACCGCCTCACCGGGGCCGGGGTCCGGGACGAGGATGGTGGTCATCTCCACTGGCGCGCCTTTGGCCCGGGCGATGACTCCGCGTACTTCCTGCGCCATGCGTGACGTCCTTCCGATCTCGGGCCGCGGCGTGGCCGGACGGCTCGGGGCTGTCCGCCGATCGTACGCATGTCCACCCCGGCCACGGCCAGGGGCTTCCATCAGCCGAAACCCGGCAGCCGGCAGGATGCGGGCCCGGCGGTCGTCCTGAGGGCCGGGCTGTACGGGCCTATCCGGGCCGTGCACGGCACATCGGACGAAATGCGCAGGCCAGGGACTTTTTAGGATTCTCCCGGCGCTATACGGGTAGAGCTCCGATTGCGACACAGTGTTCCTGACTTTTGGTCAATCAGTCGGTCACGCGATCGCCCCCCGAACCCGGCCAGCCGTGAGGTGGAATCTGCGATGCGACATCTGTCCACAGTCGATCTGAAGGTGGAGGAGAGCTCCGGCGTCACCGTCGTGCACTTCCCGGAAGAGGTCGACGTGGTCAACGCTCCGGCCATCCGGGAACGGGTGCTCCGCCTGCTGAACAGCGGGGTCTCGGAGATGGTCCTCGACCTGACCGGCACCCGCTTCCTCGACTCGGCCGGCCTCCACATCATCGTGCGGGCCCATGGCCGCGGCACCGCCCTGTCGATCCCCCTGTCCGTGGCGATCCCGGAAGAGGGGATGGTACGCCGGGTCTTCGACCTCACGGCGATGGCGCGGCTCGTTCCGACCACCGTCGGCCTGCCGGATCCCCGGTCCGCCGCACCGGCGCCGTCGCTGTCCTGCTCGACCGCCGGCCCCCGCAGACGCGGCCGCAAGCCCCGGCGCTGATCCGTTCGCGCCGCGTCCGGTGACGTCGGGATCATCGCCGGCTCGCGACGGACGATGATCCCGATTTCGACGGGCTAAGCGACCGAGTGAGCCGCCTCTCGCACCTCGGTGTCGGCGAAGGCCGCCAGTCGCGTGGCGAGTTCCGACAGCGCGGTCGCGGCGTAGTGGTCCGGGTCCCAGCAGGCATGAATGGTCAGCAGAACCTTCTCGCCGCGATGATCGGTGACGAAGATCGGGTGGGCTCCGAACCGTTCGAGGTTGGTGACGATCGAGACGCCGCGCCCGGCCGCGGCAAGGGCTTGGCTCAGCGGCGGCCAGGCGATCTGCTCGTACCTCTCGTAGCGCAGTTGTTCCCGGGTGACCGCTTCGTCCAGCGCGAGGCGGGTCGGGTCGGTGGCCGGCGGGATGAGAAGCGGCGCACGCACCAGTTCCTCCAGCGGCACCGTCCGGCGGCGAGCCCATGAGTGATCAGGTGCGACGTAGGCGCGCAGCGGCACACTTGTCAGACGAGTCCAGACCAGCCGACCGGTCGGGGGCGCTGTCGCGGCCACGCCGAGATCGTGACCGGCCAGCACCGCTTCGTGAACGGCATCGGGGGCGACCGAGTCGACCGAGATGAACGGGTCGCTCGCGGAAAGTGTGGCCACGAACGGCGCCAAGACGTACTCGATCGTGGTCGGCGCCGCGACGACCGCCACACGGGTCAGCAGTCCGCGTGCCATCTGTTGCGCGACCATGGTCGCCCGGTCGGCCCTGGTCACGATGTCGGCGGCGACGTCGCGCATCTGGCGTCCAGCATGGGTCAACGCGAGGCGTGGCCCGTTGCGGGTGAACAACGCCACGCCGAGATCGCGTTCCAGCCGGTGCAACTGCCGCGAGATCGCCGGCTGCGCCACGTGAAGCCGAGCGGCCGCCGCCGTCACCGTCCCGCACTCGGACACAGCCAGGAAGTAACGCAGGTGACGTAGCTCCATGGGCGCACATCATACCTATGAGGCATGGACACGGCCGAACATTAGGTCTTGGACACAGGAATGGACCGGAGTCACCATCGTCGACATGAATCGGGACGACCGCAGCCACCTGCCAGAGGCGACACCGCAGAACTGGGCGACACCGCCCTACCACCGCCAGGGCCTGCATCGCGTGGAGCAGCTCGTACGCTGCGCTCTCCTGTCGCGTGGTGACGGACCGACGCGTGAGTTCGGCCTTGCCGACGAGCCGCTGGACTGGAGCGCCCTCGCCCTGCCGTCGGCCGGAGGAGCGGAGATCAGCGGCGACGAGTTCCTGGCGCGTACCCACGCGGACGCGCTGTTGGTGATGCGCGGCGAGCAGATCGTGTTCGAGCGCTACCTCGGCGACTTCACGCCTGCGACGCGGCACATCGTCATGTCGATCTCCAAGTCCTTCTGCGGGATGCTCGCCGGGTGCCTCGTCGAGGCGGGCGTCATCGACCTGGCCTCGCCGACCTCCCGGTACGTGCCCGAGCTGGCCGGGGGCGCGTTCGGCGGCGCCACCGTGCAGCAGCTCCTGGACATGACCGCGGCACCGCACTATGACATGGCGTACCTGAACCCGGGCGCGGAGGTTCACGCGGGCGATCGCGCGGCGGGGTGGCGGCCCCGCCGGCCGGGTGACGTCGCGGGAACCCGCCGGTTCCTGGCAGGGCTCCGCGGTGCCGGCGTACACGGAGCGGGCTTCCAGTACTGCTCCGGCACCACCGACGTTCTCGCCTGGGTTCTCGAACGCGCCGCGGGCCTGGACTACCGGGAGTTGATGACGCGTTCCATCTGGTCGCGGATCGGCGCCGAAGCCGACGCCTTCATCACCGTCGACGAGTTCGGCACTCCCTACGCGTGCGCGGGGATGGGGATGCGGCTCCGGGACCTGGCCAGGTTCGGGCGCCTCGTGCTCGACCGCGGATACCGCGACGGCCGGTCCGTCATCCCGGCTTCCTGGATCGAGGACACCCGCCGCGGGGGCCGGGTCGACACCGGCGGGGAACCCGGTGCGGCCCGGCACGGCACTTACAAGAACCAGTGGCGAATCCCGGGCGACGAGCACGGCGGCTTCTACGCCGTCGGCATCTTCGGCCAGTACCTCTGGCTCGACCCGGTAGCCGACGTGCTGGTCGCGAAGTTCTCCGCCGAGGACGCCCCGGTTCCAGACGACTCGCAGGAAATTCAGGCTCTGTCCGCCATCGCCCGCGCCGCCGCGGACCCCGCCATCGTCCCCCAGGAGACCTGACCATGGATCGCGCCCAGACGTTCACCGACGCCATCGAGCAGCACTCCATCGACTACATCCCCGCCGAGGAACGCCACGGCAAACCCTGGCACCTGTTCACGATCTGGTTCTCCAGCAACGTCCAGATCACCGCCTTCGTGACCGGCGTTCTCGCGGTGACCGTCGGGCTGAACCTGACCTGGGCGATCGCCACCATCGTGGTCGGCAACCTCGTCGGCGGCCTGTTCATGGCCTACCACTCCATCCAGGGACCCCGCCTCGGCATCCCGCAGATGATCCAGAGCCGAGCTCAGTTCGGGTTCCTCGGTGCCCTGCTACCCGCCGTGATGGTGCTCGTCATGTACCTGGGCTTCCAAATCGAAGGTGGTGTGATCACCGGTCAGGCCCTGGCCCACTGGGCGCACATCCCCCTGACCGCCTCGGTGATCATCCAAGTCGCGATCCCCGCGGTCATCGCGATCGTCGGGTACAACTTCATCCACCTGTCCACCCGGGTCGTCAGCGTGGTGTCCGCGGTCGTGTTCGTGATCCTCACCTTCGCGCTCGGTTCCCATCTGCCCGCGCACCTGCCCAGCGGCCACGCGCCGACGTTCAGCACGATCCTTCTCGCGATCTCGATCTTCGTGTCCTGGCAACTCACCTGGGCGCCGTACGTGTCGGACTACTCCCGCTACATGCCGGAGAACACGCCGCCCCGCACCACGTTCCTCTGGACGTACGCCGGTTCCGCCCTGGGCGCGTCCTGGGTGATGATCCTCGGCGCCATGGCCGCGACCATCGGCGCGCGACAGGTCGGCGACGACGCCATCGGCATGCTCAGCCACCAGGTCCCCGGCCTGGGTTCGGGCATCCTGCTCGCCATCATCATCGGGATCATCCCCGCCGGCGTGTACGGCAACTACGGCATGTACCTCACCGCGATGAGCGCGATCTCCGCCAGAGGCCACGGCGCCGCGAACGCCCGCGTCCGGACCGTCTTCATCCTCGTCACCTCAGTGCTGGTCACCGTCGCGACCCTGCTGGCCAAGGGGCACATCCTCACCACCGTCCAGGACATCACGCTGTTCCTGCTGTACCTGCTGGTGCCCTGGACCGCGATCAACCTCACCGACTACTACGTCATCCGCCGCGGTCACTACGACATCGGCGAACTGTTCAAGATCCGCGGCACGTACGGTCTGGTCAACCGGGCCGCCATCGTCACCTACCTGATCGCCATCGCAGCGCAGATCCCGTTCATCAGCACTCCGCTGTACACCGGCCCGATGGTCAAGCGTCTCGGCGGCGCCGACATCTCCTGGATCATCGGCCTCGTCGTAGCGACGCTCCTCTACTACGGCTGCTCAAGGGCCGACCGCCGGGCACCGGCCCACGGCCGAACCGGCAGCACCCAGCCGGTCCCCGTAGGCGCGGATGACGAAGCCGGCTGATGCGTGCGGTGACCCCATGTCGGCAGGACACTACTTGCGCTGGCGCTTCTCCCTGATCTTCATGCCGATGTCGATCGGGGTGCCCTCGAAGCCGAAGTCCTCGCGGAGCCGGCGTTCGACGAAGCGGCGGTATCCGGCCTCCAGGAAGCCCGACGTGAACAGCACGAACTTCGGCGGCTGCACGCTCGCCTGGGTGGCGAAGAGGATCTTCGGCTGCTTGCCGCCCCGCACCGGGTGCGGCTTGGCGGCGACCAGGTCGGTCATGAAGGAGTTGAGCCGGCCCGTCGGCACCCGCTCCCCCCAGCCGGCCAGGGCCGTCTCGATGGCCGGGACGAGCTTCTCCACGTGCCGTCCCGTACGGGCCGAGATGTTGACGCGCGGGGCCCAGCGGGCGTGGTGGAGCTGCCGGTCGATCTCCCGGTCGAGGTAGTGCCGGCGCTCCTCGTCCACGAGGTCCCACTTGTTGAACGCGAGGACGAGTGCGCGGCCGGACTCGATCACCATGGAGATGATCCGCAGGTCCTGCTCGGCGAGGGGCTCGCTGGCGTCCACGAGCACGACCGCGACCTCGGACCGCTCCAGGGCCGAGCGGGTGCGCAGCGTCGCGTAGAAGTCGGCGCCCTGGTTCTCGCGGGCGCGCCGGCGGATGCCGGCGGTGTCGATGAACCGCCAGGTCTGCCCGCCCAGCTCGATCAGCTCGTCGACCGGGTCGCGGGTGGTGCCGGCGACCGCGTCGACGACCACACGATTTTCCCCCGCCAGCTTGTTGAGCAGGCTGGACTTGCCGACGTTGGGCCGGCCGAGCAGCGCGATCCGGCGCGGGCCGCCCGCGGCGCCGAACGTCTCCGGCGGCGCCTCCTCGGGCAGGGCCTCCAGGACGGCGTCCAGCAGGTCACCGCTGCCCCGTCCGTGCAGGGCCGAGACGGCCAGCGGCTCGCCGAGGCCGAGCGACCACAGCGTGGTCGCGTCCGCCTCGGTCCGGGGGTCGTCGACCTTGTTGGCGGCCAGCACGACCGGCTTCTTGGCGCGCCGCAGGATGTCGGCGACGGCCTCGTCGGTGTCGGTCGAGCCGACGGTGGCGTCCACCACGAACAGCACGACGTCGGCGGCGTCGACGGCGAGCCGCGCCTGGTCGGCGACGGCGGCCGCGAGGCCCTCGGCGTTCGGCAGCCAACCGCCGGTGTCGACGACGGTGAATCGCCGTCCGCTCCAGGTGGCGTCGTAGGCGACCCGGTCGCGGGTCACACCGGGGACGTCCTCGACGACCGCTTCACGGCGGCCGAGGATGCGGTTGACCAGCGTGGACTTGCCGACGTTCGGCCGTCCTACGACGGCCACGACCGGCGGCGGCGCGACGTCGTGCTCGACCGCGACGTCGATCGCCTCGGCATGCTGGAATTCACTCACTGGTCTCGCTCCTCGTGGGCGGCTCGCCTGCCCGGGAGCGCGCCTGTCGTGCCGAATCGCCGTCGGTGCCGACGGTGTGCTTGCGCGCGATGCGCAGGACCTCCTCGATGACCTCACCGAGGCCGAGGCTGGTCGTGTCGAGCTCGATCGCGTCGGCCGCCTGCGCGAGCGGGTCGACCTTGCGCGTGGAGTCGAGGTGATCACGGCGGGCCAGATCGGCCTGGGTCGCGGCGATCGTGGCCCCGGTGACCTCGGCGTTGCGGCGCTGCGCCCGCGCCTCCGCGCTCGCGGTGAGGTAGATCTTGACCTGGGCGTCCGGCGCGACGGCGGTGCCGATGTCGCGGCCCTCGACGACGATACCGCCCGTGCCGATGATCTCGCGCTGCAGGGCGACCAGTCGCTCGCGGACGGCCGGGACGGCCGCCACGGCGCTCACCGCGCCGGTGACCTCCGACCCGCGGATCGGGCCGGACACGTCGGCGCCGTCGACAATGATCGTCGGTGCGGCCGGGTCGGTGCCGGAGACCAGTACGGGCTCGCCCGCCCGGGCGGCGACCGCGGCCGGGTCGTCGACCGGCACGTCCTCGCGGAGCATCCACCAGGTCATGGCGCGGTACATCGCGCCCGTGTCGAGATAGCGCAGCCCGAGGGCGCGCGCCACGCCTTTGGAGACGCTGGACTTACCCGACCCGGATGGACCGTCCATGGCGATGACGAGCGTCACGTTCGCTTCCTTATCTACATACCGACCGGCCAACGAATGAGGCTACCGGTACCGGGGTCCCGCTGCGGCCGGGCCGCCGGAGCCGCGGTCCGGACCCCCGAGGAGATCGCATACGACTTGTATGTAACATAGATACAAGATGACCTCAGCCACCTCCCGGGCGTACGACCATGTCAAGCAGGCCATCCTCGACCGCGCCTACCCGGGTGGCGCGCTGCTCAGCGAGGGTGAGATCGCCACTGCGGTCGGGGTGTCCCGTACCCCCGTCCGCGAGGCCCTCCTCCGTCTGGAGGCCGAGGGGCTGGTGCGCCTCTATCCCAAGCGGGGCGCGCTGGTGCTGCCGGTCTCCCCCAAGGAGATCTCCGACGTGCTCGAGACGCGGGAGCTCGTGGAGACCTTCGCCGCCGGCAAGGCGTCGCTCGACCCGGCGCTGATCACCGAGCTCACGGAGTTCCTCGAGGCGATGCGAGAGCACGCCGAGGCCGGGAACGCCCAGGAGTTCGCCCGCGCCGACCGCTGCTTCCACCGGGCGATCGTCGCGGCGGCGGGCAACGAGATCATCATCCAGCTGTACGACGCCCTGCGCGACCGCCAGTTGCGCATGGCCCGGCTCACCGCGGACGACCCGGACCGTACGGCGTCCGCGATCCACGAACACGGCGAGATCCTCGAGGCCGTGCGGTCGGGCGACCGCCGGCGGATCCGCAGTGCGATCCACCGTCACCTGCAGACCGCGGTGACGGCCGTGCGCGAGCACGCGTGACCGCGCACCACCATCAACACCCCCAGGAAGGCCCCCGTTGAATCCCGCGGTTCTCACCGCCCCCCGTACGATCTCCTCCGCGCCGATTGCCACCGGACACCCGCTCGGCGGACGCCGGGCCTGGAGTGTCTGGGCCGTCGCCGCGGCGGTCTACCTCACGGCCTTCTTCCACCGGACCAGCCTGGGCGTCGCCTCGCTCGCCGCCCAGCAGCGCTTCGGCGTCGACGCGACCGCCCTGTCGACGTTCGCGATCCTGCAGCTCGGCGTCTACATGGCCATGCAGATCCCGAGCGGGGTCATGGCCGACCGCTTCGGGCCCCGGCGGATGCTCGGCATCGCCCTCCTCATCATGGCGCTCGGCGAGGCGCTCTTCGCGTTCGCGACCACGATGCCGCTGGCGGTCCTCGGCCGGGCGCTGGTGGGGCTGGGTGACGCCCTCACGTTCATCAACGTGATCCGCCTGATCGCCTCATGGTTCCCCCGCCGGAGGTTCACCCTGCTCATCGCGCTGACCGGGATGACGGGCGCGCTGGGGCAGATCGTCGGCACCGCGCCGCTGTCCGCCGCGCTGCGGGCGTTCGGCTGGACCCCGACCTTCCTCGGGGTGGGGCTGGTGAGCGGCCTGCTGTCGATCGTCGTGTGGTGGGTGCGCGACCACCCGGGCGGCCCCATGGAACGTTCCATCGCCCGCACCTCCGTCCGGGCCGACCTCCGGGCCGTGTTCGCGGCACGCGGCACCCGCGCCGGGCTGTGGACGCACTTCGCCACCATGTCGTCCTTCATGGTGCTCGCCACGCTGTGGGGCTACCCGTACCTGGTCGAGGGGCTCGGGATGGCACCCGGGACGGCCCGGCTCGTCCTGACGGCCGGCGCGGCGACGCCCATGGTCGCCGCGCCCCTGATCGGCTGGCTCGGCGGTCGTCGCCCTGACCTTCGCGGCCGGCTGATCATCGGCGTCACCGCCGTCCTCGCCGTCGCCTGGCTCATCGCGATCACCTGGCCCGGCGGCCACCTGCCCGGACCGCTGGCAGGGGGACTCGTGCTGATCAGCGCCGTCGGCAGCGCCGCGTCCATGCTCGCCTTCGACTTCGCCCGCGACGCCAACCCCCCGCACCGCGGCGGAATCGCCTCGGGGCTCGTCAACGTCGGAGGCTTCTCGGCCGCCGTGACCGGATCGCTCAGCGCCGGCATGCTCCTCGACGCCACCGGCGGTCATTACAACGCCGGCGCCTTCCAGGTCGCCTTCCTCCCGATCACCGCCATGGTCGTCATCGGCGCCGTACGGGTCGCGCTGCTGCTGCGCCGCGCGCCCGCCGACGGCGGGCGCGGGACGGTCAGCCGGGGACGGACCAGCCCCGGGCCCGCAGTTCCTCGGCCAGCCGCTGCGCCGTCGACGGATCGACGCTGAGCTCGACCACACCGACCGGCCGGCCGGGCGAGTGCTCGATCGTGACGTCCTCGATGTTGACCCCGGCGACGCCCGCCGCCTGGAACAGCAGCGCGAGCTCGCCGGGCCGGTCGGGGATGAGCACGGACACGACGGTGTAGGCCCCCGGCCGCCCGCCGTGCTTGCCGGGCAGCCGGCGGCGGCCCGTGCCGCCGCGTTCTAGGAGGTCGGAGACGCCCGGTCCGGCGCCCTCGCGCAGCGCGGCGGCGGTGGAGGTCAGATCGGCGGCGACTTCTTCGATCACCTCGGCCACCGGCAGGGCGTTCGAGCCGAGGATGCCGATCCACAGCTCCGGGTCGCCGGCCGCGATGCGCGTGACGTCGCGCACGCCCTGGCCGGCGAGGCCCAGCGCGACCTTCGGGGCCTGCTCCAGGCGGGCGGCGACTGCGGCGGCGACGACGTGCGGGGCGTGGGAGACCAGCGCGACGGCCTGGTCGTGCTCCTCGGCGTCCACGACGACGGTCTGGGCCCCGCACGCGCGGGCCAGGGCCGTCACGGTCTCGAGCGCGGCGGGATCGGTGTCGGCCGTCGGGCACAGCGCCCAGGGCCGGCCGAGGAACAGGTCCTCGCGGGCGGCGGCGGGCCCGGAGCGCTCACTGCCGGCGAGCGGATGCCCGGCGACGAAACAGGTCAGGTCGCAGCCCAGCTCGGCGGCCTCCCGCAGGGGCCGGGCCTTCACGCTCGCGACGTCGGTGTAGACGCGGGCCAGGCCGCGCTTCTGCGCGTCCAGCAGGGTCGCCGCGACCGCCGCCGGCGGAACCGCGACCACCGCCACGTCGGCCGGCTCGTCCCCGGCGCGCAGCGGCGTGCCCGCCCCGATCTCGGCCGCCAGGCGCACGGACGCCGGGTCGCGGTCGGTGAGCGACACCTCGACGCCGCGCTCGCGCAGCGCGAGGGCCACGGACGTGCCGATCAGTCCGGTGCCGATGACGACGATCCGCCGAAGTGCGCCGATGGGTCTCACCTCCCGATGGGGGTACCAGCGTATCGATTCCGGCGATCGGGCCGACCGGGCCGTACGTGTCACGCGCCCCAGATCCGCCGGTACGCCTCCTGGTAGCCCTTCGGGTTCCAGGAGGTTCTTTCGTCGACGTTGCGGACGGTGGCCAGGTGCACCGGTGCGACGTAGCCGCTCGGGGGCCGGCCGGCGAACGCACGGTTGAACTCGTCGATGATCTGGGTGCCCTGCTGATCGAGGGGTTCCGGCACGGTCGCCGCCTGGTAGTGCCGGTTCCGGATCCGCGCGAACGCCGAGGGATCGCCGTCACCCGCGCCGATCGAGTACGGCGCGCCGTCGCCCCTCCTGCCACCGGCCCGCAGGGCGGGCGCCGCGTCGGCGAAATAGAGATCGTTGATCGCGACCGAGTGGGTCCAGCGGTCGCCGAAGCGGGCCAGGAGAGAGGCCACCTCCTGAGGGGTACGGCTGGTCGAGTCCGGGATCGGGATGTTCTCGTAGGCGAGCAGCTTCACGTCGGCGCAGGCCAGCACCCGCTGCTTGATCAGCTGGGACTTCCGCTCCGCGAACGGGACCGAGGAGTCGGTGAAGATCACGACGCCGGCCCGGCCGTTCGACCCGGCGATAACCCAGTCGGCGCTGATCCGGGCGACGTCCTCGACCCGGGTCGTGACGTTGGTGAAGAGCCGGGGCGCGACGCTCGGGCCCGGCGCGGCGATCGCGTGCCAGCCGATGAGCTGGATGCCCGCCGCGTTGGCCCGGCCGACCTCCTGGGCCGCAGAGGCGGGGTCGAAACCAGCGATCACGATCCCGGACGGCTGAAGGGCGATCGCCTCGCCGAACGCCGTCTTGATGCCCGCGGGGCCACCCTGGCCGTCGAGGATCCGGACGTCCCAGCCGATCGAGCGCCCCGCCCTCTGGACGGCCCGGGCGACCCCGGCCACGCCCGGATTGGTCATGGTCTCGGCGACCACGACGATGCGCTTGCCGGGGACCGCCCGCGGACCGGTGGTGGGACCGTCCCACGCCGCCCCCGCTGCCTCGGCGCGCGCGACGGCCTGTCTCGCCGCCTGGAGCACTGGGGGGCACCCGCCGACCGATGAGCCGTTCCCCGGAGCGGTCGGCCGCCGCTCGCAGCCGAGCAGGACGAGGAGGATGAGCAGGATGAACGCGATCACCGCCGCCGGCGCGCGCTGAACGCGCTCAGGTACGCGGTTCACGTGCGCTCCCCTCCCCGGACGGCGGCGCGGGCGACGCCCTCCCCTCCGGAGACGCCTTCCCCTTCGGAGACGCCCGCCTGGCGGGCGGCGCGCTCGTGGCCGATTCGCCCTCTCCTCCGGAGGGACCCGGCGGTGCCGCGCCCGGCCGTACGTGCGCGCGCTCGCGGCGACGCGCGGAATAGCCGGCCAGCCCCACCGCGATCAGGAGGGTCACGCCGTTGAACAGCGGCGTCACCCAGAACTCCGCGCCGAGCTGGCCGATCCCCGCCAGGCCGATCGCCAGGACCGTGACCGCCACCAGAGTGCCGAGGGCGTTGGGCCGCCCCGGCCGGATCGCGGTGGAGCCCAGCAGAGCGGCCACGAAGGCGGGCACCAGGTATCCGAGCCCGACGCTCGGATCACCGATCTCCTGCTGGGCGGCGAGCAGGACGCCGGCGGCCGCAGTGATCACCCCGGACGCGGCGAAGGCGTAGACGATGTACCGGCGGGTCGGGATGCCGACGAGTTCGGCCGCCCGCGGGTTGTCTCCGATGACGTACAGGTATCGGCCGAGGGGAAGGCGCTCCAGGACGAGCCAGAGCACGGCGGCGAGCAGCAGCACGTAGAAGGTCGGCAGGGGCACGCCGAGGAACGTCATGTCGTACAGATCGGTGAAGGCCAGGGGAAGGCCGCTCGGGCCGGGCAGGATCCGGCCCCCGTGGGTCGTCCACCCGCTGATGGCGTACATGACGCTGCCGGTGCCGAGGGTGGCGATGAACGAGTCGATCTGCGCGAACTCGACGAGGAACCCGTTGATCGCGCCGATGAGGGTGCCCCCGGCGAGCGCGGCCGCGCACGCCGCCGGCCACGGCCAGCCGTCAACGATCATCAGCTGGAGGATGAGCACGTGCCACAGCCCCAGGCCATAGCCGATGGACAGGTCGAACCTCCCGGCGACGATGGGGATCATCGCGCCCAGGGCGAGCACCGCTGGGATCGCATGGCTGGACAACAGCGAGGTCATCGTGGCCGTCGTAGGGAAGGTCGCCGGCAGGGTCACCGAGAACACGGCGAACAGCGCGATGCCCAGGGCGAGCAGTCCGTAGCTGCCGATCCGGTGCGCGGCGGACCAGCGACGGGAACGGCGCGGAGGGGCCGTCAACGCCCCGCCCTCCCCGACAGGGGCCCCGCGGACGCGGCACGGACGACCGTGGCGGCCGTGAGAGCCTCACCGGACAGCTCGGCGCTCATCACGCCGCGGGTGAACACCAGGACCCGGTCGCACAGGCGTACGACCTCGTCGACGTCGCTAGAGACGAGGAGGACGGCCAGGCCCCGTGCCAGGGCGTCGTCCAGCAGCCGGTAGATCTCCGCGCGGGCGGCGACGTCGACGCCGGCGGTCGGCTCCTCGAGCACCAGGACGCGCCGGTGCACCCCGAGCCACCGCCCGATCAGGGTCTTCTGCTGGTTCCCGCCCGACAGGGCCGCGAACGGCGCCTCGGGGTCCGGCGGGCGTACGCCGAACCGCGCCAGCAGACGGCTCGCGCCGGCGCGCTCTTTGCCGGTCCCGACCAGGCTCACCGGGGACAGCCCCCCGACGCGCGGGTTGGCCAGGAGGTTCTCTCCGACGCTCAGGTGGGGGGCCGCCCCGGCTCTGTCGCTGGTCACCAGGCCGATGCCGGCGGTGACGGCGGCGAACGCCGACCTGATCGCGACGGCCCGGCCGTCGAGGATGACGTCCCCGCTCAGGACCGGGCACATGCCGGCCGCCGCGCGGCCGACATCGGTGTGGCCGGCGCCCGTCAGGCCCACCAGGCCGAGCACCTCCCCGGCACGCAGCTCGAGGCTCACCGGCCCGGCCCGCTCCGTGCGTACGCCCGCGAGCGCCAGCACGACCTCGCCGGTCCGCGAGGCGCGACGGCGATGGCGCCCGGGATCGCGTCCCACGACGTCGCGCACCAAACCGTCGGGGTCGTCGGGGACCGGCCCGTACCGGACGAGGTGCCCGTCGCGGAGGACCGCCACGGTGTCGGCGACCTCGGCGACCTCGTCGAGCCGGTGGGTGACGTACATGATCCCGCGACCTTGGTCGCGCAGCGTCCGCAGCACCGTGAAGAGGCGGGCGCAGTCGGTCGCCGGGAGGCTCGCCGTCGGCTCGTCGAGGATCACGACCTGGGCGTCGGTCGCCAGGGCGCGGGCGATTGCGACGAGGGACCGCTCGGTGCGGGTGAGGCCGGTGACCGGACGGTCGGGGTCGATGTCGGCGGCGACGGCCCGGAGGGCCGCGACCGAGCGGTCACGGGTCCGGCGCCAGGAGATGATCCCGCGGCGGAGCGCGTAGCCGGCGCCCAGGGCGATGTTCTCGGCGACGGTCATCCACTCGACGAGACCCAGGTCCTGGTGGATGAAGGACATCGCGCGGGAGGCGGCCTCGGTGCCAAGAGGATGACCCCCTACCGTGACCCGGCCCTCATCGGCGTGGTGGACGCCGGCCAGGATCTTGATCAGCGTGGACTTGCCGGCGCCGTTCTCCCCGAGCAGCGCGAGGATGCTGCCGCGCCGGAGGTCGAGGTCCACCCCGGCCAGCGCGGCAGTGCCTCCGAACCTCTTGCGCAACCCGCGGATCCGGAGGAGAGGGTCCGCGGCCGCCTCAGCCGCCGGACCCGTGAAACGATCGACTGGAGTGTCACACACCGACTTCTCCGCGGAACTCCCGTCCCGGCGGGCCCCCGCTCGCGCTCGCCCAGTTGTCTTCATCGTACAAAGACGCTGGTCAAGCGCTCGCCATCGGCCGCGGCCGGGCGAGCCGGACGCCGTAGAGTGGCGGGAGGAAGGAGGGCGGCGGTCGCCGGTCGCCGGGCCGGGTCCGCGCGCGGTGACGCTCATGGGCAACGGCTCGGGGGCGGACGGGCCGCCGGACAACGGACCGGCGATCTCACGCGCCGAATTCGATCGTCTCTTCGCGGCGGTGCGCGCCTGGGACCGGTGGCCGGACCCGGAGCGAGGCGCCTGGAACCTCGTCGGCGCGCGTCACGTGCTGGCCGCCGCCGCGCTCGTGCGCTCGGGCGTCGTCGTCCCGCTCGCCCGGCCGTGGAGCACGGCTCCCGCGCCGGACAACCACCGGCCCGCGCTGCACCACATGACCGAGCTCGGTGACGTCGAGGCACCCGAACCCACCGGTCACAAGGACTTCATCGCCATCGATTATCACGGCAAGGCGGCCAGCCACCTCGACGCGCTCGCGCACATCGCCTACCAGGGGCGGCTCTTCGGCGGGCCGGCCGCGCGCGAGGTGATCGACGCGACCGGGGCGCGGTACGGGTCGGTCGACCGGCTCGGCCCCTTCGTCACCCGCGGAGTGCTGCTCGACCTGCCCCTGGTCCGCGGCGTCGACTGGCTCGAACCCGGGCAGGCCGTGCACGCCGCGGACGTCCTCGCCGCCGAAGCGGCGTTCGGCCTGCGGATCGGCGAAGGAGACGCCGTACTGCTGCGTTCGGGTCACCTGCGACGCCGCGCGGCCCTCGGGCCGTGGGACCCGTCCGCGGCGAGCGCCGGGTTCCACGTCGACGCCGTGCCCCTGCTGGCCGAGCGGGGCATCGCGCTCCTCGGCGGAGACGGCGACAGTGATGTACGGCCTTCTCCGGTGGCCGGCGTCCACTCCCCCGTCCACGCCCTCGCCATCGCGGCGATGGGCGTGCCGCTCCTGGACAACCTAGACCTGGAGCGGCTGTCCGGCGCGTGCGGGGCGGCCGGGCGGTACGAGTTCATGCTCGTCGTCGCCCCGCTGAACGTGCCCGGCGCGACCGGCTCCCCCGTCACCCCCGTCGCCGTGCTGTGAATCGACCTTCAGCCCTCGGACCGGGCGGAGGGCGTCCAGGCGGCGGCGATCTGGGATCGGGACGTGAAGCCCAGTTTGCGCAGGATGTGCTCGACGTGTCCCTCTGCGGTCCGCTGAGAGATCACCAGGGCGGCCGCGATCTCCTTGTTGCTCAGGCCCTCCGCGACGAGGTCGGCGATCTCGCGTTCGCGCCGGGTGAGGACCGCCGCGATGCCGCGTTCGGCCTGCGGGGCCTCCAGATCGGCCTCGCGTTCGGCGACCGCCAGGGCGACGGCGCCGTTGACGTCGAGCCGCATCCCGCGGTCGTACGCCGCCGCGAACTCCCGGTCACCGATGGCGGCTCGCAGGCGGGCCTCGTACCGGTCGTGCGGATCCGCCAGGTGCCTGAGCCCGGACAGCGACGTGCCGATCGACCGCCAGACCGCCTGGGCGGCGCCCAGGAGCTCGGCGGCGCGCCGGTGCTCCTCCGCGTCGGCGGCCAGCCAGGCGAGCACCTCGATGCACTGGGCTATCCCCAGGTGATCGTTGGAGGGCAGCTTGAGGCGAATCGCGTCGCGCACCATCTCGGTCCCCGCCCGTGTGTCGCCCTTGCTCCAGCGTTCCAGGCCCGTGGCCCAGATCGAGAACGACAGCGACCACTGGGCGTTCTCCCGCTCGCACATGGTGCGGCATTCGGCGCAGAGCTCGGCCGCCTGCGCATCGTGGCTCAGGACCGCCGCCATGGTCAGCTGGAACAGCGTGGTCCAGCACCGACCGTGGTTCCCGGTGGTGCGGTAGTACGACAGCGCCTTCTCCAGCAGGGCGGCGGCTTCGGTGAAGTCCCCGGCGAGCAGCGCGGCGAACCCGCTGATATGGACGGCCCCGGCGAGCTGTTCGTCGTCGCCGAGCCGCTCCGCGAGCTCCCGGCACTCCTCCAGCAGTGGCTCCGCCGCCTTCGGCTCACCGCGCAGCAGCATGAGCCAGGCGTCCACCCACAACGCCTTGGCCCGCGCCGGCGTCGGGTCCCGGTCGAGCGCAAGCGCCCGGTCCAGCCAGTGGTGGCCGTCCCGCAGCGAGACCCACGAGAGCCGGTGGCTCCACAGCGACGCGGCGATCTCCAGCGCGCAGTGCGACATGCCGGGCTGGGTGAGGCAGAACTCCAGCGCCGCCACGATGTTGGGCTGCTCACACCGCAACATGGCGACCGCGTCCATCTGGCGGGGCCCGAACCACTCGGCCTCCGCCCGCTCGGCGATGTCCCGGCACCACGCGCAGTGCCGTCTCAGCAGCGCCGTCTCCCGACCGGACTCGGCGAGGCGCTCCCGCCCGTACTCGCGGAGCGTCTCCAGCATCTCGTAGCGCAGCCCGTCGCACTTCGCGGTGGACCGCAGCAGGATGGACTTGTCCACCAGACCCGTCACCACGTCGATGACCTCATCGGAGGGGATCTCTTCCCCGCCGCACACGTATTCGATCGCCTCGAGGGAGCAGCCCCCGGAGAAGACCGACAGCCCCCGCCACAGCGCGCGTTCCTCGGGCGAGCACAGGTCGTGGCTCCAGTCGATCAACGCTCGGAGCGTCTGCTGGCGCGGCAGCGCGACCGGACTGTGGCCGACGAGGATCCGGAAGCGGTCGTCCAGCCGGTCGAGGATCTGCTGCACCGACAGGGCCCGCAGGCGTACCGCCGCCAGCTCGACGGCCAGCGGGATGCCCTCCAGCCGCCGGCACAGCCGCGTCACCGCGAGGGCGTTGTCGGCGTCGATCGTGAACCCCGGGACGGCGGCGGACGCCCGCTGGACGAACAGGCTGACCGATTCGAAGCGCACCACTTCGTCCACCGAGGCGATGTCGTCGGTGTCCGGTACGGACAGCGGCGGCACCTCCAGGACGCGTTCGCCCTCGACGAGGAGCACCTGCCGGCTGGTGGCCAGGATCCGCAGCCCGGGCGCGATGCCCAGGAGCTTCCCGGCCAAGGTCGCGCAGTCGACCGCCAGGTGCTCGCAGTTGTCCAGCAGGAGCAGCAGCCGCCGGTCCGCCAGGTAGTCGCCCAGCGCCGACAGCCCGGCCTCGCC
The DNA here is from genome assembly GCF_040655075.1 of Actinoallomurus sp. NPDC050550. Classification (NCBI taxonomy): domain Bacteria; kingdom Bacillati; phylum Actinomycetota; class Actinomycetes; order Streptosporangiales; family Thermomonosporaceae; genus Actinoallomurus; species Actinoallomurus sp. NPDC050550. Next base: position 435,385 of record NZ_JBFAJC010000002.1, on the reverse strand, counting down.
CTGCAGCCCGAGCACCCCGGCCACCACGCGTGGCAGCGGCTCACCCGCCACCACCGGCGCCAGGTCGATCAGCCAGACGCCGTCGGGGAACTCGCGGTACGTCTCGGCGGCCACGCGCTCCGCCAGGCGGGTCTTGCCCACGCCCCCCGGACCGGTGAACGTCACCATCCGGCCGGTGGACAACAGACGCTTCGCCTCGGCAAGCTCACGCCGTCGGCCGACGAAGCTGGTCATCTCGGCCGGCAGATTTCCCGCATGCCTTTGTGTCACCGCTACCGCCATGACACCCTCGAGGTGGTTTTCCCTGGTAGTGGACCAGTCTACTCAGCCGAGCCGGCCCCTTACTGGGCGATGTCCAGCCGGAGTGCCACCGCCCCGCGCAGGTACACGTGCTGGATCTCCGACCGCGGCCGGTCGGTCTCGATGTGGGCCATCAGGCGGACCACGCGCGGCAGCGCGTGCGGAATGTCGATCTCACTCGCGCACAGCAGCGGAACCTCGTTGAAACCGAGCTTCCGGGCGGCCAGCGCCGGGAACTCCGCGGTCAGATCCGGCGTCGCCGTGAAGATGACGCTGATCACATCGTCCGTCGTGAGGGCGTTACGGCTCATCACCTCGGCGACCAGCTCGGCCGTCGCCTCGAGGATCTGATCCCGGTCGTTCTCGTCGACCTGGGTCGCACCGCGTACCGCTCGTACTGATCGTCCCATGAAACCTCTCCGAATCCGTGCGGGCCCGGCCTTCTAGAGCTCCACGGCGGCGTACAGCTCGCCGATCTCCTTGGTGTTCAGCGCACGGATCGTCCCGGACTTCAGCCGCCCGAGCTTGATCGGTCCGAACTCGATGCGCGCCAACTGCTGGACCGGATAGCCGACCTCCGCGAGCAGACGCCGGACGATGTGCTTGCGCCCTTCGTGCAGGGTCACCTCGACGAGGACCCGCTTGCCGACCTGGTCGAAGATCCGGAACTCGTCGGCCTTGGCGAACCCGTCCGCCAGCTTGACGCCCTTCTTGAGCCGGCGACCGAGGTCTCGGTCGACCGGCCCGTGGACCTCAGCAAGGTAGGTCTTGCTGACGCCGTAGCTCGGGTGCATCAGCCGGTTGGCCAGCTCCCCGTCGTTGGTCAGCAGGATCAGGCCCTCGGTCTCGGTGTCGAGCCGCCCGACGTGGAACAGTCGCTCGGGAACGTCGCCGACGTACTCCATCAGGGTCTTGCGCCCCCGCGGGTCCGACATGGTGCTGACGATGCCCCTGGGCTTGTTGAGGGCGTAGTAGCGAAGCTCGGTACGGGTCGGGATGCGCTTGCCGTCGACGTGGATCACGGCGGTCTGCGGATCGACGCGGGCGCCGAACCACGTCACCTTCTCGCCGTCCACCGTGACCCGGCCGGCGGCGATCAGGTCCTCACAGGCGCGCCGACTCGCGATACCCGCCTCTGCGAGCACCTTCTGCAGTCGTACGCCCTCATTCGTCTGGTTCACTGCTGGAGTTCCTCTATGCCTTCCACGTCGTCAGGTAGGTAGGGGGCGAGATCGGGCAGCTCGTCCAGGCTGTTCAGGCCGAGCCGCTCGAGGAAGTAGCCGGTCGTACGGTAGAGCACCGCCTGGTGCTCCGGGTCGTGGCCCGCCTCCTCGATCAGGCCCCGCAGGGTCAGCGTGCGGATCACGCCGTCGCTGTTGACGCCCCGGATGGCCGAAACCCGCGCCCGGCTCACCGGCTGCCGGTAGGCGACCACGGCGAGCGTCTCCAGAGCGGCCTGGGTCAGCCTCGCCTGCTGGCCGTCCCGGACGAAGCGTTCGACGACCGGCGCGCAGGTCTCCCGCGTGTAGAAGCGCCACCCACCGGCGATCTCCCTTAGGTCGAACCCCCGACCCTGGGCGGTGTATTCCGCGGCGAGCTCGCGAAGCGCCGCGGCGATCTCCTGCCGGGGCCGCTCGAGGATCTGGGCGAGCGTCACCTCCGGCACCGGCTCGTCGACGACCAGCAGGATCGCCTCCAGCCCCGCGCTCAGCGACGGCTCGGCCGCCTGCGGCCCCGCCCCGGACGTCACGGGCGTCCCCGGATCTTCGCCGGACGACCCGCCGGTCTCCCGGCCGCCCTCGGACGGGACGGTCTCCGGGCCGCTCACGGAGGCATCCGCCTCCGAGCCGTTCGCGGACACGCCCGCCTCAGGACCGTCCGCGGACACGCTCGCCTCCGGGCCGCCCGCGGACACGCCCGCCTCCGAGCCGCCCTCGGACGCGTCGGTCTGCTGATCGTCCTCGGGAAGGCCGGACGCGGCGGGGCGTACGTCGCGGGACTCCAGCGACGCCTCGCCGACGCGCGGGGCGGGGATGTGCTCGGGTTCAGGGGATGGCGTGTCAGTCATCGTCGGACTCCGTCGGTCGGCCGGTGTAGTCGTCACCGACCTTGATGTCGCCCTCGCCGGTCCCCGTCCAGGTGACGTGCAGCTCGCCGAGGGGCTCGTCCTGTTCGAAGGAGACGGCCTTCTCACGGTAGAGCTCCAGGAGGGCCAGGAAGCGGGCGACCACCTCGAAGGTGCCCGCACAGTCGTCGGTCAGGACCTGGAAGGTCGCGCGCTCCAGCTTACGCAGGCGGGCGATGAGGATGTCCGCCTGCTCCCGCACGCTGGCCTGCGGGGCGTACATGTGCTCGATCGAGACGGTGGGCGGCCGCTTCGGCGCGAGGGCCCGGGCGGCCAGGGCGGCGAACTTCTCGGGCCCCAGGCCGAGGAGCACCTCCGGCAGGAGGTTGGCGAACTGCGGCTCCATGGGGACCGTGCGCGGGAACCGGCGCGACTCGTCGGCGATCCGGCCGGCGAAATGCGCCCCGACCTCCTTGTAGGCGCGGTACTGCAGAAGCCGTGCGAACAGCAGGTCGCGGGCTTCCAGCAGCGCCAGGTCCTCTTCGTCCTCGACCTCCCCGGAGGGGAGCAGCCGGGCGGCCTTGAGGTCCAGCAGCGTGGCGGCCACCAGGAGGAAGTGACTCGCCTGGTCCAGATCCCAGTCGCTGCCGTGGGACCGGATGTGGGCGATGAACTCGTCGGTGACCTTGTGCAGGGACACCTCGGTGATGTCGAGCTTGTGCTTGGAGATCAGCCCGAGCAGCAGGTCGAACGGTCCCTCGAAGTTGTCGAGATGGACCCGGAACCCGCCCTCCTGCCCCTCTTCCGCCTGCTCGCCCACCTCGTCAACGGTAGTCGAGGTCACGGACTCCCCTGCGGCGCCGTGTGGGCGCGGGACGGCCCACTACGGCGTGGGCCGGGGCCGGCCGACCGCGGGAGGGTCACCCGGCGAGCTGCCACCTCTGCAGCACCTCCTTGGCCAGCTCCCGGTAGGCGTTCGCGCCCATGGACGACGGGTCGAACCGGGTGATGGGCTCACCGACGACCGTCGCGTCCGGAAAGCGGACCGTACGGTTGATGACCGTGTGGAAGACCTTCTCGCCGAACGCCTCCACGATCCGGCCGAGCACCTCGCGGGTGTGGAGGGTCCGCGAGTCGTACATGGTGGCCAGGAACCCGTCGATGGTCAGCTCGGGGTTGAGCCGGCCCTTGACCTTCTCGATCGTCTCCATGAGCAGCGCGACGCCGCGCATGGCGAAGTACTCGCACTCCAGCGGCACCAGGACGCCCTGGCTGGCGGTGAGCGCGTTGACGGTCAGCAGGCCGAGCGACGGCTGACAGTCGATCATGATGTAGTCGTAGTCGGCGACGACCGGCTTGAGCAGCCCGCCGAGGATGTACTCGCGGCCGACCTCGTGGACGAGCTGGACCTCCGCGCCGGACAGGTCGATGTTGCTGGGCAGCAGGTCCATGCCCTCGACGCTGGTCGGCAGGATGACCTCTTCGGTCTCCACGCCCCGCTCCATGAGCAGGTTGTAGATCGTCATGTCGAGCTGGCGCGGGTCGCCCTTGCCCAGGCCGACCGATAGCGCCCCCTGCGGGTCGAAGTCGACGAGCAGCACCCGGCGGCCCTGCTCCGCGAGCGAGGCGCCGAGGTTGATCGTGGTCGTCGTCTTGCCGACGCCGCCCTTCTGGTTGCAGACCGAGACGATGCGGGCCGGCCCGTGCTCGGCCAGCGGCGCCGGGTCCGGGAACGACGGAATGGGACGCAGCGTAGGCCCGAGTGGCGCTGCGTTACGCGGATCGGTCGCGATGGCGGTCGAGAGCGCCATTTCCGAACGTGCTCTCTCCTGCTCGCTGGGCTCAGTCACCAGCTCCTCGAACCTCCCCCGCGGCTGCGGATTGCCGTAGATGGGGACTCTAGGGCCTGTCAAGTAGGGCGGGCAAGGCGGCGCACCGCGCGGACGCTCTGATCACCCCAACGCACGCGGGTGTGCGGATGCGTAGACCTCGCGCAGCCGGTCGACGGTGACCAGGGTGTAGACCTGGGTCGTCGTGACCGACGCGTGGCCGAGCAACTCCTGCACCACCCTAACGTCGGCGCCGCCGTCGAGCAGGTGGGTCGCGAAAGAATGCCGCAAAGTGTGCGGAGAGACGTCCTCGAGCCCGGCGCGCGCCGCCGCCGACCGCAGGGTCGACCAGGCGCTCTGCCGCGACAGCCGCCCGCCGCGGGCGTTCAGGAACAGCGCCGGGCCGCCCTGGCCGCGGACGTTCAGCGCCGGGCGGGCCCGGACGAGGTAGGCCGCCAGGGCCTCGCGGGCGTACCGGCCGACCGGCACGACCCGGTCCTTGCCGCCCTTGCCGCGCAGCAGCACGACCGCGTCGTCCAGGTCGACGTCGTCGACGGCCAGGCCGACGGCCTCGGAGATGCGCGCCCCGGTGCCGTACAGCAGCTCCAGCAGTGCGCGGTCGCGCATCCCGCGGGCGGTGTCCGCAGGCCCGGCGACGGCCAGCAGCCGCTCGACCGCCTCGATGCCGATGGCCTTGGGCAACCGGCGCGGCGGCGTGGGCGGCTTGACGTCGCGGGCCGGGTCGGCCGCCGACATGCCCTCCCGGACCGCGAACCGGTGCAGGCCGCGCACGGCGACGACCGCGCGGGCCGCGGACCCGGCCGCCAGCGGCGGGTGCGCGTCATCGCCCTCCCGCAGCACCATCAGGAACGACACGACGTCGTCCTCACCGACCTGGCCGATCGCCGTACGGCCGCGCGCGGTCAGCGCGTCGACGTAACGGCGCAGGTCACGCCGGTAGGAGCTCAGCGTGTTAGCGGCCAGGCCGCGCTCGACCGCGAGATGGTCGAGGTAGGCCCGGACCTGCGCCTGCAACGATCGTCCGACCTCTTCACCGGCGGCGGATATCAGCGGGGCACCTCATCCCGACGAGTCGTGGCGGACGGGGGTCACCACTCCGGGGCGTCGGGTGCGCGCAGGTCTCGAAAGCCCGCGGCCCGGGCGGCGTAGACCGCCAAGATACCCATGACGGCAAGGGGATTGTGGACCGCGCCGCGTTGTACGGCCGCGACCGCGTCGTCGAGCGGCACCCAGGCGATCGGCATGTCGGCTTCTTCGTGGATGCGCTCGAAGTCGTCCTCGCCCGCGGAGATCTCGCTGAGCCCCCGGGCGAGGAAGATCCGCGTCCGCTCGTTCGTCATGCCGGGCGACGTACAGGCGTCCAGCAGGGTGTGCCACTCGCGGGCCCGGTAGCCGGCCTCCTCGGCCAGTTCGCGGGCCGCGGTGCGCCACAGTGGCTCGCCCTCGACGTCACGCAGCCCGGCCGGGGGCTCCCACAGCAGGTAGCCGATGGGGTGGCGGTACTGCCTCAGGAGCAGCACCCGCTCCTCGTCGTCCAGGCAGATCACCCCGACCGAGCCCGGATGCACGACGACGTCGCGATTGACCACCTCGGACTTGTCGCCGTGCGGCATCCGGACGCGGTCGGTGCGCACCTCGATGATGGCGCCGTCGAACCGCTGCTCGCTGCCGACGGTCTCCCAGCGACAGCGCTCGTCGGCGACGCCGCCCTCACCGCTCATCGGTGCCCCCCGCTCAGCCTCCACGGCGCCTTCAGACGCGGCCTTCCCTCGTCGCGCCCTTCCGGCTCGCTCATCAGGCCCCTTCTCCGCCCAGCGCGGCGGCGATCAGGCCGGCGAACAGCGGGTGCGCCCGCGTCGGGCGGGACCGGAACTCCGGGTGCGCCTGCGTGGCGACGTAGAACGGGTGCCGATCGCGGGGCAGTTCGACGTACTCCACGAGGCGCTCGTCCGGGGAGAGGCCGGAGAAGACCAGGCCGGCCGCTGCCAGTTCGTCGCGGTAGGCGTTGTTCACCTCGTAGCGGTGCCGGTGGCGCTCCTCGACCTTGGCCGCGCCGTACATCTCGCGGACCAGCGAGCCCTCGGCGAGGTCGGCCGGGTAGAGGCCGAGCCGCATCGTGCCGCCCATATCGCGCTCGCCCGCGACGACGTCGACCTGGTCGGCCATCGTGGCGATCACCGGGTCGGCCGCCTTCTCGTCGAACTCGGCGCTGTTGGCGCCATCGATGCCGGCCAGGGACCGGGCCGCCTCGATGACCATGCACTGCAGGCCGAGGCAGATGCCGAGCGTGGGGATGCCGTTCTCCCGGGCGTAGCGGGCGGCCGACACCTTGCCCTCGATGCCGCGTACGCCGAACCCGCCGGGGATCAGGACGCCGTCCACGCCGCCGAGCTCGCGGGCCGCGCCCTCCGGCGTCTGACAGTCGTCGCTCTTGACCCAGCGGATGTTGACCCGGGTGTCGTTGGCGAACCCGCCGTGCCGCAGCGCCTCCGTCACCGACAGGTACGCGTCGGGCAGGTCGATGTACTTGCCGACGAGCGCGATCGTCACTTCACGGGCGGGGTTGTGGACACGGTGCAGCAGGTCGTCCCACTGCTTCCAGTCGACGTCGCGGAACGGCAGACCAAGACGGCGCACGACGTACGCGTCGAGCCCCTCGGTGTGCAGCACCTTCGGGATGTCGTAGATGCTGGGCGCGTCCACCGCCGAGACCACGGCGTCGGCGTCCACGTCGCACATCAAGCTGATCTTGTTCTTCAGCCCCTGGGTGATGGGCCGGTCCGAGCGGCACACGATCGCGTCGGGCTGGATGCCGATGCTGCGCAGCGCGGCGACGGAGTGCTGCGTCGGCTTGGTCTTCAGCTCGCCGGACGGGCCGATGTAGGGCAGCAGTGAGACGTGCAGGAAGAAGCAGTTGTCCCGGCCGATCTCGTGCCGGATCTGGCGCACGGCCTCCAGAAACGGCAGCGACTCGATGTCGCCGACGGTGCCGCCGACCTCGGTGATGACCACGTCGACGTCCGGGCCGGCCATGCCGCGGATCCGGTCCTTGATCTCATTGGTGATGTGCGGGATGACCTGGACCGTGTCGCCGAGGTACTCCCCGCGCCGCTCCTTGGCGATCACGTTGGAGTAGACCTGGCCGGTCGTGACGTTGGCGGAACCGTGCAGCTCCGTGTCGAGGAACCGCTCATAGTGGCCGACGTCGAGGTCGGTCTCGGCCCCGTCGTCGGTGACGAAGACCTCACCGTGCTGGAACGGGTTCATCGTTCCGGGGTCGACGTTGAGGTAGGGGTCGAGCTTCTGCATGGTGACGCGCAGACCCCGCAGGGTCAGCAGGCGCCCGAGGCTGGAGGCCGTCAGCCCCTTGCCGAGGCTTGAGGCGACACCACCGGTGACGAAGAGATGCTTGGTGGTCCGGGTGGCTCCACCAATGACTGCCGAAGGCAAGAAAGACGCTCCCGTGGTCGTTGCTGCGGCGTTCACCGGTGTGGCGAACGGCCGAATGTCCACGGGCCACCAGAATAACAGGCGACTCTCCTGGTAGCGTCCGGCGATCCGATCAACGGCCGCCGGTCGCGTTCGGCCCGCCGGTCAGCGGTAGCCGTTGGCGTAGCTGCCGGTGCTGTTCGGCGACATCCCGCTCTGGATCTGGCCGCTGAGCTCGTCGATGATCTTCCGGGCCTGGTCGGCCGCGGTCCGCGCCTGGTCCCGCTCGCTGGACAGCGCGGACAGGGCGTCGCGCTGCTGCGTGACGGCCTCGGCGAGCTGGTCGACCCACTGCTCGCGCTCTTCCAGCTTCTTGGTGATGGCGTCGCGTTCGGTGGCGGCCTGCCGTGACTGCGCGAGGGCCTGGTCGCGTTCGCGAACGGCGTCCTCGGCCCGGCGCTGCGCCTGGGCCAGCTCCGACTGGGCCCGCGCCTGTCCCCGCTCGGCGAGGTCCCGGCCGGACTCGGCCTTGGTCGCCTGGTCGAGCGCCCGGCGCCGGTCGGCGTCGAGCTCCTGGACGCGGCGGCGCGCGTCCTCGGCCTCCTTCGCCGACGCCGTCGACGTCTGCTGCAGGGTCAGCGACTTCGCCTCCAGGTCGGCGGCCTTGGCCCGCAGGGTGTTCAGCTCGGACTTCGTGGCCTCGAGAGACTGCGACACCTCGGCCGCGTGCTGGGAGAACCGGTCGCGCTCACCCTCGACCGCCTTGCGCGCCGTCTGGGCCTCCCCGGCGGAGCGGTGTGCCTCGTCGCGGTCCTCGCGCATCTGGTCACGCTCGGCGAAGGCCTGCCGGGCGGTCGCCTCGGACTGCTCGGCCGCGGTCCTGGCCTGGTCGCGCTCGCTGAACGCCTGGCGCATCGCGGCCTCGGCCTGCTCGGTCTGGACGCGCAGGCGCTCGACCTCCTGCCAGGCGGCACCGGCCTCCCGCTGGGCGGCCTCCCGCTCGGCCATCAGCTGGCGCACGGCGGCCTCGGACTGTTCGGCGCGCTGCTCGGCCTGCCGTGTCTGTGCGAGGGCCTGGTCGGTCTCCTGGCGGGCGGCGACCGCGTCCTGCTGTGCATGGTCGCGCTCGGTGAGGGCCTGGCGCATGGCAGCTTCGGACTGTTCCGCCTGGGCCCGCGCCCGCAGGCCCTCCTGCCAGGCCGTCTGCGCCTCCCCCTTGGCGGAGTCGCGCTCCGAGATCGCCTGCCGGGCGGTGGTCTCGGCCTGCTCGACGCGCTGCCCCATCTCGTCGACCTGGGCGCGCATGCGGTCGACCTCCTGCCACGCGGCAGTGGCGTCCTGCTGCGCGGCCTCGCGCTCGGCCATCAGCTGCCGCGCCGTGGCCTCGGCCTGCTCCTTCTGCCGGCGTTCGGCGTGCGTCTCCTGCTGCGCCGCCTCGCGCTCGGCCATCAGCTGCCGGACCGCGGCCTCGGCCTGCTCCTTCAGCTGCCGCTCGGCGTGCGTCTCCTGCTGCGCCGCCTCGCGCTCGGCCATCAGCTGCCGCGCCGTGGCCTCGGCCTGCTCCTTCAGCTGCCGCTCGGCGTGCGTCTCCTGCTGCGCGGCCTCACGTTCGACCATGAACTGCCGGGCGGTGGCCTCGGCGCCCTCCTTGGCCTGCCGCTCGGCCTGCGCCTCCTGCTGCGCCGCCTCACGTTCGACCATCAGCTGCCGGGCGGTGGCCTCGGCCTGCTCCTTGGCCTGCCGCTCGGCGTGCGTCTCCTGCCGCGCCGTCGCCGCGTCGCGCTGCGCGGACTCGCGTTCGGTCATCATCTGCCGGACGGCGGCCTCGGCCTGCTCGGCGCGCTGCTCCATCTGGTCGTGGGAGGCGCGGATGCGCTCGACCTCCTGCAGCGCCGAGGCGGCGTCCTGCTTGGCCGACTCGCGCTCGGCGAGCATCTGGCGCGCGGTGGCCTGCGCCTGCTGCACCTGGGTGCGCAGCCGCTCCACCTCCTGCCAGGCGGACGCGGCCTCCTGCTTGGCCGACTCGTGCTCGCCCCGCACCGCCGCGATCTTCGTCTCGGCGTCCTGCTTGGCCTCGGCGACCTTCTGCTCGCCCTGCGCCAGCGCGCCGGCGAGCATGTCCGCCATTTGTCTCAGTCTGTCGACCACCTCGGCCGGCTGGTCCGCGTCACCAGGACGCGCCGGGAGGTTGGCGTTACCGGGCGCCCACGACGACCCCGCGCCCTCCGGGGCATAGGAACCGCCCGAACCGTTGAGATCGCTCACATAGGGAACTCTAAGGGCGTCTCACCAAGCTGTCTGCCATGTCACGCAAGGTGTGGCGCACGACTCGTGATGATTTCGAGATCTTCGGGACGTGGTAAGACGGCTGTGACCAGCGGTGACTCAACCGAGCGCCGTCAACGGTCACTCTGCGGAATCACCCGCGCTTCGGACGGAAAGAATATTTGACCATGAGAACGCTCTACCCGCCGATCGAGCCGTACGACTCCGGCCTGCTCGATGTCGGCGACGACGACCAGATCTACTGGGAGGTCTGCGGCAACCCCGACGGCAAGCCCGTGGTGATGTTGCACGGCGGGCCCGGCGGCGGATGCACGCACGGTCACCGGCGCCAGTTCGACCCGGAGAAGTACCGGATCGTGCTGTTCGATCAGCGCAATTGCGGGCGCAGCCGGCCGCACGCGAGCGACCCGGCCGTATCGCTGGAGCACAACACCACGTGGAACCTCGTCGCGGACATGGAACGGCTGCGCGAGCACCTGGGCATCGAGCGGTGGCTGGTCTTCGGCGGCTCGTGGGGCAGCGCGCTGGCCCTGTCGTACGCCGAGACGCATCCGGAGCGGGTGACCGAGCTGATCCTGCGCGGGATCTTCACGCTGCGGCCGTTCGAGCTGTACTGGTTCTACCAGGAGGGCGCGTCGCTGCTCTTCCCCGACCTGTGGGAGAAGTACGTCGCCCCCATCCCCGAGGACGAGCGGGACGACCTCATCGCCGCGTTCGCCAAGCGGCTGAACGACCCGGACCCGGACGTACGGATCCCGGCGGCGCGGGCGTGGAGCGTCTGGGAGGGCTCGACGATCACGCTGCGTCCCGACCCGGAGATCATCGCCGAGCAGGGCGAGCCCGACTACGCGGTGGCGTTCGCCCGGATCGAGAACCACTACTTCGTCAACGGCGGGTTCTTCGAGGACGAGCAGCTCATCCGGGACGTCGACAAGATCCGCCACATCCCCGGCGTGATCGTCCAGGGCCGCTACGACGTCTGCACGCCGGCGGCGACCGCGTGGGACCTGCACAAGGCCTGGCCGGAGGCGGAGTTCCACATCGTCGACGACGCGGGCCACGCCTACATCGAGCCCGGCATCCTGCACCACCTCATCGAGGCGACCGACCGCTTCGCCCGTTGACGGCCGGATCCGCGACCGACAAGATGCAACCACCAAAACGATTTAGGTGGTGCTCATGACTCAGTCGGTAGCGGTCCTGGACGCTCCGTCGAATCTCGGGCTGCGGCCGCCGCACGACGGCCACCAGCCCGGGGTCCGGGGCCTCGCCGCCGCGCTGCGGTCGCACGGCCTTATCGGCCGGCTCGGCGCGGCGGACGCCGGCGGCGTCGAGCCCCCGCCCTACTCCTTCGCCGACGAGCCGGTCACCGGCTTCCGCAACGGCCCCGCCATCGCCGACTTCTCCGTACGGCTCGCGGACCGCGTCGGGAAGATCATCGACGAGGGGCGGTTCCCGCTCGTGCTCGGCGGCGACTGCGGCATCGTGCTCGGGCCGGTCCTGGCCCTGCGGCGGCGCGGCTCGTACGGCCTCATCTACCTCGACGGCCACGACGACTACTCCCCGCTCCGGGACCCGGAGAGCCGTCGTGGCCGGTTCGCCGCCGGCGGCATGGCGCTCGCGCTCGCCACCGGGCACGGGCCGGCCGCGCTGACCGGCATCGAGGGCCTCGGACCGTACGTCGCCGAGGAGCACGCCGTGCACATCGGCGTGCAGTACGAGCCGGAGGACCTCGTGCTGTACGACGACGAGCCCTTCCACACCTCGCGGATCCACCGGTATCCGATCGAGTACGTCCGTGAACACGGCGCGGCGGCGGCCGCCGAGGCCGGGCGCCGCGACATGGCGGCCGCGCCCGTCGAGGGCTACTGGATCCACATCGACGCGGACGTGCTCGACAAGAGCGTCATGCCGGCGGTCGACTCCCCCAATCCCGACGGGCTGTCCTTCCCCGAGTTCACCGAGGCGCTGGCGATCCTGCTGGCCGATCCGCGTGCGGTCGGCATGCACGTCGGCATCTACGACCCGGAGCTCGACCCGTCGGGCGAGGCCGGCCGCCCCCTGGTCGACGCCCTCGTCACCGCCTTCGCCGCGAGGCGGTGACCCGCCGGCCCACCCGAATCCGAATATCATTCGGTACGGTGGGTCCGAACGCACCGCGAGAGTGAGGCGGCGACGGTGAGCCATGGCTGAGACGGCGATCGCCGGGCTGGGCATGACCGAGTTCGGCAAGGTGTACGGCCCGAGTCCGCGACGGTTCGCCGCGCAGGCCGTGCGTGCCGCGGCGGCCGACGCCGGGCTCGCCATCACCGACCTCGACGGGCTGATCGTGAGCCCCGGCCTTTCCGGCTCCCCCGGCATCGAACTGGCCCGCGCCCTGGGCCTGCGCGACCTACGCCTGCTCGTCCAGATGAACTCCTTCGGCGCGACCGCCGGCGCGATGGTGGAGCACGCCGCGTCCGTGGTCGCCGCCGGATCGGCGACCGCCGTCGCCTGCGTGTTCGCCGACGCGCCACTGCGCCCGAAACGCTCCGCGGGCTCGGCGTACCACCGCGACGCCCACGAGTGGCACGGCCTGGACGGGCTGCGCGCCGCCCTCGGATTCCGCAGCGTGACGGCCTACTACGCGGTCGCCGCCCAGCGGCACATGGCCCGGTACGGCACGACGAGCGAGCAGCTCGGCGCGATCGCCGTCGGCACGCGGGCCTGGGCGGCGGGCAACCCCCGCGCGCAGATGCGGGAGCCGATCTCGCTGCGCGACCACCAGGAGTCCCGCTGGGTGGTCGAGCCGCTCCACCTCCTCGACTGCTGCCTGGTCTCCAACGGCGGCATCGCGGTGATCGTCACGACCGCCGAGCGCGCCCGCGACCTGGCGCGGCCGCCGGTGTACCTCTGGGGCTGGGGTCAGGGACACCCCGGTCACCGGCTCGAACGCGGGAGCGACTTCGGCCTGACGACGGGAGCGGCGATCTCCGGCCCGGCCGCGATGAAGACGGCCGGCGTCACGCCCGCCGAGATCACCATGTGCCAGCTCTACGACTGCTACACCTTCACGGTCCTCGTCTCCCTGGAGGACTACGGCTTCTGCGCCAAGGGCGAGGGCGGTGCGTTCGCCGCGAGCGGCGTGCTCGGCCCCGGCGGGGGGCTGCCGACCAACACCGGCGGCGGGCAGCTGTCGTCGTACTACATGTGGGGCATGACCCCGTTGTCGGAGGCCGTCATCCAGGCGCGCGGCGACGGCGGCGCACGCCAGGCGCCTCGGAACGACCTGATCCTGGTCAGCGGGAACGGCGGCGTCCTCGACCACCACTCCACGCTGATCGTCAGCCCGCACTCGAGGGGACACCGATGAGCGTGGCAGAGCACCCGTACGGCGTCGTGCGACGCGATGGCCGCTCGGATCCGTTCTTCGACGGCGCGGCGCGGGACTGGCTGATGATCCGGCGGTGCGTCCCCTGCGACCGCTGGTACGCGCCCGACGCCGGCGGCTGCCCCGAGTGCGGCGCCGAGGAGCTCGTCTGGGCCGAGGCGAGCGGCCGGGCGATCCTGGTGTCGTGGGCGGTCGCGCACCTCCCCGGCGGCGAGACGGCGCCGCTGGCGCTGGTGGAGCTCGCCGAGGGACCGTGGATGTACGGGCGGCTGGACCGGGTGACCGCCCCGCGAGAAGGCCTGCCACTGCGTGCGCGCTTCGTCCACCCGGACGAGGGCGAGAGCCATCCCGTTTTCGAGGAGCAGGATTGAAGACCGAGGTCTGTGACACGTTCGGGATCGAGTTCCCGCTGTTCGCCTTCAGCCACTGCCGCGACGTCGTCGCGGCGGTCACCAACGCGGGCGGCTTCGGCGTCCTCGGGGCGGTCGCTTACAGCCCGGACCGTCTCGAGGAGGAGCTGCGCTGGATCGACGACCACGTCGGCGGCCGCCCGTACGGCGTCGACGTCCTCGTCCCCGGCAAGATCGCGAAGGAGGCGGCTGAGGGGTCGGGCTCCCTGCTGTCGGCCGTGCCGCCGCAGCACTGGGAGTTCCTGAAGGGCCTGTTCGAGAAGTACGGCGTCCCGGTGCCGGAGGCCGCCGCCGACCCCCGCGTCGACGGCGTGGGACGTCAGGTCACCCAGCAGGGCGCGACCGAGCTGATCGACGTGTCACTGGCCCATCCGATCCGGCTCATCGCCAGTGCGCTCGGCCCGCCCCCGCCGGTCATGGTGGAGCGGGCCCGTGCCGCCGGAGTGCCCGTGGCGGCGCTGGTGGGCACGGTCGAGCACGCGCGGCGCCAGGTCGAGGCCGGAGTCGACCTGATCGTGGCGCAGGGCGGCGAGGCCGGCGGCCACACCGGCGAGATCTCCACGATGGTGCTCGTCCCGGAGGTCGTCGACGCCGTCGCACCGCTGCCCGTCCTCGCGGCGGGCGGCATCGCGACCGGACGGCAGATGGCCGCGGCGCTGGCCCTCGGCGCGTCGGGGGTCTGGTGCGGCTCGGTCTGGCTGACCACCGAGGAGGCCGAGACGCTGCCCGCGGTGAAGGCGAAGATGCTCACGGCGACCTCCCGCGACACGGTCCGCTCGCGGTCGCGCACGGGCAAGCCGGCCCGGCAGCTCCGCTCCGCCTGGACCGACGAGTGGGACTCCCCCGACAGCCCCGGCCCGCTGCCGATGCCGCTGCAGATGATCGTCGCCGAGGGCGCGATGGCGCCCATCGGCAAGGCCGCGGAGGCCGGCAACGAGGGCGCCCGGCAGCTGGCCAACTACTTCGTCGGCCAGGTGGTCGGGCAGATGAACACCGTCAAGCCCGCCCGTCAGGTCGTCTACGACATGATCGAGGAGTTCGCCGACGCCCTGGAGCGCCTGAACCGGATCACCGACGCCTGAGACCGACGGGCCGGCACCCGCCGCGGACGTGCCGGCCGCCTTCGGGCGCGCCCGGCCGCCGGCTGAGCCCGGCCGGCACCCGGCCGCGAGGACCTTCGCGCCGGTCCGGGGAGCGGACCGGCGCGAAAGGGTCGTAGCGCTGTGCGGGCGCCGTCGCCCTCGCCGCCGGGCTGATGAACCGGAGGATCTGGCTGTCGGTCCTGTCCCGCGTCGGGTTCGGCACCCGCTACCGGTGGCTCGCCGCCTCATCGTTCTTCGCCGTCCAGGGCAACCGGGGGTTCGACGGGCGGCTGAACCGCGAACTCGACCACATCCACCAGGCCGTCACGACCGGCTCGGCCACCTCGGCGGAGTCGTGGCTGCAGACCAGGACCTTCGCCTTCCTGGAGGACCTGCGCGCGCGGCACCGCAAGCTGTCCCCCACACTGCGGGGATTCAAGCGGCCCGTGCCCTCCGTCGTCTTCCTCAAGAACGTCACCGGCCGGAACGGCGGTGTCGCGCTGCTGCTGGCGATGAGCGACGTGCGCAGCCGACGCAGCGAGCTGCATCCGCTGCTCGTCGTGGCCTCGGTCGATCACGCCCACCGGGCGGACATCGACGACCTGCCCGGCGTCCGCCGCACCACGGACGCGCTCTCCCCGCTGGCGCGCTACGAGCAGTGGCTCGAGTCCCTGGCCCGCGCCCAGGGTCCGAGCGCGCAGGTGGCCCTGCCGTGGCTGCTGCGGCTGCCCATCTCCGTCGGCAGCCCGATCCGGGCGGCGCCCCCGCCGCTGAAGCTCCGGATCCGCCCGCGGTGGACCTGGCTGTGGTCGGGCCGGTCGCTGCTGGTGCTCCTGGCCGCCCTCGCCGTCGGCGGATCGTACCTGCACGCCCAGCTCACCTCGACGCACTGCAGCGTGCACGGCCTGTTCTTCGCCAACACCGACACCCAACTGCGGACGAATCCGGCGGGCAGCCGTGAGTGTGTAGGGATCGCCACGAGCGGTGTCCGCTTCGAACGCGGACCGGTCAGCACCGCGCTGGGCGGAGGACGCGCCGGGCCGAACCCCGCCCACACCGCCGGCCAGAGCCGCCGAGTCGCAACAGGCGGTCCGCCGGCTGAACGCCGCCGGCCTGGCCGTCGTCGCCCCGGTCAACTCCTCCGACACCCTCCCCGCGCTGCCGCACTACTACGGTCTGGCCGCGACCGACAACGACGAGGCCGTGGTCGCCCGCAAGGCCCTGGGCGGCCGGCGGCCCGGGCGGACGCTGATCGTCTACCGCTCCCCCGGATCGGGCAACGACTACGGCGCGGAGCTGGCCGAGGACGCCCGGAGGGCGTTGCAGGTCGGCCCGTCCTCCACGATGCTGCGCTACGACGGCACCGACGACATCGGCGGCAAGGTCCGGGCGGCCTGCCGGAGCTCGACGGGTGCCCGCTACGACCTGGTGTACTTCGCCGGGGCGGACCGAGGACCTCAGTGGCCTGATCAACGCTCTGCGCGACGGCGGCTGCGCCGGCCGCGAGCTGACCGTGCTCGGCGGGGACGAGGTGTCCCGGTCACGGTTCGGGACCGGCCGCACCGACGTGCTGCTGCCCCGGTCGATGACCGTCTACTACACGACGCACACCTACCTGCCGAACCTCGTGGCCGGCGGCCGCGACGCCGACAACCCGTTCTTCGTCCTGGCCCGGAACGAGCTGGGGATCGGCCTGGCGGAGCGCTCGGCGCTGGTCGGGGCCGTGCCCACGGCCGTCTGCGGTCAGCTGGCGGGCGGGACGCCGGCGCCCGGCCTTCCATCGTGCCAGTAGAGAAGGCGGAGTCGGCCGCGCTCGGGGCGGCGTAATTCGCCGGTGGAAGGACGTTTCCGGCCCGCCACCGTCAGGGGCGCACCCGGTCAGCGGCGGTACTGGTACACGGGGCGGGGTGGGCCGGACTGGATCTGCCCGTCGATCAGCCGGGCGAAGCTTTGGTAGCCGAGCTCGTTCGGGTGGAAGCTGCGGGGCTGGACCGCCGGCGCGCGAAAGTCGATCGTGAGGGCGTTCAGGTACGGCTGCGCCGTGCCGAGCTCGTGGCCGTCGAACGCGCCGTACCCGTCGACGAACTCCACCGTGCCGGGCCTGCCCGCGGCGGCCAGGCCTCCGTCGGCGTTCCGTGCCGCGGCGGCGATCGTGTCGTCGAGGGACCGGACGACTCCGTTGAGGTACGCCTGGTCGGAGACGCCGATGTTGTCCACCGAATGCCCCGGCTGGACCGGGAACGGCCGGGGATAGCCCAGCACGATGACGCGCGCCTTCGGCGCGCGCCGGCCGATCTGGTCGAACACCGACGCCAGCCCGGCGGGCAGCGCCGACATGCGCGCCCGGATGTCAGGGTCCTGGTCCCGGCAGGCCGACGACCAGGGGAGCCGCACGACGCACCGGGTGACGATCTCGGAGAAGCCGATGTCGTTGCCGCCGATCGTGAGCGTCACCAGGCTCGTGTCGGGACGCAGGCGCTCGATCTGCGCCGGCTCGCCGTGCCGTCCGCCCCGCAGGACGTCGTCGACGCGCGCGCCGCTGCAGGCCCACAGGTTTCCGCCGAGCGCGAACCGGAACCCCTGCAGCACCGTCGCGAAGTAAGCCCCTCGCGACCGGTGACAGTCCTCGGCGCCGCCCGCGTACGAGCGGTCGGCGTCGAGGTCCCAGGTGCCCTCGCCCGAGGAGTAGGAATCGCCGAGAACGATGTAGCCGCCGCGGACGGCGGCCTCCAAGGGGGTCAACCGGGTCGGCAGAGGCGCGAAATGGATGCGCGGGACCCGGCATCCGCTGCCGAAGAGCCGGCACTGGTCGGTGACGGCCAGCGGAACCGTCAGCGCCGCCAGAACCGCCAGAAGCGCCGAGATCGCGATCAGTGCGCCCCGGCGCGTACGAACCCGCCCCCACAGCACCGCGACCATGCACCACCTCCACCCGAGATCATGATCTCATCCTCGCCGGGCGGACGGGAGCCCTGCGAGCGTCCGGCGCGGCCTTCCCAGGACGCTTGCCCGGGTTCCGGCAAGCGGATAGCATGCCGGTGTTGCAGTCGTGGTTTTCCGTACGTATTGAGTTTGATCTTGAGCGCCCGCGGAAGTTCTGACGGCGGGCGTTTTCGCTTCTCCGGGATAGTTTTCGCGGACGAAAGCAAGGGTCCGTATGCAGCCCCGGTACACCACCCGGCGTATCGGTGAGGCTCCCAAGAAGGAGAGAAGAAAGAAGTGGCAGAAGGTACCGTTAAGTGGTTCAACGCCGACAAGGGCTTCGGATTCATCGCCCCTGACGGCGGTGGCCCGGATGTGTTCGTGCACTACTCGGCCATCGCTTCCAGCGGCTTCCGCACCCTGGAGGAGAACCAGCGCGTCAGCTTCGAGACGACCCAGGGCCCGAAGGGCCCGCAGGCGGAGCAGGTTCAGCCGCTCTAAGTCCTCGAACGGCCACCGGGCCCGCACCGACTCGTCGGTGCGGGCCCGGTGTCGTTTCCCAGGCGCCTCGTAGCGGCCCGCAGCCCTATGGCGCGCCGGGAAGGCCGGTGCCGCTCCGGAGCGGCCGGTAGCGGCCTGTTGTGGCCCTGGCCGCTACCGGACCGGCGTCACGACGGGCGAATGCCTCTGAACGCCTCTCAGGCCCCAGGGCCAGGCCCTAACGAACGCCGGCCTCCTTCATGTCGCGCAGCTCGCGCTTGAGCTCCTTGATCTCGTCGCGGAGCCGGGCCGCCATCTCGAACTGCAGCTCCTCCGCGGCGTGGTGCATCTGCTGCGTCATCTGGTCGATGAGGGCCTCCATCTCCTCGCGCGGCCGCTCGCCGACGAGGTCGGCGGCGTGCCGGCCGGCCTTCTGCTTGGAGGACAGGCCCGGGACCGGGGCCTTGCCCCGGCTCTGCTGCCGCCCGGCGCCGCCGATGAGCTCCTCGGTGTCGGCGTCCTCGCGGGCCAGCATGTCGAGGATGTCGGCGATCTTCTTGCGCAGGGCCGTCGGCTCGATGCCGTTCGCCTCGTTGTAGGCGACCTGCTTGGCGCGGCGCCGGTTGGTCTCGTCGATCGCCCGCTCCATGGAGGGGGTGACCTTGTCGGCGTACATGTGGACCTGGCCCGAGACGTTACGCGCGGCGCGGCCGATCGTCTGGATCAGCGACGTCTCCGAGCGCAGGAACCCCTCCTTGTCGGCGTCGAGGATGCTGACGAGCGACACCTCCGGCAGGTCGAGGCCTTCCCGGAGCAGGTTGATGCCGACCAGGACGTCGAACTCCCCCAGCCGCAGCTCGCGCAGCAGCTCCACCCGGCGCAGCGTGTCGACCTCGCTGTGGAGGTAGCGGACCCGGATGCCGAGCTCCAGGAGGTAGTCGGTGAGGTCCTCGGCCATCTTCTTGGTCAGCGTGGTGACCAGCACCCGCTCGTCGCGCTCGGCGCGCTGGCGGATCTCGTGGACCAGGTCGTCGATCTGGCCCTTGGTCGGCTTGATGAGCACCTCGGGGTCGATCAGACCGGTCGGGCGGATGACCTGCTCGACCACGTCACCCTTGACGCGGCCCAGCTCGTACGGGCCGGGCGTCGCGGACAGGTAGACCGTCTGGCCGATGCGCTCCAGGAACTCCTCCCACTTCAGCGGGCGGTTGTCCATCGCGCTGGGCAGCCGGAACCCGTGCTCGACCAGGGTGCGCTTGCGCGACATGTCGCCTTCGTACATCGCGCCGATCTGCGGCGTGGTCTGGTGCGACTCGTCGACGACGAGGAGGAAGTCCTCGGGGAAGTAGTCGAGCAGGGTGTTGGGCGCGGTGCCGGGGCCACGGCCGTCGATGTGGCGGGAGTAGTTCTCGATGCCGGAGCAGCTGCCGACCTGCCGCATCATCTCGATGTCGTACGTGGTGCGCATCCGCAGCCGCTGGGCCTCCAGCAGCTTGCCCTGCCGCTCCAGCTCGGCGAGCCGCCCCTCCAGCTCCTTCTCGATGCCGTTGATGGCCCGCTCCATGCGCTCGGGGCCGGCGACGTAGTGGGAGGCCGGGAAGATGTACAGCTCCTCGTCCTCGGTGATCACCTCGCCGGTCAGCGGGTGCAGCGTGGCGAGCTTCTCGATCTCGTCGCCGAACATCTCGATGCGGACGGCGAGCTCTTCGTACTGCGGGATGATCTCGACCGTGTCGCCGCGCACCCGGAACGTGCCGCGGGTGAACGCCAGGTCGTTGCGGGCGTACTGCATGGCGACCAGCCGGCGCAGCAGCTCGTCGCGGTCGATCTCGTCGCCGACCCGCAGCCGCACCATGCGGTCGACGTACTCCTGCGGGGTGCCCAGGCCGTAGATGCAGGACACCGACGCGACCACGATCGTGTCCCGGCGGGTCAGCAGCGAGTTGGTCGCCGAGTGCCGCAGCCGCTCCACCTCGTCGTTGATCGAGGAGTCCTTCTCGATGAAGGTGTCGGTCTGCGGGACGTACGCCTCGGGCTGGTAGTAGTCGTAGTAGGAGACGAAGTATTCGACGGCGTTGTTGGGCAGCATCTCGCGCAGCTCGTTGGCGAACTGCGCGGCCAGCGTCTTGTTCGGCTGCATGACGAGCGTGGGACGCTGCAACTTCTCGATCAGCCAGGCGATGCTCGCCGTCTTGCCCGTGCCGGTCGCGCCGAGGAGCACCGAGTCCTTGTCGCCGCGCGTGACGCGCTGCTCCAGCTCCGCGATGGCCTGCGGCTGGTCGCCGGACGGGGTCATGTCGGTGACGACCTCGAAGGGCGCCACCTTACGCTGAAGGTCGGTGACAGGCCGCACGCTGCTCCTCCGATGAAAGATCGCTGCCGCCTCGGCGGCCCCTGGTCCGGGCGGGCCGACGGCCACGGTCCCCGGTATGAGCTTCAACCTACGCCCTGGCACCGACATTCCGAGCCGTTCACCGGGAGGCGGCACCACCGGGGCGGGTCAGTTCCCGGGTTCTCCCGGCGTGACCAGGCCCGTCTCGTAGGCGACGACGATCGCCTGGGCGCGGTCGCGCAGGCCCAGCTTGGACAGGATCCGTGCCACGTGGGTCTTCACGGTCGCGTCGCTGACCTGGAGCCGACCGGCCAGCTCGGCGTTGCTCAGCCCCCGGGCCAGCAGCCGGAGCACGTCGAGCTCACGCGGGGTGAGCGTCGACAGGTCGCGGTGCAGGGTCGCGGCCTGCTCGTCGCGGCGGGCGAACCGCTCGACGAGGCGGCGGGTGATGCTCGGGGCGAGCAGCGCGTCCCCGGAGCGCACCAGGCGCACCGCGGCGACCAGGTGCTCCGGCGAGACGTCCTTGAGCAGAAAACCGCTGGCGCCCGCGCTCAGCGCCGCGTAGACGTACCGGTCGAGGTCGAAGGTGGTCAGGATGATGACGCGGGGCGCGTCCGGGCCGGCAGCCAGGATGCGCCGGGTCGCCTCCAGCCCGTCGACCTCCGGCATCCGGATGTCCATGAGCACGACGTCGGGGCGGGTCCGGCGCACGGCGTCGACCGCCTTGGCACCGTCGGCGACCTCGGCGACCACGTCGATCCCCTCAGCGGCGAGGATCATCGCGAACCCGGTGCGGACCAGCGCCTGGTCGTCGGCGATGACCACTCGCAGGGACTCGGTCACTCCTCACCCACCGGGATCACGGCGCGCACCCGGTACCCGCCGGCGGGACGCTCGCCGGCTTCGAGCGTCCCGCCGTAGACGGCGAGCCGCTCGCGCAGGCCGATCAGGCCCCGGCCGCTCCCGGAGCGGGCCGACGCCGAGGACGTGCCGCCGGTGTCGGTCACCTCGACCCGCAGCTCGCGAGGACCGTACGCGACGGTGATCGTCACACGGGCGCCGGCCGCGTGCTTGACCGTGTTGGTCAGCGCCTCCTGCACCACCCGGTAGGCCGCCAGGTCGATCCCGGCCGGCAGCGGCACCGGCGTGCCGGTGACGGTCAGCTCCCCGGGCACCCCGGTCTCGCGGACGCGCGCGGCCAGCGCCGACACCTGGTCCAGGCCCGGTGGCGGAGCGAGATCCTCCGGGGCGGCCTGGTCCGGGTCGTCGCCGTTCATGGTGAGCAGGCCCATGACATGCCGGAGCTCGGTCATCGCGCTCCGGCCACCGGACTCGACGGCCAGCAGGGCCTGCTCGGCCCGCTCGGGCGCCGTCTTCATCACCTTGCGCGCGGCACCGGCCTGAACCACCATCATGCTGACATTGTGGGTCACCACGTCGTGCAGTTCCTGCGCGATCCGCGAACGCTCGAGCTCCACCGCCCGCCTGGTGGCCGTCTCCTGTTCCTCCTCCAGAGTCCGTACGCGCTGCTTCCAGGTGTGGATCGCGTTGGCCGCGAGCCCGGCCGGGATCAGGATGAGGAACGTGACCAGACCGGGCCTGAGTGAGGGCACGACCGCCTTGTGGCCGGCGGCGATCACCCCGGCGCCCACCAGCGCGCTCCCCAGCGCGAGCGCCCGGTGGGGGCTGTACATCACGGCGCTGTAGGCGGCGATCAGCCAGGCGGCGAAGATGAACGAGGGGTCGAACCCCGCGCTGAAGTGATACAGCTGCGTCGCGCCCAGAACGGTCCAGAACGCCACGAGGGGATACCGGCGCCGTGCCACCAGCGGCAGCCCGGTCAGAACCGCCAGAATCAGGTGCCAGAACGAGATGGGCCCGTGGTGCTGGACGAGCACGCCGGGAGGCGCGGGCGGAGCGACCGGGGGCGTCGGGACGCCCAGGCCCGGCGGAGGGGTCTCCGGAGGGATCACCGGCGCCGGCACGTCGTGCACCGCTACGGGGCCAGGGGCGACGCTGAGCGTGCCGACGGCCAGGACGACGGCAAGGATCGTGTCGGCCGCCCACGCCCAGCGGGACAACGGCGGCGGGCTCGTGACACGCCGCAGCGCGGCGGTGCCGGCCTGCCACCGACGGGCGATCTCGGCTCTGTTCACCGGCCAAGTGTCGCAAGCGCCCTGACCTGCCACATCCGCCCGCATGATGAACGGCTGGGGACACCGGCGTACATCGCAGTGATGACGCGTCGCAGCGTCCCCCTGGCGGAGTACCGGAGTTCGTCACGACTGCCGACGCGCCGGGCGCCATGCCGCTTCTAGCGTCGGGTCGCGTCGAAACCGCCCCGATCCCCTGGAGGACCCGTGAGCGCGCCGATCATCGAGATCCGCGACGTGAGCAAGAGATATGACGCAGGACGGCCGGCGCTGACCGGTCTGAACCTGGAGGTGGGCGCCGGTGAGGCGCTGGCCGTGCTCGGCCCGTCGGGCAGCGGCAAGTCGACCCTGCTCAACCTGGTCGCCGGACTGGACAGGCCCAGCGAGGGCGGTGTCACCGTGGACGGCGTCCGCGTCGACGCGCTGAGCGAGGCCGCCCTGGCGAGGTACCGGCGGGAACGCATCGGCATGGTCTTCCAGTTCTTCAACCTCCTGGACGACCTGACCGTCGAGGACAACGTGCTGCTTCCGGCACAGCTCTCGGGGATGCCGCGCGGAAAGGCACGGGCCCGCACGGCCGAGCTTCTCGAACACCTCGGCATCGCCCGGCACGCTCGTGCCTTCCCCGGGCGCCTGTCCGGCGGTGAGCGCCAGCGCGTGGCGGTCGCCCGGGCGCTCATGAACCGCCCCCCGCTGCTGCTGGCCGACGAGCCGACCGGCGCGCTGGACACCGCGTCCGCGGCGGACGTCAGGGAACTCCTGGTCGGCCTCAACCGCGACGGGCAGACGATCCTGCTGGTCACCCACGACACCGCCCTCGCCGCCTCGTGCGCGACCAGGACCATCGAGCTCGTCGACGGCAGGATCGCCCGCGACGTCCGGGTGGCGGCCCGATGAGCGCCCTCGGCAAGGTCGTACGCGCCGGCGTCGGACGGCGCCGGGTCCAGACCCTGGTGATGGCGCTGACCACGATGCTGGCGGTCACGGCGTCGGTGCTGGGCGCCGGTCTTCTCGTGGCATCACAGGCCCCCTTCGACCACGCCTTCGCGAAGCAGAAGGGCGCGCACCTCACCGCGCAGTTCGACCCGGCCAAGGTCACCGCCGCGCGGCTCTCGGGGACCGCGCACGTCTCCGGCGTCACGGCCGCCGCCGGGCCGTTCCCCGTCCTGCCGCTGAACCCGCACGCCGGCACGAACCGATTCGGGATACCGGTCGGCGAGCCGCTGCCGCCGATGACGGTCGTCGGCCGTGCCGACGCCGGCGGATCGGTCGACGACATCGACATCGTCGGCGGCCGATGGATCACCGGGCCAGGACAGATCGTGCTGAATGAGGGCGGCGTGCCGTTCGACGTCGGGGACCGGATGACGTTCCCCGATCTGCCCGGTGGCCCGACACTGACCGTCGTAGGGGTGGCCAAGTCGGTGGGCGCGAGCGCCGAGGCATGGGTGTCCCCGGCACAGCTCGCGGCGTTGACCGCGCCCGGCCAGACCCCCGCCCACCAGATGCTCTACCGCTTCGGCAGGGCCGCCACCGACGCCCAGATCGCCGCCGACCGCGCCACGATCGCCGCCGCCGTACCACCGGGATCGATGACCGGAGCGGCGTCCTATCTGAAGATCAAGCTGGCCGCGACCCGTACCTCGGCGACGTTCGTGCCGTTCGTCGTCGCCTTCGCGGTGCTCGGCCTGGTCATGTCGGTCCTGGTCATCGGGATCGTGGTCAGCGGCGCGGTCAGCGCCGCGACCCGGCGTATCGGAATCCTGAAGTCCCTCGGCTTCACCCCGGAACAGGTCGTGCGGGCCTACGTCGCGCAGGCGCTGATCCCCGCGACCATCGGCACCGTCCTGGGCGTCCTCTTCGGCAACCTGTTGTCGATCCCGGTCCTGGGCGAGGCGGGACACGCGTACGGCACGGGGACGCTGACTATCGCCCCGTGGATCGACGTCGCGGTTCCCGCCGCCGCTCTCGCAGCGGTCGCCGCCACGGCGCTGGTGCCCGCGCTGCGTGCCGGGCGGCTTCGGACCGTCGAGGCGATCGCCGTCGGACGCACCCCGCGCGCCGGGCGCGGGCGCGCGATCCGGCGCCTGCTCGGCCGGCTGCCGCTGCCGCGCCCGGTGAGCCTCGGCCTGGCCACCCCCTTCTCCCGGCCCGCGCGGTCGGCGACGATCGCCGCGGCCGTGGCACTCGGCACGATCGGAGTCACCTTCGGCGTCGGCCTCACCATGTCCCTCGCCGACATCCAGGACGGCCTCAACCGCCGGACGCCCGGCGCGGTCGTGGTCCACGCCATCCCTCCGCCCGGCGCCGGAGCGCCCAAGGCGGCGGACCGCGGCGCGGTCGCCGCGAAGATCCGTGCACAGCCGGGGACCCGGCGATTCTTCAGGACGGGCCAGACCCGGGTCGTCGTGGCCGGACTCGCCGACGCCACGACCGTGATCGCCTTTCAGGGCGACTCGTCCTGGGGCTCGTTCCAGATGATCTCCGGCTCCTGGTTCAGCGGCCCCGGACAGGTGGTGGTCCCCTCAGGGTTCCTCAACGCGACCGGATCGCACATCGGGGAGACCATCACCCTCACCGGCAGCGGCCGCACCGCCCCGGTACGGATCGTCGGTGAGGCCCTCGACCTGCGCGAGGAAGGCATGACCATCCTGACCGACGAGGCGTCCCTGGCCGGCCTCGGCGACCCTGTCGCCCCGGAGTCGATCGAGTTCGCCATCGACCTCCGGCCGGGAACCGATGTCCAGGCGTACCTGAGCTCCCTCAACGCCGCCCTTCGCCCGCTCGGCATCACCGCCCAGGCGAATTCCGGGCAGGTGAGCGGCGTGGTCGTCGCCATGGACACGCTGGCCGCGACGCTCGCGCTGATGCTGGTCGCCGTGGCCGGTCTCGGCGTCCTCAACACGGTGGTGCTCGACACCCGCGAACGCGTCCACGACCTCGGGGTGCTCAAGGCACTGGGCATGGGGCCGCGCCAGACGGTCACCATGGTCGTCACGTCGGTCGCCGGGATCGGCCTGCTCGCCGGTGTGCTCGGGGTTCCGATCGGCGTCGCGCTGCACGACTACGTGCTGCCGGTCATGGGCCACGCCGCGGGAACCAGGTTCCCGGCGGCGGACATCGCCGTGTACGACCTGCCCGTGCTGGCACCGCTCGTCCTCGGCGGCCTGATCCTCGCGACGGCAGGGGCGCTGCTCCCGGCCGGCTGGGCCGCCCGGACCCGCACCGCCACCGCCCTGCGCACCGAATAGACCTGCCGTCGGCGGACGCGGCGCGGGCCGGGGTCTCGGAGTCCGGCACCGCCATGGTGGCGCGTCCGTCTCCTGGTGCGGTCGGTCCGCCCTGAGGCGGGTTCTGAACAGGCTCGGCAGGCGTGGGCAGGGCCGCCACCCCTGCCGAGCCGGCCGCTGTGATCGTCAACGGCGACATGCCTGGCATCGCGGTCCTACCGGGCCCGCGTTACCGAATGTCAACATGAGTGTCATCTCCGAAACATGGCGTTCTCGCCCGGCGGTCCCTCCGGCGGAGCATGATCATTGCCGAGCCCACCCCCGTCGCCGAAGGATGCCCATGGCCGCACGCCTCGTCGTCGTCACCCTCGCCTCGGCAGTCCCCCTCGCGCTCACCGGCACCGCCTCCGCCGCCACGTCGGTGGCCGACGTCGGGCACCGCGGCGCGTCCGCGTACGCGCCGGAGAACACCCTCGCGTCATTCCGCCAGGCCAAGACCAGGCACGCGGACTACTTCGAGCTCGACGTCCAGCAGACTAAGGACCACAAGCTGGTCATCATGCACGACGCGACGCTCAGCCGGACCACCAACGTCGAGAAGGTCTACCCGCACGGGTCGCCGTGGCGGGTCGGCGCCTACACGCTCAAACAGATCAAGCGGCTCGACGCGGGCTCGTGGTTCTCGGCCAAGTACAAGGGCGAGCGGGTTCCGACCCTGGACGAGACCCTGAACGGCATGCAGGGCACCGGCCTCAAACTCCTTCTCGAGATCAAGAACCCGTCCCTGTACCCGGGCATGACAAGCCGGATCGCGGCCGACCTACGCACCCACCCGTACTGGCTGCGCCCCGGCCACCTGATCGTGCAGAGCTTCGAGTGGTCGTCGCTCAAGACGTTCCACAAGCTGCTGCCCGCGGTGCCGCTCGGCGTGCTCGGCACGCCCACCACCGGGCAACTGCCCGCCGTCGCGAAGTACGCCAAGTACGTCAATCCCACGTACAAGGACGTCACGTCCGGCTATGTGAAGAGCGTGCACAAACGCCACCTGAAGATCTTCGTGTGGATCGTCAACGACCGCACCACGATGCGCCGGATGATCGGCTACGGCGTCAACGGGATCATCACCAACCGCCCGGACACCCTCCGCTCCGTGCTCAAGGGTTAGGGGGTGTCCGGCGGATCTACGTCCGGCCGCACGGCGTCCAAGACCCGCCGGACACCCCCTAGACGAACTCGCAGTAGGCGGCGGTGGCGTCGTCGTGCGGCTTGTTCCGTGGCCAGCGGCGCCCGTGCGGGTCGGAGCGCTCGGCCTCGCGGACCTGCTCGATCAGCGCGGCCGGGCCCCGCTCGGCCAGGGTGGCGAGCGTGCCCGGCCAGTCGGCCAGGCCGAACCGGTCGGCCAGCCGGGTGGCGCCGTCGGTGAGCAGCGCCGCCCGGCGCAGGTCGCGCAGCGGCGCGCTCCCGGTGAGCGCCTCCCCGGCCACGCGCGGGTCGGCGGCGGCGAACCCGCTGCCCTCGGCGGTCAGCGCGGTGACCTCCCCGCCCTGGTCGAGCAGCAGCGTGGAGTCCGACAGCACCAGGTAGTCGGCGACCTCGTCGCGCACGCGCAGCGCGACGACGGTCGTCGCCGGGGTCCAGGGGTGGGCCAGGTCGCAGCGGCCGCCGTGCGCGGCCGCCGTCTCGGTGATCGCCTGCGCGAGTGCGGCCGCCGGGTCCTGCCCGTGGTCGAGTAGGGCGGCGAGCAGCCGGGTCGCGAGCCGCCCGACGTACCACGGGCGGCCGTGCACGCAGCCGGTCTCGCGGTCCATCGGGATGCTCATGCCGTCCAGCACGACGGCGGCGCCGAGCGCGGTCGCGACGAAGTCCTCATTCGGCCGAGCCGGACTGCCCTGGTCGGTCGCCCAGGTCACCCGCATCATCAGCGACTCCCCACGTCCGTACGGTGCGCCGGCCCCGCGATCCCCCAGGTCACCCGCATCGCCGGGTCCCCTCCACGCGGGCGCGGCGCACCGGCCCGGCGATCGCCCAGGTCACCGTCGGCCCCGCGATCGCCCAGGTCGTTCGCGTCATCACGGCTCGCCCACCGCCACGCCGGCGCGCCGGGTCAGCTCGGCCCACAGCTCGTCGACCTGCGCCGCGAGCTTCTCAAGGGTGCCGGAGTTGTCGATGACCCGGTCGGCGATGGCCAGCCGCTGCTCCCGGGTGGCCTGGGCGGCGATGCGGGCGCGCGCGTCCGCCTCCGTCATGCCGCGCAGGCCGGTCAGCCGCCGCACCTGCTCCTCGACCGGTGCGTCGACGACCACCACGAGGTCGTACATGCCCGCCAGACCGTTCTCGGCGATCAGCGGCACGTCGTAGACGACGATCGCGTCCGGCGGCGCCTGCTCGACGAGCTCGCGCATCCGCTCCCCCACCCGCGGGTGGACGATCGCGTTGAGCCGCGCACGCTTCGCGTCGTCGGCGAACACGATCGAGCCCAGCTTCTCCCGGTCCAGGGAGCCGTCCGCGAGCAGCACGCCCTCGCCGAACTCGGCGACGACCTCGGCCAGGCCGGGCGTGCCCGGCTCGACGACCTCCCGGGCGACGGCGTCGGCGTCGACGATCACCGCGCCGCGCTCCGCCAGCCGCCGGGACACCTCGCTCTTGCCCGACCCGATGCCTCCGGTCAACCCCACACTCAGCACGCCCGCGAGCGTACTCACTCCTCCGGCGCGGCGGCCAGGGGCTGCTTCATGAGCCCCGTTCGTAGCGAGCGGTGTCCAGAGTGTGCCTCGCAAGGCGGAGGAGGGAGGCAGCCTGGTGTCGGCTGCCGCCACCTGCCGGGGTCCCCGCGGAAACGCGGCGGTCGGCGAAGCCGCTTCCGCGCGTTTTCGTGGGGTGGGGCGACAACCCGGCGAGGCGCGCTCTGGACGCCGCGCAGCCGGACAGGGCTCATGAAGCGGCCCCTGGTAGGGCCTTGCGCATGTGGACGAGCGTGAGGTGGTCGGCGACCCGCTCCCGGCTCGTCTCGGCGTACCCGAGCCGCCGGTACAGGCGCAGGTTCCCCTCGCTGAGGTGCCCGGTGAACAGCACGCACGAGTCGGCCTGCCCGGCCGCCTCCGCCTCCAGCGCCCGCATCAGCGCCGCGCCGATCCCCCGCCCCTGCAGGTCGGGGACGACGACGAGGCGGCCGACCAGGCACGTGCGCTCGTTGAACCGGCCGCGTACGGACCCGACGAGCCGCGGCCCGACGCTCGCCTTGAGGACCAGCGACTCGGCGATCATCTTCCGGATCTGGTCGAGGGACTCGACCAGCGGCGGCAGGAACGGGTCACCGTGCAGCTGCGCCTCGGTGACGTACGCGGCGCGCTGCACGGTGAGGATCTCGCCGGCGTCGTCGACGCCGGCGCGCTCGATCCGGACCTCGTCCATCCTCAGCCCACCACGCGGACGGTCGCGGCCACCGGGTAGTGGTCCGAGGCCCGGTGGGAGGAGTCGACCGCGCTGTTGTCGAAGCCGAGGTCGTCGCTGCCGAGGATCCAGTCGACGCGCCCACCGCCCGTCGTGGTCGGCGGTGGGGACTCGATCGGGCTGCTCAGGCCGCTCTGCGCGGACAGCCGGCTCAGCTCCGGGCTGCCCGGGCCGGCGCCCATGTCCCCGGCGATGACCGTACGGGGGGCGCCGCTCCACAGCTGCAGCAGCTTGACGATCTCGGCCTGCCGGGTCTGGGTGCGGTCGGCACCCTGCTGGAGCTGGACGGACCACACGTCAGCGGTGCGCCCGCCTCCGGCGTCGATCCGCGCCCAGACGTAGCCGGGGGCCTGCGGGCCCGCGCCCACGGGCAGCCGCCCGGTCCCGGTGGCCTTGACCCGCAGCCGGGTCAGCACCGCGTTGCCGTACTGGTGGTCGGCGGCCGGGCCCCACACGAGCCGCATCTTCAGCCGCCGGGCCAGCCAGGACGCGACGTCCGCGGTCCCCGACATGGGGCGGCCCCGGCCGACCTCCTGCAGCGCCACGACGTCGGCGTGCTGCGCCTCGATCGCGCGGGCGACCCCCTCCGGGTCCAGCCGTCCCCCGCCGCCGACCGCGTCGTGGACGTTGTACGAGACGAGGCGGAACGTGCCCGGCAGGGACGCCGCGCCGGTCACCGAAGGCGCGGTGACCGCGTAGATCACCGGGACGGCCACGAGCACCAGCGCCGCCGCCCCGGCGCCGAGGGCGCGGATCGCCGAACGGGCCGGCAGCGGACCGCCACGCGCGGCGGCGATCGCCGACAGCAGCCCGAGGGCGATGCCCGCCAGGCCCGGCAGGACCTTGTTCGGCAGGGGCAGCGGGTGGATGTAGTGCAGCTGGTAGGGCAGGAGGACGACCAGGATGCCGAGGCCGCCGAGGGCCGCTCCCAGGTCGATGCGCCACGCCCGGCCGCCGGTGTCGGCGACGCTGACGTTCGGCGGCGGCCCGCCCCGCTCGGCGGGACGGCCGCGGTAGCCGCCGCGCCGCAGCGGCACCCGCGAGGCGACCGCCAGCAGCCACGCCGACAGCACCTGCCCGACGACGACCATCGCGATCGCGACCGCACCGGTCAGGCCGTACCGGCCGGTGACGGCGGCCGCGCCCACGCCGAGGATCGTCCCGCCGAACACGCACACCCCGCCGGGCACGGCCGCGACGGCCAGGCCCGAGGACAGGAACGCCAGGCTCAGCGCCTGGCCGGCGAGGACGACCGCGCCGGCGACGGCCAGCGGCAGCCCTCCGCTGGAGGACGTGAACGCCGGGCTGGACAGGACGAGGATCTGCAGGGCCAGGAACGGCCCCAGCGCGGCCGCGCCGAGCGCGTCACGCCAGCCGATCACTGGAGCCTCGACCGGTGGCGTGCGCAGCCATCCCACGAGCGCCGCGACACCGCCGGCGACGACCAGCAGGGTGACGATCCAGGCGGCGACGCCCGGGCGGGAGGGCGGGTCCCACGTGCCGAACGCCAGCCGCAGCGCGGTGTCGCCGGTGAGCCCGGCGGTCGCCGCGACCGCGAACCCGGTGCCGGACAGGCCGCGCGCCGCCTCGTACAGCGCCGTGACGGCGAGCATCCCGAACACCGTGCCCGCGAAGGCGAGCCACAGCGCCGGCGACAGGGCCTGCATGGCCAGCCGGACCAGCAGCAGCCCCCCGACTCCGGCGACCAGCAGGCCGCGGGGCCCGGCGACCGCCCGGACGGCGGGCGCCAGGACGCCGGCCAGGCCGGACAGGAGGATCACCAGGGTGGCGGTGACCGCCCCGCCGGACTCGGTGAAATGCCCGAACGCGGGGAACGCCGTCCGCAGCACCGCGGCGAGCACCGCGATGGTGACCGCGATCAGCGAGATCCGCGACAGCTCCTGGGGAACGACCGGGGGCCCCGCCGAAACGACGGGACCCCCAGATCGGACGCGTGAGTGAGAATCGACCATAACGTGGTCTTCTACTCCTCGCCGTTATTTGATTGTCGTCTTACTCCTGGCCGCCGGACAGCTTCTCGCGGAGCGCCGCGAGCGCCTCGTCGGAAGCGAGGGCACCGCCGGTCTCACCGCCCTGAGGCTGCTCGGTGTTGTACGACTGCGGGCCGGCCGCCTCGGCCTCGGCCCGGCGGGCCTCCTCGACCTGCTTCTTGTGGGCGTCGAAGCGGGTGCGGGCCTCGGCGTACTGCCGCTCCCAGGTCTCCCGCTGCTCGTCGAAGCCCTCGAGCCAGTCGCCGGTCTCCGAGTCGAAGCCCTCGGGGTACTTGTAGTTCCCCTGCTCGTCGTACTCGGCGGGCATGCCGTAGAGCGTCGGGTCGAACTCCTCGTCGGTGAACGTCCCGCCGGTCTCGTTGGCCTGCTTCAGCGAGAGGCTGATGCGGCGCCGGTCGAGGTCGATGTCGATGATCTTGACGAAGATCTCGTCGCCGACCTGGACGACCTGCTCGGGGATCTCCACGTGGCGCTCGGCCAGCTCGGAGATGTGCACCAGGCCCTCGATGCCCTCCTCGACCCGCACGAACGCGCCGAACGGCACCAGCTTGGTGACCCGGCCCGGAACGACCTGGCCGATCTGGTGGGTGCGGGCGAACTGCTGCCAGGGGTCCTCCTGCGTCGCCTTGAGCGACAGCGAGACCCGCTCGCGCTCCATGTCGACGTCGAGGACCTCGACCGTGACCTCCTGGCCGACCTCGACGACCTCGGAGGGGTGGTCGATGTGCTTCCAGGACAGCTCGGAGACGTGCACCAGACCGTCCACGCCGCCGAGGTCGACGAACGCACCGAAGTTGACGATGCTGGACACGACGCCCTTGCGGACCTGGCCCTTCTGGAGGGTGTTGAGGAAGGTCTGGCGGACCTCGCTCTGGGTCTGCTCGAGCCAGGCACGGCGGGAAAGGACCACGTTGTTGCGGTTCTTGTCCAGCTCTATGATCTTGGCTTCGAGCTCCCGGCCGACGTACGGCTGGAGG
This sequence comes from Actinoallomurus sp. NPDC050550, assembly GCF_040655075.1. Classification (NCBI taxonomy): domain Bacteria; kingdom Bacillati; phylum Actinomycetota; class Actinomycetes; order Streptosporangiales; family Thermomonosporaceae; genus Actinoallomurus; species Actinoallomurus sp. NPDC050550. The sequence goes on along the minus strand of NZ_JBFAJC010000002.1, from coordinate 403,037 downwards.
TCGCGAACCCGGCGCATCTCCACCAGCGACGCGGGAAGGAAGCCGCGCAGGCCGATGTCGAGGATGAGGCCGCCCTTGACGACCTCGATGACGGTACCGGTGACGATGCCGTCCTCGTCCTTGATCTTCTCGATCGTGCCCCAGGCGCGCTCGTACTGGGCGCGCTTCTTGGACAGGATCAGACGACCTTCCTTGTCCTCCTTCTGGAGAACAAGGGCCTCGACGTGGTCTCCGACCTTGACGACCTCGTTCGGGTCGACATCGTGCTTGATCGAGAGCTCACGCGAGGGGATGACGCCCTCGGTCTTGTAGCCGATGTCGAGCAAGACCTCGTCTCGATCGACCTTGACGACAGTGCCCTCGACAATGTCGCCGTCGTTGAAGTACTTGATGGTCTCGTCGATCGCCGCGAGGAAGGCTTCCTCGGACCCGATGTCGTTGACCGCTACCTGCGGGGTACTCGAGGTGGCCTCGGTGCTGCTCGTCATGTGTGGGATGGCTCCGGGTACGGACATGCGTAGTTGCCTGTGCTGCGCGGAGGGCCAGTTATCCGTCCCTGCCGATGAACCGGCGGCGTGGCCATACCGATGTCGACGTGACCGAGCGCGAGCCTGCTCTGTCCGAGGCGCGCGCAGGCCCACAGCGCAGCGATCAGAATATGGGACCGTAGCCGGTGCGGTCAATCTCACGGATGCTCAGTAGGGGCACGCGCGGTCGCCAACTCCCTTGGCAAGATAGATCATCTTAGCCTGCGGGAAGGCCACCGTGGCTGGATCCCCGTCGGATGTGTAGCGCTTGTCCGGATTGCGGGCCAGCCAGTCGAGCCAGGCGATCGAGCAGAACTGCCGACAGTCGTCTTCCCTTATCCGGCCGTCATCGCGGATCCGCGGGATCTGCCGAGGATCATAGTCCTTCGTGAAGGGCGAGTCGGCCGGACGCCACCCGGCGAGGAACATTCCTCCGAAGTTCCACCGGGCTCCGCCCGCCTCACCGTGCTCGGCCCACGCCAGCCGCGCCGGCGCCCCGAAGGGGAAGGCGAACGTCACCGCGGGGACACCCGTCGCGTCCGTGATCATCTTCTGGTCGGTGCCGATCTCCTTGGCCACCGCGCCGTGGCTCATCCCGGTCATGTCCAGGTGGTGGGTGGTGTGGTTGGCGACCTCGTACCCGCGCTGGACCAGCCAGTGCATCGCGCCCGCCGCCCGGTCCCCCAGCGCGAACGGATCGGCGTTGACGAAGAAGGTCGCGACCGGGCGGAACCCCGGATGCTCCCGGGCCACCCGCTCGATCACCCCGACCGCGGTGTCCGGCGCCGGATTCCCGGCCGCGTCGAACGCCACGTGGGTCGGCGAGCCGTCGTCGAAGGTCAGCACGACCGGATGCCGGCCCGCCGGGACGTTCATCCGGCCCGTGGCGAACTCCGCCGCCGTCACCGGCACGTAGCCCTCCTGCGCCAGCCGGGTGAACTCCGCGTACAGCTGCGCGGGCGTACGGTCCAGCGACACCAGTGGCTTGGCCAGCACCCGGTGGATCATCAGGATCGGGACCTGGCCGAGTTCGTTGGCGGCGACGGCGCGTGCCGCCGCGGCTGCCTTCGCGTGATCGAACGCCGGACGCGGCGGCGCGGCGGCCGGGCCCGGCGGCGCCACCGCCCGGCGGCCCCGGCCGGTGCCGTGCGCCGACGCCGCCGTGGCGGCCGCCTCGGCGCCGACGCGGCGCGCGTTCGCCTTGGGTGTACCGCCGCCATGACCTGACGACGGCAGCAGCAGGCCGACGGCCACGGCGGCGACGATCAGGAAGGCGGCGAGTCGGTGAAGGTGCGGCACGGGTCCCCCCACGAGTTCGGGCCCACGACGATCTGTGAGACCGTGCGCACCGTTACTTCCCGCTCACCGGATCTTGCAACCGCCCCCGGGGGACCCACCCGAACTCCGTACGGACAACGGGCGCCGGGCTCCGCGACGGACACCGATCCGCCGCGCAGCGGCCCGGAGCCACGGTCGCCGTCCACACCGGACGGCCCACGCCGTGCACGGCGCTCGGACCGGCCTGAGCTAGTGGCCGGCGTCCTGCCAGGTGCGGCCGGTGCCCATGGAGACCTCGAGGGGCACGCGCAGGTCGTATGCCGCGCCCATCTGGTCGCGTACGAGAGCCCGCAGCGCGTCCAGCTCGCCGGGCGCCACCTCGAAGATCAGCTCGTCGTGGACCTGCAGCAGCATCCGCGACCGCAGCTCGGCCGCGCGCATCGCCCGGTCGACGCCCAGCATCGCGACCTTGATGATGTCGGCCGCCGACCCCTGGATCGGCGCGTTCAGCGCCATCCGCTCGGCCATCTCCCGCCGCTGCCGGTTGTCCGACGTCAGGTCCGGCAGGTAGCGCCGCCGCCCCATGATCGTCTCGGTGTAGCCGTCGTGCCGGGCCTTCACCACGATGTCCCGCAGGTAGTCGCGGACCCCGCCGAACTGCTCGAAGTACTCCGCCATGAGCGCCCGCGCCTCGTCGGGCGTGATCCGAAGCTGCTGCGACAGGCCGAACGCCGACAGGCCGTACGCCAGGCCGTAGTTCATCGCCTTGATCCGCGACCGCAGCTCGCCGTCGATCTGCTCGGGCGGCAGTCCGAACACCCGCGACGCCGTGATCGTGTGGAAGTCCGCGCCGGACCCGAACGCGTCGATCAGCGCGACGTCCTCCGACAGGTGTGCCATGATCCGCAGCTCGATCTGGCTGTAGTCGGCGGTGAGCAGGCAGTCGTAGCCCTCCCCCACCATGAACCCCTCGCGGATCTGCCGGCCCTCGGCCGTGCGGATCGGGATGTTCTGCAGGTTGGGGTCGGCCGAGGACAGCCGCCCGGTGGCCGCGACCATCTGCCCGAACGTCGTGTGGATGCGCCCGTCCTCATCGGCCATCGGGATCAGCGAGTCGACCATGCTCTTGAGCTTGGCCACCTCACGATGCCGCAGCAGGTGCTCCAGCACCGGGTGGGCGGTCTGGGCGAACAGGCTCGTCAGCGCGTCGGAGTCGGTGGTGTAGCCGGTCTTGGTGCGGCGCGTCTTCGGCAGCTCCAACTCGTCGAACAGCACCTGCTGGATCTGCTTGGGCGACCCGAGGTTGAACTCATGCCCGATCGCCTCCCAGGCGGCCTCCTCCATCGCCTTGACCTCGGCGCCGAACGTCGCCGACAGCTTGGCCAGGTAGTCGATGTCCAGGGCCACACCGACGCGCTCCAGGCCCGCCAGGACGTCCACGAGGGGCAGCTCCACCTCCTGCAGCAGCCGGGTCGCACCCCGCCGCTCCAGGTCCGCGTCGAGCGCCTCGGCGAGGTCGACGACCGCCCGCGCCCGCACGACCAGGTCGAAGGCGGCCTCCTGCTCGCCGGAGCCGTCGATGGTCAGCTGACCGCCGTCGTCGGCCTCCTTGCGCAGCTCCCGGTGGAGGTAGCGCAGGACCAGATCACCCAGGTCGAAGGAACGCTGGCCGGGCAGCGCGAGGTAGGCGGCCAGGGCCGTGTCACTGGTCACGCCGTCGAGCCGCATCCCGCGCGCGGCGAACGCCAGCATCGGGCCCTTGGCGTCGTGAACGGCCTTCGGCCGCTTCGGGTCGGCCAGCCACGCGGCGAGCGCCCGCTCGTCGTCCTCCGGCAGCTCCACCGGGTCGATGAAGGCGCCCGTGCCGGCCTGGGTGGCCAGCGCGATGCCGGTGATGTCACCGGTGCCCCGACCCCACGTGCCGGTGACCGCGATCCCGACCCGGCCCTCCCCGCCGGTGTGCTCCTCCAGCCACGCGGCGACCTCGCCCGGCCCCGGCCGGGCCATTTCGACCTCGAAGCCCTCCTCTGCCTCCGGCTCGACCGCCGACAGCGTGGCGTACAGCCGCTCCCGCAGCACCCGGAACTGCAGAGTGTCGAACAGGGTGTGGATCTCGTCGCGGTCCCACTGCCCGATCACCAGCTCCGTCGGCGCCGCGTCGAGGGTCACGTCGCAGACCAGCTTGTTGACCTGGTAGTTGCGCATGACATCGCCGAGGTGCTCGCGCAGGCTCGCCCCGGCCTTGCCGGTGATCTCCTCGACGTGCTCAATGACGCCGTCGAGCCCGTCGTACTTGATGATCCACTTCGCGGCGGTCTTCGGGCCCACGCCGGGCACGCCCGGCAGGTTGTCGCTGGTCTCCCCCACCAGGGCGGTCAGCATCCGGTGCCGCTCCGGCGGCACGCCGTACTTCTCCTCGACCGCCTCGGGCGTCATCCGGGCCAGGTCGGACACGCCCTTGCGCGGGTACAGCACCGTGCAGCGCGGGCCGACGAGCTGGAAGGCGTCACGGTCGCCGGAGACGATCGACACCTCCATGCCCTGCTCGACGGCCTGCGTGGCGAGCGTGGCGATCAGGTCGTCGGCCTCGTAGCCCGCGACGGACAGCCGCGGGATGCGCAGCGCGTCGAGCACCTCGAAGATCAGGCTGATCTGGCTGCGGAAGTCGTCCGGCGTCTCCCGCCGATTCGCCTTGTACTCGACGTAGGTCTCGTGCCGGAACGTCGGCTCGGACCGGTCGAAGCACACCCCGACATGCGTGGGCGCCTCGTCGCGCAGCACATTGATCAACATCGACGTGAAGCCGTACACCGCGTTGGTCGGCTGCCCCGTCGTGGTCGAGAAGTTCTCGATGGGCAGCGCGAAGAACGCCCGGTAGGCCAGAGAATGCCCGTCCAGGAGCAGCAGGCGCGCGTTTTCAGAGGTCGCTTCCGTCGTCACCACGCCAGCAGCCTAGTCTTCCGCTACGACAGTTCCACGCACGTGATGGAGGTTTCATGAGCAGCGCCGACGGCGGCCCCGTGAACGATCTCGGCGGCATCGACCCGCGCGGGGACCTCGCCACGGCGATGGGCGTCGAGCTCCTCGAGGCGAGCCCCGAGCGCGTCGTGGCCCGCATGCCCGTCAAGGGCAACACCCAGCCGTACGGCGTCCTGCACGGCGGCGCCTCCTGCGTGCTGGCCGAGTCCACCGGCTCCGTCGGCGCGGCCCTGCACGCCGGACCCGACCGCATCGCCCTCGGCATCGAGATCAACGCGACCCATCACCGCGCCGCCACCAGCGGACACGTCACCGCGGTCGCCACCCGCCTGCACGGCGGACGCACGCTGGCCAGCTACGAGATCGTCATCACCGACGAGCAAGACCGCCGCGTCTGCACCGCCAGACTCACCTGCGCCATCCGCGACCGCGAATAGATTTCTCACATCTTTTGCACCAGTCACTCCAGTCTCGCTACCGTTGGAGGGCAAGAGCCCGGAGCGCTGAGTAGAAAACGTACGACCCGATACCCCCCCCGTGCAGGGCCGGGGAAGGCCTGCACAGGCCGCCGGGCCGTACGGCACCAAAGGCGCTCCGGGCTCATCGTCGTTCCCGGTCTCGATTCGGCCACAGGCGTTCTACGCGTCGGCCACAAGGTCTTTCGCACGGCCGCCGCCGCCTCTACCGTCGCGCTGTGCGCCCATTCGCGATCACACCCCGCGGGCTGGGGGGTGTGCTGACGCTCCTCACCGGGCTGGCCCTGGCCACCGCGGGCTGCGGCCACCCCGACCGCGACTACCACATCCCGCCGCAGCCGCTTCCCGAGCACGAGACGGCGCTGAGCGGCAAGACCGCCACCATCGGCGAGGTCACCTACACCGCGATCGGACTCCGCGCCAAGATCCCGGAGGTCATCGGCTCACACGCCAGCTGGATCCCCCACGGCCAGTTCGTCCGCGTCCGCCTCCTCATGGTCAACCACGGCCGCGAACGCCACGACTTCAACCCCGGCCGCCAGCTCCTCATCACCGCCGACGGCGCCACCCACGCCCCCAGCATCGACGCCATGCAGATCTCCCGCGCGCCCGCCGGCGTGCAGTCCATCGCCTCCCAGGAGCTGCGCGCCTTCGACCTGTGGTTCGACGTGCCCGCCAGCGCCCGCGTCAAGGCCCTGCGCGTCTTCGGCGACCCCTCCTCGTCCCGGCTCGCCGACCAGCTCAAGGGCGCCGCCGTCGCCGGCGCCAAGAACCCCGTCGACATCCCCCTGACGTGAGCAGGGGTGGCGGCCCGCAGCGCGAGCCACCACCCCCAGCGTCCTACCGCCTGCTCAGTCGTTCGGACCGGCAGCCGCCTCCGCGCCACCGCCCAGGTACGCCGCACGCACCTGCGGGTCGTCCAGCAGCTCGCTCGCCTCCGCGGACTTGACCACCCTGCCGGTCTCCAGGACGTACGCGCGGTGCGCGACCTGCAGCGCCTGCTGGGCGTTCTGCTCCACCAGCAGCACCGTCGTGCCCCGCCGGTTGATCTCCGTGATGATCTCGAAGATCTGCTGGATCAACTTCGGCGCCAGCCCCATCGACGGCTCGTCCAGCAGCAGCACCCTCGGCTTGGTCATCAGCGCCCGGCCGATCGCCAGCATCTGCTGCTCACCGCCGGACATCGTGCCGCCCGCCTGGTTCTTACGCTCGGCGAGCCGCGGGAACAGGTCGTAGACCTCCTGGAGGTCCTTCTCCACCTCGTCCTTGCGCGCGAACGCGCCCATGTAGAGGTTCTCGACGACCGTCATGCCGGGGAAGATGCCACGGCCCTCGGGCGACTGCCCGATGCCCATCAGCACCCGCTTGTGCCCCGGCACCTTGCTGATGTCCTTGCCGTCGAACAGGATCTTGCCGCGCGTCAGCGGACGCAGCCCCGAGATCGTCTTCAGCGTCGTCGTCTTGCCGGCGCCGTTCGCGCCGATCAGCGTGACGACCTCGCCCTCGTCGACCTCCACGGACACGCCCTTGAGCGCCGCGATCTTGCCGTAGTAAACGTGGATGTCCTTGATCTCAAGAAGCATCGGCGGGGACCCCCAGATACGCCTCGATGACCCGCTGGTTGTTCTGGATCTCGGCCGGCAGACCCTCAGCGATCTTCTGACCGAAGTCCAGCACGGCGATCCGGTCGCTGATGCCCATGATCAGGCTCATGTCGTGCTCGATCAGCAGCACCGTGCGCCCGGTGTCCCGGATCTTGCGGATCAGCCCCTGCAGCTGCTCCTTCTCCGTCGGGTTCATCCCGGCGGCCGGCTCGTCCAGCAGCAGCAGCTTCGGGTCCGTCGCCAGCGCACGCGCGATCTCCAGCCGCCGCTGATCGCCGTACGGAAGGTTCTTCGCCGTCTCCTCCATCCGCTGGGCGATCCCGACGAACTCCATCAGCTCACGGGCCTTCTCCCGGCCATCGCGCTCCTCACGGCGATGCCACGGCAGACCCAGCGCCGCCGAGGCGATCCCGGCGCGGTGATGCGCGTCCGCGCCCACCATGACGTTCTCCAGCGCCGACATGTTGTGGAACAGCCGGACGTTCTGGAACGTACGCGCCACACCGCGCTTCGTGACCTGATACCGCTTCTTGCCGTCGATCCGGTCACCACCGAAGACCACCTGGCCCTCGGTCGGCCGATACACCCCGGTGACGACGTTGAACACCGTCGTCTTGCCGGCGCCGTTCGGGCCGATCAGCGCGAAGATCTCACCCTCGTTGATCGTCAGGTTGAGATCGTTGATCGCGACGACGCCGCCGAAGCGCATCGTGATGCCGCGAAGATCCAGCACCGGCGTACCGGCCCTCTGCTCCGCCGGCACGGCTGCCGTCTCGCTCATTCGGCCCCCTCACCCGCTCCGACGGTCACCGGACCGCCGACCTCGGCACCCATGCTGCCCATGCCGCCCTCACCCTCGGCGAGCTCCGCCTTACGGCGCCTCGACGGCCACAGACCCTCCGGCCGGAAGACCATCAGGAGGACCAGCACCGCACCGAACACCAGCACGCGGTACTCCTGCAGGCCACGGATCCGCTCCGGGATCCACGCCACCAGGAACGCGCCCAGCATGACGCCGGGCAGGTTGCCCGAACCACCGAGCACCACCGCCGCCAGGATCGTCGCCGACAGGATGAACGGGAAGTTCGTCGGGATGATCGACACCGCCTGCGACGCGTACACCACGCCGCTCGCACCACCGATCGCCGCACCGATCGCGAACGCCGCCAGCTTGAACTTGAACGTCGGAACGCCCATCAGCTCGGCCGCGTCCTCATCCTCACGGATCGACGCCCACGCCCGGCCCACCCGGCTGTTCTCCAGCCGCTTGGCGAAGATGATCGCCAGGACGATCAGGAGCAGCATCAGGTAGTAGTACGGCTTGCCGTCCAGCGCGCCGTACTTGAACGGCTGCACCCCGCCGATCCCGATCGCGTCGAACAACCCGTTGTCCGGGATCGTCCACTCGGTCAGCGTCGGCGGATGCGGAATGCCACCGATGCCGTTCGGGCCACCGATGTAGTTCGTGTTGTTCGCCGTGATCCGGACGATCTCTCCGAACCCGAGCGTCACGATCGCCAGATAGTCACCGCGCAGCCGCAGCGTCGGAGCGCCCAGGAGGATGCCCGACAGCGCCGACAGCAGCACGCCGAGGACCAGGATCTCCCAGAAATCCAAGCCGGCCTTCGTCCCGAGCATGGCCATCGCGTAGCCGCCGATCGCGAAGAACGCGACGTAGCCCAGGTCGAGCAGGCCCGCCTGACCCACCACGACGTTCAGGCCGATCGCCAGCAGGATGTACCCACCGATCGGGAAGAACAGCAGCGTCGGCCAGTCCGTGTACGGCGACATGAAGCTGCCGATGCCGTCCGCGGGCAACACGATCGCCAACGCGATCAACAGCAGGTAGACCACCCAGCGCGCCCAGCGCGGAGCGGCCGCCCACCGATCACGGATCGAATCGAGGAAAGACGAGTACCCGTCCCGCGCACGGGCGAGCGGGTTTCGGTTGATCGAATCGTTCATGCGCGCGCCTGCTGGAGAGACTCACCGAGAATGCCGGTGGGACGGAACATGAGGACAAGCACCAGAACGCTGAATGCCACGACGTTCTGCCATTCGGAGCCGAAGACCGCGGAGCCCCACATCTCGACGACGCCGAGGACGATACCGCCGACCAGCGCACCGCGGAGATTGCCGATACCGCCCAGCACCGCGGCCGTGAACGCCTTGATGCCCAGGAGGAAGCCGACATCGAACTTCGTCTCCTCGATCCGCAGCATGTACAGCGCCGCCGCGACCCCGGCCATGGCACCGCCGAGGGCGAACGTCGCGGTCACGATGCGGTCGATGTTCACGCCCATCAGCACCGCCGTTTCCGGATCCTGCGCCGTCGCGCGGATCCCGCGGCCGAGCTTCGTCCGGTTCACGAACAGATCGAGCGCGACCATCATGAGGACCGCACCGACGATCACGATGAACCGGTCGCTGGCCACCTCGAAACTGCCGATGTGGATCACATCGCTCCGGTGCACGAAGTGCCCCTGGACCGGCAGCGCGCCCTTCTCCTTCGGCAGGTTGAACGCCTTCGGGATCACCAGCCGCGCGAACAGCTGCTGCAGGAACAGCGACGCGCCGATCGCCGAGATCAGTGCCGCGAGACGCGACGCCCCGCGCCGCCTCAACGGCCGGTACGCCACGTACTCGAGGATCACCGCGCTTCCGCCCGACGCGACACCGCCGACCACCGCGAGCGCCAGCACCAGGCCCACCAGGGCGAAGCCGCCCACATTGGCCGGCATGCCGAACGCGTGCAGAGCGCCCAGGACCGCGAACGTCCCGATCATGAAGATCTCGGAGTGCGCGAAGTTGATGAGGCGTAGAACGCCGTAGACCATCGTGTAGCCGAGCGCCACCAGCGCGTAGATCGAGCCCAGCGCCAGCCCATCAATGGTGTACGGCCAGAATTGACTGAAGAGATTGTTCAATGTCGTCGCCTTTGCCGCAGGGGCGGGAGCGCACGTGTCGCTCCCGCCCCTGCGCGTATCTCAAGGCCGCCGTCTGGCAGGCGGACTACTTGACCGTCGCGTTCTTGGCGTTGCCCAGCAGCGGCAGCTGGTCGCCCTTGACCTGGTAGACGTAGACGTCCGTCGCGGTCGGCTCACCGGTGCTGCTGAACTTGATCTCCTTCGAGACACCCGGCACGTCGATCTTCGACAGGTAGTCGTTGATCTTCTCCGGCGTCGTGTTGCCGGCCTTGACCGCCGAGATGTACGCGGTGGCCGCGTCGTAGCCCTCCGCCGAGTAGATCGCCGGGTCCGCGTTGAACTTGGCCTTGTAGTCCGTGGCGAACTTCTTGCTGGCCGCGCTCGCCGTACCACTCGGGTCGATCAGGCACGGGCAGCCGATGACCGAACCGTCGGCGTTCGTGCCGCCGGCGCCCTGCGCCAGCCCCTTGTCCAGCGAACCGTCACCGGACAGGAAGCGACCCTTCACGCCGCCCTCGCGCAGCTGCTTGATCAGCTTGCCGCCCTGGGCGTAGTAGCCGCCGAAGAAGATCGCGTCCGGGTTGAACGCCTTGACCTTGTTGACCGTCGAGGAGTAGTCCGACGCCTGGATGTCGATCGAGTCCGTGGACGTCTGCGCGCCGGCCTTCTCCACCGTGGACTTCACGGTCGCGGCGAGCGGCTTACCGTACTCGGAGGCGTCGTCGATGATGAAGACCTTCTTGGCCTTCAGCGAGTTGGCGATGAACCCGCCGATCCCCGTGCCCTGCACGTTGTCGTTGCCGATGACGCGGTGCCAGAACTTCCAGCCGTGCGTCGCCAGCGCCGCGTTGGTCGCCGAGGAGGAGATGTTCGGGACCTTGCCCTCTTCCAGCACCGGGTCGGCCTGGGCCGACTCGCCGGAGAACGTCGGGCCGATCAGACCGGCGATCTTGTCCTTGGTGATGGCCTGCTTGGCCAGCGGCACGGCCTGCTCGCCCTTGCCCTGGCTGTCGTAGGTCTTGAGGGTGATCTTGACCTTCGGGTTCGTCGCGTTGTACTGGTCGATCGCCAGCTGAGCGCCCTGCTTGGGGGGAATGACGAGACCGGAGTTCTCACCGGTCAGGTCGCCCATGAACCCGATCGTGACGCTGTCTCCACCGCCACTCTTCGATTTGCCACCACACGCGGACGCGCCGAGCGCGAGTGTCGCGCTCGCCGCCACCACGCCGACAACCGTAAAAAATCTGCTCCGCAAGGTAGCTGTCCTTCCGTCCGAATCGGCCTGGATCAGGCACGTTTACGCACCCAGGTCGTGGACTCGGCGCGGGCGGAATTGCACGTTTCCTGGGGGCTCGGTGGGTAGTACACCGACCAGCGGCCTACGAGCAGTAGTCCCCCAGCTAGGGTGTTACTGCTTCGTTACTGGTCCGTGCCCTAAAACACCAGTTTCCGTTACGGACGGCTACGCAGCGTAGCGCCCCAGTTCACCGCATTTCAGGCAGGTTACAGACGCGCGGACCCCGGCTATTCGGTCGTCCGACCCGAGTCCTCGCCCGCGCTCCCCGCCCCCGCGATGACCGCCTCCGCCACCGCCCGCATCGTCAGCCGGCGATCCATCGAGGTCTTCTGAATCCAGCGGAACGCCTCCGGCTCCGACCACCCGTGCGCGCTCTGCAGCAGACCCTTGGCCCGATCGACCAGCTTCCGGGTCTCCAGCCGGTCCTCCAGGGAGCTCACCTCGGCCTCGAGGCTCTTGATCTCCTGGAACCGGCTCACTGCCATCTCGATCGCGGGCACCAGGTCCGCCTTCGTGAACGGCTTCACGAGATAGGCCATGGCTCCGGCCTCGCGCGCCCTCTCGACCAGCTCCCGCTGGGAGAACGCGGTCAGGATGACCACCGGCGCGACCCGCCCGGCGGCGATCCGCTCCGCCGCCGAGATCCCGTCCAAGACCGGCATCTTCACGTCGAGGATCGTCAGATCCGGCACGAGCTCCATGGTCAGGCGGACGGCCGTCTCCCCGTCCCCGGCCTCACCGACGACCTCGTAGCCGTCTTCTTCCAACATCTCCTTGAGGTCGAGCCTGATCAGGGCCTCGTCCTCAGCGATCACAACTCGACGCGCGCTCTGGGTCACGCGCACGAGCGTACCCGGACCCGCTACCCTGGTACCCGACCCGGGTGGCCACAAGGGATCGCGGCCTCAAACTCGGACATATAATCGAATATCCAGAAATGCCCCGATAGCCCAATCGGCAGAGGCTGCAGATTCAAAACCTGTAAAGTGTGGGTTCGAGTCCCACTCGGGGCACTTTGCGAACCGCCGTCCGCAGCGGACGGCGGTTTTGTCGTACCGCACTGAAACACTGAGCGCATGCACAACGTCGCTACGCGTAACCGCGCCTTAGAACTCCTCACCCAAGGACTGACCGTCGCCGAGGTCAGCCGACGCACGCAGATCTCTCGGTGGGCCATCCGGGACTGGCAGTTGCGGTCCGACCAGGGGATGCCCGGCGCCCCGGCTCGTTCCTGCCCTCGCTGCGACAGTCAGCCGACGTCCCTCGCACCCGAGGACAAATACGCCTACCTTCTCGGCCTCTACCTCGGAGATGGCTGTATCAGCCCGGTCGGCGATCCCGCCAAACGCATCTGGTCTTTGCGCATCTTCTGCACCGACAAGTACCCGGGCCTGCAGACCGAGTGCGCAGATGCCATCCGCGCGATCCGCCCTGACAACAAGGTTCGCTTTCTTCCACTTGGCGGATGCACGGAGATCAACAGTCATTCGAAGCACTGGCCGTGCATGTTCCCCCAGCACGGCCCGGGCAAGAAGCACACGCGGAAGATCACGCTGGATGGCTGGCAGCAAGAACTGGTCGAACAGTACGCCAAGCCGTTCGTCCGTGGATTGATCCACTCCGACGGAAGCCGCTCGACCAACCGAGTGCGGCATGCGACCGAGACCGGCGACCGCTGGTACGAGTACCCGCGTTACTTCTTCACGAATGAATCGGCCGACATCGCCCAGCTGTTCACGGACGCCCTCGACAGGCTTGGCATCGTCTGGAAGCGCTCCAACCGCAACAACATCTCCGTCGCTCGCCGTGAGGCGGTGGCGCGGTTGGATGAGTTCGTGGGGCCGAAGTACTGATCAGCCGGCGGCGTGGCGGATGAAGAATTCCTTCTCGGCGTCCGGCGCGCTGAGGACCGAGCCGGGGACGGCCGGGTCGCGGTGCTCGGCCTTGAGGTCCTCGGGGTCGGGGCGTTTCGGGAGGTCGCTCCAGCGGGCGGAGCGCTGGGGCTGTGCGTCGTCCTGCGGTTCGCGGTCTTCGCTCATGCTCCCAGCATGCCGCGCGCCCGGGCGGGCTCAAAGCCCGGTAACGGCAGCACGCGGCCGCCGCCGAGGTCGCGGCGTCCGGTCGGTGCGGGTCATCGCTTCCCTGTGGGGGCGATGCCCGCACTCGGCCGGTCCGGTGTCAGGACGCCGGGTGGGTGGCGATGGCGTCGCCGATGCGGTGGACGCGCAGGGCGTTGGTGGAGCCGGGGGTGCCGGGGGGCGAGCCGGCGACGATGACCACGCGGTCGCCCTTCTGGAGGCGGCCGGCGTCGAGGACGGCGGCTTCGACCTGGCGGACCATATCGTCGGTGTGGAAGACCTCGGGGACGATGAAGGTCTCGACGCCCCAGACGAGGGCCAGCTGGCTGCGGGTCTCGGCGCGGGCGGTGAAGGCCAGGAGGGGGATCGGCGAGCGGTAGCGGGACAGGCGCCGCGCGGTCTCGCCGGACATGGTGAAGGCGACGAGGGCCTTGGCGCCGACGGTGGCGCCGACCTCGGCGGCGGCGCGGGCGATGGCGCCGCCGACGGTCTCGGGGACGCGGTCGAGGGAGTGGCTGGCGCGGAGGGTGTGCTCTTCGGCGGCGCAGACGATGCGGCCCATGGTCTGGACGGACTCGATGGGGTAGTCGCCGACGCTGGTCTCGCCGGAGAGCATGACGGCGTCGGCGCCTTCGAAGACGGCGTTGGCGACGTCGGAGGTCTCGGCGCGGGTGGGGCGGGGCGCGCTGATCATCGATTCGAGCATCTGGGTGGCGACGATGACCGGGCGGGCCTTCTCGCGGGTGAGCTCGATGGCGCGTTTCTGGACGATCGGGACCTGTTCGAGGGGCAGCTCGACGCCCAGGTCGCCGCGGGCGACCATGATGCCGTCGAAGGCTTCGACGATCTCTTCGAGGTGGTCGACGGCCTGCGGCTTCTCGACCTTGGCGAGGAGGGGGACGGTGCGTCCTTCCTCCTCCATGATGCGGCGAGCGGTCTCGGCGTCGGCGGGGCTGCGCACGAAGGACAGGGCGACCATGTCGACGCCGAGGCGGAGGGCGAAGCGCAGGTCGTCCTCGTCCTTCTCGGTGAGGGCGGGGACGCTGACGGCGACGCCGGGGAGGTTGAGGCCCTTGTGGTCGGAGACCATGCCGCCGACGAGGACGCGGGTGCGGACGCGGGGGCCGTCGACGGCGGTGACGTTGAGGACGACGCGGCCGTCGTCGATGAGGATGGTGTCACCGGGGGCGACGTCGCCGGGCAGTCCGCCGTAGGTGGTGGAGACCTCGCTGCGGTCGCCGGGGACGTCCTCGGTGGTGACGGTGAACTCGTCGCCGAGGGTGAGGCGGACGGGTCCGTCGGCGAATCGGCCGAGCCGGATCTTGGGGCCTTGGAGGTCGGCGAGGATGCCGACGCTGTGTCCGGTGGCGTTGGAGGCCTCCCGGAGATACCCGTAGACCTCTTCGTGCTGTTCCTGCGTGCCGTGGCTCATGTTGAGCCGGGCGACGTCGATCCCCGCCTCGACGAGGGCGTGGATGCGTTCCTTGCTGGAACAGGCGGGACCTATCGTGCTGACGATCTTTGCTCGGCGACTCACACTACAACCCTAGGTAGTTACTGGGCAGTACGCGCATTCGTGCAGGTCGGCGTTGCCCAGTGTTCACGTATTGGTCTAGACCGAAGGGGCCGACACTGGCCCCTTCCGCCATTTAGGAGGGTATGACGCGATACGCCGGACGGCAGCCGGATCGGGAAGTCGGACCGGGTCGGCTGTCCGCGAGGACGGCCGACGGGCCGTACGCCCAGCTCGTCGTACCCGTCAGGTACATCGACGTCATCCACTCCGGCGATGATCCCGTCGCCGGGATGCCGCGGGAGATGCGCGGGCCGGCCGGGCGGTCACTCGGCGCGCCGCGCTGACCGTGCCCTCGCGCCGCGCCGCCCGCACTGCGGATGTCGGTCTTCAGGCTGGGCCCTGCCCGTGATCTGGGCCGGTATGCACGCTCGGCCGCGAGGTTCCGTACAGGTCATTCGCGCAGGCGGGCCATCCGGGCGGGTGGGCTCGCGGGTACGGCGATGGTGATCCACGGCTAATCACGGATGGCCGCAATAGGTCCTTTTCTGGCCTGATACGGCCATGACTCTCGGTGTTGCTGAATGTCGCGGTTAACGTTTCCGTCGCATGATCATCGACAGCCATTAGTCCGTTCACGTTGCGCCCGGCCCCCATCTATGGGCATTTTCTATCTGTCTTTTCCTGGTCCTCGGTTCGACGGGAGCGTGTCAGATGCCCGAACTCACCCGCCGCCGCCTGTTCAGTTCGGCGGGAGCGATGGCCGCGGCGGCGTTCGCCGCGGAGTTCCTGCCGCCGAATGTGAGGCGGGCGATGGCGGAGGCGCCGTCGCCGGGAAAGGGGCGCCTCGCGGACATCAAGCACGTGGTCATCTTGATGCAGGAGAATCGCTCGTTCGACCATTATTTCGGGACGCTGCCTGGAGTGCGCGGCTTCTCGGATCCGGCGGCGATCACGCTGAGCACCGGCCGGTCGGTGTTCTACCAGCCGGATTCGCTCAACCCGGCGGGCTACCTGCTGCCGTTCCACCTAGATACGCGGAAGACGAACGCGCAGGCGATCCCGTCGACGAGTCACGCCTGGAAGGTTCAGCACCAGGCGTGGAACAACGGGAAGATGGACAGCTGGCTTCCGGCGCACCGGGCGGCCGACGGAGAGAACGGCCCGTACGTGATGGGGCATTACACCCGCGCGGACATTCCTTTCCATTTCGCCCTGGCCGAGTCGTTCACGATCTGCGACAACTATTTCTGCTCGGTGATGGGGCCGACGTGGCCGAACCGGCTGTACCTGATGAGCGGCACGGTCGACCCGGGCGGGACGCTGGGCGGTCCGGTCCTCAGCAACCGGGATCCCGCCCCATATCGATGGAAGACATATCCGGAAGCGCTCGCCGAAGCAGGCATCGAGTGGAAGGTATACCAGGAAGTCGACAATTACGGCTGCAACGTCCTCGAGTACTTTGATGCGTTTCAGAACGCCACGCCCGATTCACCGTTGTTCCGCAACGGGCTGCGCACGTACGAGGCGGGCCGGTTCGAATACGACGCGGCCCACGACCGGCTTCCCACGGTCTCGTGGATCATCCCGACGAGTTACCAGTCGGAGCATCCGGACTACACCCCGGCGGCCGGCGCCGACTACGTGGCCAGCAAGATCGACGCGATCGCGTCCAATCCGGACGTGTGGCGCAAGACACTGTTCATCCTCAACTACGACGAGAACGACGGGCTGTTCGACCACGTCCCTCCCCCGGTGCCTCTGGCGGGAACGCCGGACGAGTTCGTCCTGGGCCTGCCGATCGGGGGCGGCTTCCGCGTGCCGTGCCTCCTCGTCTCGCCCTGGACGCAGGGCGGCTGGGTGGCCCGCGAGCCGTTCGACCACACGTCGACGCTCCGCCTGCTGGAGCGCCTGACCGGGGTCCGGGTGCCGAATCTCAGCGCGTGGCGACGGCAGGTGTTTGGGGACATGACGTCCGCGCTGGGAATGGCGGCCCACGGCCGGCCGCCGCACCTCCCGGGCACGAAGAAGGATCTGGCGCAGGCGGTGGAGACGGTCGAGCGGTTGCCGGCGCCGCGGTTCCCAGGAGCCGAACAGACCCCGCCCCAGCAGGAGAAGGGTTCCCGGCCTCGGCCTCGCGGCTGAGCCGGCGGACCGGAAGGAGTTTCACCGTGCCGAAGAACATCTCACGGCGGCGTCTGCTCCTGGCGGCGGGAGGCGTCGCGGGCATCGTCGTCCTCGCCGTGCCCGCCGGCTCCGCGCTCGGGCTGACGGGGCCGGGCCCGCGGCCGGGCAACAGCGCCCCGGGCGGCGCGAAGTGGGAACCGTCGCGTGTGCAGCCGCAGGCCAGGCGTGCTACGGGCCCGTACCTCGCGTACCTGGCGCTGACCGGCGGGTACAGCGTGGCCACCGTGGACGTGGCGGCCCACCGGATCGTGGCGACCAACATCGAGACCGACGCGGCGCAGGGCGTGGCGGCGACGCCGGACGGCACGAAGCTGTACGTCGCCGACACCGGCCAGTACGACGTGCTCGTCGTCGATCCGGCCAGTGGCTCGGAGCGGTCGCTGCACGTGGGCCCGTACCCCCGGGACGTCGCGGTCTCCCCGGACGGGACGAAGGTGTACGCGACGGTCACCGGAGGTGACACCGGGAAGGGCGGCGCGGACACCGTCGCGGTGATCGACACTCGGTCCGACACCGTCGTGCGGAGCATCCGGGTCGGGACCGCTCCCCGGCAGGTGGCGTTCGCGGCGGACGGCGCGCGGGCGTACGTGACGTACGACACCGGTGTGGCGGTGCTGGACGCCCGGAACGACCGGCTGGTCCGCAGGATCCGCGACGCTGCGGGCCCGCAGGGGATCGCCGTGGATCACACGGGCCGGACGCTGTACGTCACGAATCCCCGGGCGGACACGGTGTCGGTGCTCGACGCGGCGAGCGGCCGGGAGCGCGCCCGGATCCGTGTCGGGGATGAGCCGTGGGGCGTGGAGGTGACGCCGGACGGCGCCAAGGCCTATGTGAGCCGGATGAACGCCAACGTCGTCGCGGTGGTCGACACGGCGACGCGGAAGGTGCGGCGCACGGTCGCGGTCGGGAAGCTGCCGTCCAGGGTGGCGATCACACCGGACGGCACGGAGGCGTGGGTCGGCAACGTCTTCTCCGGCAGCGTCTCGGTGATCAGCACGGCGTCGGACGCGGTGATCGCGACGATCGCGGGTGGTACGGGCACGAAGCCGCTGGACGCGGCGCCGCTCGGCATCGCCTTCGCGAAGGCCCCGGGTTGAAGGTCGGCCGCTCCCTTGGCCCGGCGTGAGCGACCGGCCGGGGAGAGCCCGGGGTCCGGCCGGCGGGCTCCGGTGGCCTCCGGAGCGGCTCGGGCCGGCCGCTTGGGGCAGGCGGGGTCAGCCGTCGGCGAGGACGGCCTGGATCTCCAGCCCGATCTCGATCTCGTCCCCGAGGACGAGGCGGTCTCCCTGCAGCGGGACGTTGAACTGGATACCGAATTCCGATCGCAGGATCCGCGTGGAGGCGGTGAACCCGGCCCGCAGGCCGCCCCAGGGATCGACGCCGGTGCCGTGGAACTCGGTGATCAGGTGGACCGGGTGGGTGACGCCCCGGATGGTCAGGTCGCCGTCGACGCCGTAGCGGGGATGGCGGGCGCGGCGGCCGGTCCTGGCCGGGGCGACCCCGTTGGCGGTGAACGTCATGACGGGGTGGTTCGCCACATCCATGATCTCGGAGGAGCGGATGTGGGCGTCGCGTTCGGCGTTGCGAGTGTCGATGGACTCGATGGCGATCTCGGCGGTCGCGGTGGAGAGGAAGGGATCGTCGGCGATCTCGATGCTCCCGCCGAACTCGGTGAAGCTTCCTCGCACCGTCGTCATGAGATGCCGGACGCTGAAGGTGATCTCCGAATGCGCCGGGTCGATGGTCCAGATCCCGGCGGTCAAACCGGGATGTACGGCCGTCTCGGTCATCTCACTCCCCCGGGCTCCGCCTTGTCGAACTACGCATGAGCGCCCAAGGTAGTCGAATGATGCACAAATCGCACATCGTGGCAGGTGAGACGGAACCGGACGGCCGAGCATGGCCGCCGTTCCCGGTGAACGGTCACGGCGGCCGTACAGTCCTCAGCCCTTGCCGACGTCTCCCCAGTCGGCGTTCTCGTCGAGCTTGTCGAACGGCTGGGTGAGGCTGTACCAGTTGCCCGAGTCGTCGCGGAAGATGGCCTCGATGCCGTACGGGCGCCGCTGCGGCTCATGGAGGAACTCGACGCCCTTCGCGGCGAGCGCCCGGTGTTCGGCCACACAGTCGTCGGTGGTGAACGCCCCGGCGCCGAGGACGCCCTTCGCGATGAGCGCCTTGAGCTGCTCGGCGGACTCCGCGTCGAGCGACGGCGGGCCGGGGATCATGAGGGTGAGGTCCAGCTCCGGCTGGTCCTTCGCCCCCACGGTGACCCAGCGCATGCCGCCCTCGCCGAGGGTCATGTCGTTGCGGAGCTCCAGGCCGAGCTTCTCGGTGAAGAACTCCTTGGCCGAGTCCTGGTCGAGGACCCAGATCGTGGCCAGCCCGAATCCGGTGATCATTGCTTCGCTCCTTCGCGTGAGGTGACGGACTCACCGTAGGGAACGGCCCTGAACTGCGAATTCTCGAATGTTGCTCAGTCGGCGCGGAAGCCGCCGGCCCACAGCAGGACGAAGCAGCCCGGGATCGGCGCGGGGGCGGACCGGCGCGCCTGCGCCCGGAACTCGCTCGGCGTCATGCCGACCTGCCGCCGGAAACGGGTGCAGAAGGTCCCGAGACTCGTGAAGCCGACGAGCATGCAGATCTCGGTGACGGTCAGGTTGGCCGAACGCAACAGGTCCTGCGCGCGCTCGATCCGGCGCCGGGTGAGGTATTGGCCCGGTGTCTCGCCGTACGCGTCCCGGAACCGCCGGACGAAGTGGTAACGGGAGTAACCGGCGTGCGCGGCCACCGCGTCGAGGTTGAGCGGCTCGGACCAGTCGCGGTCCATGAGGTCCTTCGCCAGCCGCAGCCGCCGCAGCACCGCGATATCCGCCGGCCGCGGCGTACCACCCGGTGCACGCCGTCCGTCGCTCGGCGCCTGCGGCACTTCTGCCCTGGCCGACGCGGTCCCCATGCCTCCCGATCCTGCCACAGCACACCGACGGTCGCCGGAGAGCTACCGTGACCCCCGGCTACGGACCCTCGCACCGTCGCGATGCGAGGGTCCGCCTCGAGTGCACCGCCGGACCAGGACCGTCAGCCGGTGGGGCGCTGGGGGACTCGCGTGCGCACGAACCCGGCCGGAACCACCGGTCGCAGCCGTGCGAGGTTGGTGCTGGTGGCCGGGAGGCTCTCGTAGGTGGTGATCTCGTTGAGGGGAACACGGCCGCTCTGCCGGAACTCGTAGATCGACTTCACCGGCAGGTAGGTCTTGGCGTCCACCCACAGGTGCGTGGTGCCGCGAGTCGGTAGCGACCACGTCAGCTCGATGGTCCGCCGGCCGTCCAGGACGATGCCGCGCCGGACGGTGAAGTGGCCGTCGGCGATGTCCCGGCGGATATGGTCGGGGGTCTCCTGTTCCCCGGCGATGCCGATGGTCGTCGTCTCGTGGGACCAGGTCCGGGTGGTGTACTCGACCTGCAGGACGTCCACTCTCACCTGTGCCGATCCTCCTGAGGGTGGCATCGTGTACGTCATGGAACTGTCCTGCTTCGGCGCGCCGGCGGCGTCGAGGTCCAGGAATCGGGTGCGCCGCTGCTGTCCTGGATCGGCCGTGGCGGGATAGGTCCAGGTCTCCGCGACGGACTTTTCCGTGGTCGTGGTCAGACGCGTGTGCATGATCGTTCCGCTGTTGCCGTCGAACGCCGCGAGGATCGCGCCGCGCAGTGTCGAGGGCGAGGGAGGGGATCCGTCGGTGGCCGGCGTCCGGTGTGCGTCGGTCATGGTGATTCCCACCGCCGCGGTCACCGCCGCCGCCACGCCGAGCGGCACTCCGATCGTCCATCGACGCGGGCGCCGGCGGCGGGCGCCCGCGGTCCGCGCGCCGACGATGCGGGTCAGCAGTGCCTGTGCCGCGGGCGACATGGCCGTGTGCTCGGCTGTCTCCGGGCGGGCCGTACGGAGCGCGATCGCGTCCGGGTGAAGCACGCCCGGGTCGCCGTTGCCCGCCTCCGGCCGCTGCGCGAGGGACGACCGGAACCGGGCGAGGATCGCCGCTCGGCGGCTCTCACGGCGGCGCTGGTTCCGCATGAGGTTGCGGGCGACCGCGTAGAGCCAGGGCAGCGGGTCGTCGAGGGGAACCTCGTCGATCCGGCGCCAGGCGATCTCGAGCGTGCCGGCGACGAGGTCGTCCCCGTCGGGTCCGCTCAGCCCCCGGTTGGCGGCATAGCGATGCAGCGCCGGGTAGGCGCTGTCGAAGAGCGCGCGAAAGCGCGATTCGTCATCCACGCACTCTTCCTGTCGCGTCGGTGCCCTGCGTTGCATGGCCAGATGTAAGGATCGTCGTATGAACACGAAGGGACATGACATTCAGGTCACGCCCGGCTCGGATCAGATCGTGGTGCGGGTCAAGGACACGGTCGTCGCGACCTCGTCGCGGCCTGTCGTCCTGACCGAGACGGGCTGCCCCGCGCGGTACTACCTGCCGCCGGAGGACGTGAAAACGGATCTGCTCCGGCCGTCGGCGACGACGTCGCACTGCCCGTTCAAGGGTGACGCCCGCTACTGGTCGGTGGAGACCGGTGACGGTGTCGCCGAGGACGTGGTGTGGTCCTACCCGGAGCCGTTCCCGAGGGTCGAGGAGATCACGGGGCTGCTCGCCTTCTGGACCGAGAAGCCGGGCGTCACCCTCGAGGTGAACGGGCAGCCCGCGTAGCCATCGGGCACCGTGACGTCTGATCACGGAGGCCTGGCGATCAGCGATCAATCCGGCCATGCCGGCCGGGAGGTCCGGTGAGGCCGCGCGGAAGTACGGCCTGCGAGCCCGATTCGATCGCCGGCCGGCAGGACGGGCTCGGTATGTTCGGTCGCATGCATTCGACGCGGGTGTCTCAGCACATCAATGCCTCCCGGCCGGCCGTCTATCGGGCACTCCTCGACGCGAACGTGATGGCGAAGTGGCGGGTGCCCGACGGTATGAGCAGCCACGTGCACGTTTTCGACGCCCGCGAAGGTGGCGCGTTCCGTGTCTCGCTCACCTATGACGCACCAGATGCCGTCGGCAAGTCGACGGCGCATACCGACACGTACCACGGTCACTTCGTGAAGCTCGTGCCGAATGAGCAGGTGGTCGAGGAGTTCGAGTTCGAGGCCGAGGACCCGGCGCTTCGCGGCACGATGACGATGACGACCACGCTCACCGACGCGGACGGCGGCACCGACGTCGTCATCGTGCACGAAGGGCTTCCCGACGTCGTGCCCGCCGCCGACAACGAGACGGGCACGCGCATGGCGCTGGCCAACCTCGCCCGGCTCGTCGAGGGCGGGCGGTGATGGGCCCCGGCGGAAGGATGCGCATCGGGCTTCTGGGCACCGGCCCGTGGGCGCTGCTGGCGTACGCGCCGGCTCTGCGCGGCCACCCCGAGGTGGACTTCACCGGAGTCTGGGGCCGGCGCCCCGAGGCGGCGGGCGCGCTCGCCGATCGCTTCGGCACCCGCGCGTACGCGGACGTGGACGCCCTGGTCGCCGACAGCGACGCGATCGCGATCGCCCTCCCGCCGGCCGTCCAGGCGCCGCTGGCCGTACGCGCCGCGCGGGCCGGCCGCCACCTGCTGCTGGACAAACCGCTGGCCATCGACGTCCCCGCCGCCCGGGAGGTCGCGGACGCGGTGAAGGAAACGGGTGTCGCCTCGGCGGTCTTCTTCACCTCCCGTTTCACCGATGAGCCGCGGGCGTGGATCGCCGAGCAGGCCCGGAAGGGCGGCTGGTTCACCGCGCACGCGGCGTGGATCGGCGCGATCGACGGCGGGCCGTTCGCGAACTCGCCGTGGCGGCACGAGAAGGGGGCACTGTGGGACGTCGGCCCGCACGCCCTGTCCGTGCTACTTCCCGTTCTCGGCGACGTACGCGAAGTGACGGCCGCCACGACCGGCCCGGGCGACACGGTGCACCTCGTCCTGCGGCACGAGCCGGGCGCGTCCAGCACCGTGACGCTCACCCTCACCGCACCGGGCCCCGCCTCCGGCGCCACGGTGGAGTTGCGCGGCACCCACGGCGTCACCGCGATGCCGTCGAGCGAGGACACGTCGGTGACCGCGCTGCAGCGGATGATCGACACCCTGATCGACGCGGCCCGCACCGGCCGATCTCATGACTGCGACGCCGCCTTCGGCCTCCGCGTCACGGAGATCCTCGATCAGGTCGCTCGCCGGCTCCCGCCGGAGGACGGATCGGGTCCCCAAAAGATCGGCTAAGGCCCGGACCGAACCGAGGCCGGTGGACGTCCGCAGTGACTCCGGTGTTGTTCGCCGGGCCGGACTGCGGCTCGCCCCTCCGCGAATGCGCGTCAGGGGCTGTCGCGCTCGGTGACCGGAGTCCGAGGACTACGTGCCGCACCTACACGCCCGCGTTGAAGCACTCGCCACCCGCTGAGAGCCCCCGAGGGCGCCCGTGCCCTCCGGCCGATGCTGCGGCGCCCGGGACGTGATCATTTCGGGGGGTGAGCGTTGAGCCAGGCTGCGGCTCGGCGGGCCGACGCGCGTGACAACCATGCGTCCTGGACCATCTCCGCCAGTTCGTCCCGGGTGAGCTCACCGATACGGCTAGCCCGCAGCAGCACGGACAGGTGGCCGTCGAAATGCGCGGTGGTGAAGAACGGTGACGCCTCCTCCTGCACCAATGCCAGCTTGTCCTCTTCGGACGCCACCCAGAAAACGATCACGTCCTGGTAGCGTTCCCCGGTCTCGGGATCGACCGCGTCCGGCCGCGGATTGCGGAAGAAGATGAACGACTTCCCGCCCACCTGGTAGATCGGATTGTCGCTGGTCTCGTCGTAAACCGCGACATGTGGCATGGCCAGTGCGAGTTCGTGCACATCCTCGACCCTGGCGGGCCGACCCTCATCGTCCGGCATCGTCTCAGCGTAAACGGCGCAGCGTGCGGGCAGCGCCCGCCCAGGGGCCGACTACCCGAACGGTCACTCATTCGGTGAGAGATCGGGCGCATAGGAGAACCGAGCGACCATGTCCCATCGACCGTTGGGGTCCTTGTCGTAGCGGTAGATCGCTGTTGTCAGGTCTGAACCGGCGTGGACATGCACATCGACCAACTGGGCGATGGTGTGATGCAGTTCGTCGGCCGGATCGATGCCTAACTCACGGCGCAGCTTCCATCGGCAGGGAGTCAGCCGGACTTCAAGGTGGCACCAGCGGTGCCGGTGCCGGTCCGCCGATTCCCGAAGCGACCTGCGCAACTGGGAGCGGCCGGCCTGCTCGCTGCGGTCGCGGTCGTCGGCTCGATGGCGTCGCTGTGGCATCAACGTCCGGCGTCGCCTACGCGGCACACGCAATCCACCGGGCCGACCGCCACCCCGATGAGTCAAGGGCAGCCACCCGTCAACCTGGCCCTGAACAAATCAGTGATCGTCTCCAGTCAGACCTCCGCCTCGGGATGGGCCGCGGCCAATGCCACGAACGGCGACACCTCGCCGTCGGCCGACAGCGCGACCTTGGGCTGGGCCAGCCAGGCCGACACCAGCACCGATGCGACAGAATGGATCGAGGTGGACCTGGGCTCCGCGCATCCGATCAACGAAGTCGACCTGTACCCACGAAACGATTCAGACGTCCCCGGAGGCTGCTTCCCAAAGGACTTCACGGTCTCGGTGAGTGCGGACGGCAACGCGTGATCTTTCGAGCCTCGCGCAGGTACGCCGGCTGGCCGAGGAGGTCCTGGCTCGGTACGACCGGCTCGATGTCCTGGTCAACAACGCCGGTGTGATCATGATGCGCCGTCAGCTGACCGCCGATGGGCTGGAGACCACGTTTACCGGTGCCGACACCCCGGTGTACCTTGCCTGCTCGCCGGAGGTCGCCGACGTGACCGGAGGCTACTTCGTCAAGCGGAAGCCGGCCGAGCCGAGCGCTCTGGCCAGGGACGCCCGGGCTGCCATGCGGTTGTGGGCGCTCAGCGAAGAACTCGCCGGCCTTGCCCCTGGCCGGTGACCTTTCGCCAGCCGGAGGTCATCGCCGATCTTCTCGGACGAAAAGGCAAGGAGTGAGGTACTCCCTCCATTTTCAATCTATAGCGCACCGGGGGGCTTGCGGCAAGACCCGGGTCGTGCTGCAAAATCGTCGGCCGAGGCCAGGGCCTGCGGAAACTCGGGAGTGCGCGACGTACGTGTGCTCGCGGGCGTGCGCCGCCGGACCGCGCGGAGCGGCTGGCCGAAAAGCAGCCTTGTCAAAT
This sequence comes from Actinoallomurus sp. NPDC050550, assembly GCF_040655075.1. Lineage (NCBI taxonomy): Bacteria > Bacillati > Actinomycetota > Actinomycetes > Streptosporangiales > Thermomonosporaceae > Actinoallomurus > Actinoallomurus sp. NPDC050550. The sequence goes on along the minus strand of NZ_JBFAJC010000002.1, from coordinate 377,948 downwards.
GGGGGGGTTTCATGTTCGACGTGATCGTTGCCGGGGGCGGGCCGACCGGCTTGATGCTGGCCGGTGAGTTGCGGCTGCACGGCGTGCACGTGCTCGTGCTGGAGAAGGAGGCGGAGCCGACCAGGCAGGTACGTGCGCTGGGCCTGCACGCACGCAGCGTCGAGGTGATGGACCAGCGCGGTCTGCTGGAGCGGTTCCTCGCGAACGGCAAACAGCACCCGCTCGTCGGTTACTTCGCCGGCATCAGCAAGCCCGCGCCCGAACGACTGGACACCACGTATCCCTACGTCTTCGGCATCCCGCAGCCCGTCACCCAACGCCTGCTGACCGAGCACGCCACCGAGCTCGGCGCCGAGATCCGGCGCGGCTGCGAACTGGTCGGGCTGAGCCAGGACGACGACGGGGTGACCGCCGAGCTGGCCGACGGCACGCGGCTGCGCTCGCGCTACCTCGTCGGCTGCGACGGTGGACGCAGCACGGTGCGCAAGCTGCTCGGCGTCGGCTTCCCCGGCGAGCCGGCCAGGGTCGAGACGCTGCTGGGCGAGATGGAGGTGACCGTGGCACCGGAGACGGTGGCCGCCGTGGTGGCCGAAGTCCGCAAGACCCATCGGGGGTTCGGCCTCGGGCCCTACGCGCCCTCCGGGGACGGGCTGTATCGCGTCGTCGTGCCCGCCGAAGGGGTGGCCGAGGACCGTACGGTCCCGCCGACCCTTGAGGAGTTCAAGCAACGGCTGCGGGTGTACGCCGACACCGACTTCGGCGTGCACTCACCGCGCTGGCTGTCCCGCTTCAGCGACGCCACCCGGCAGGCCGAGCGCTACCGGACCGGCCGGGTGCTGCTGGCCGGCGACGCGGCGCACATCCACCCGCCGATCGGCGGGCAGGGCCTCAACCTCGGCATCCAGGACGCGTTCAACCTCGGCTGGAAACTGGCCGCCGAGGTCGGCGGCTGGGCGCCGGAGGGGCTGCTGGACAGCTACCACACCGAACGGCACCCGGTGGCCGCCGACGTGCTGGACCACACCCGCGCGGAGACCGAGCTGCTGTCCCCCGAGCCGGGCCCTCAGTCCGTACGCCGGCTGCTGTTGGAACTGATGGACTTCAAGGACGTGCACCGATACATGATCGAGAAGATCATCGGAATCAGGATCCACTACGACTTCGGCGAGGGACACGAACTGCTCGGCCGGCGGATGCGGGACGTGAGCCTGAAGCGAGGGCGCCTGTACGAGCTGATGCACGGCGGCCGCGGACTGCTGCTCGACCAGACCGGCCGGCTCTCGGCCGCCGGGTGGGCGGATCGGGTCGACCACGTCGTCGACGTCAGCGAGGAACTGGACGTGCCTGCCGTACTGCTGCGACCGGACGGCCACGTGGCCTGGGTCGGCGAAGATCAGACGGATCTGCTCAGCCGACTGCCCAAGTGGTTCGGCGCGCCCATCGACTGAGCCCGCGGTCCGGCCCGGGGCGGAAGAGAGTCCCGTGATCCGCCCCGGTGAGGTCTTCGAGGTCGTGAACGTCAGTCGTTCTCAGGTCGGGGCAGGTGCGCTTTGGCGTCGTCGTACGTGCCCGTGCGGGCCGACTCGTCCGGGGCGTAGATGAGGTGCATGACGCCGGTGGCGAATGCCTTGGACGAGACGAGCCGCAGCGGTATCGGAGAGTCGCCCTCGTCGAACAGACGCATGCCCTTGCGGACGGCGATCGGGTGGACCAGCAGGTGCAGTTCGTCGAGCAGGCCGGCGGCCAGCAGCTGACGAACGATGGAGACGGAGCCGCTCATCGCGATGTCCGTCGCGCCCGGCTCGTTCTTCAGCGCGGTGACGGCCTTGACGAGGTCGCCTCGCAGCTGCTCGGAGTTGCGCCAGGTGAACCGGAGATCCTGGTTCGAGACCACGATCTTGCGCGCGTCACCGAGCGCCTTGGCCATGCCGGCGTCCTCGCCACCCGCGGCTTCACGGTCCGGCCACGCGCCGGCGAAGCTGTCGTAGGTCTTGCGGCCGAGCAGCAGCGTGTCCGCGGCACCCAGTTGGGCAGTGACGGCCGCGCCCATCTCGTCATTGAAGTACGGGAAGTGCCAATCCTGGGGGTCCTCGACGACGCCGTCGAGCGCGACGAACAGGCCGGCGGTTATCTTCCGCATCGAACCACTCCTTGATCACCGTTATGAGGTCGCGTGACACCTGATCCGACCGTCACCGGAGTGGAAACTCATCGCGAGCCGCCAAGGAGTGTCCGCGATGACCAGTGCCGGCAGGCCCCGGTCGGACACCTTTCTACCAGGGAGGCGGGCTCAGGGGCGGTGGTCGGCTGGTGGTCGGTCGTGTGGTGATTCGTCGATCGGGAATTGGATCAAGCTCATCAGGCGGGGGCTACGGCCAGGTGCAGGCTGGTTTCCGGCGCGGGCCGCGATGACGGCGCGTAGCTCGTCGAGTATCTCGATGCTCTCGTCACGGCTGAGCCACAGGACTCCCTGCCGGTAGCCCACCAGGTCGCCGTACGGGTCGGCGCCAGGGCGGTTGAGGTAGGCGTCGAACTCCGCGTGCAGGGCGGCCATGGCCGCGGTGAACCCGTGGCGGTGGTCTTCCAGTGACATCGACGCGCCCGCCTCCGCCTCGATCATCGTCCGGTCCCGGCGCAGCCGGTAGTGGCGCTCCACCGCGCCGCGTACCCGCTGTTCGTCGGCGACCTCCAGCACTCCTCCGTCGGCGAGCAGGCCGACGTGCCGGTACACGGTGGTCTTCGGGACATCGGGCAGGCTCGCGCACAGATCGGCGGTGGAGCGTACCCGCCCGCCGGACAGCGCGTAGACGATACGCATCCGGACCGGATGCAGCAGCAGATCCAGGGTGTCCACTCCCCGATTATCTCCACATTCGGTACCATTTCCAAAACTGGGAACATTCGGGAGGAGTACGGAGTGACCGACAGCACCTCGACGGCGGCCGTCCGGCTGAGCGCCCCAGCGGTGATGCCGCTGCGCACACTGGACCCGTCCGCGCCGCTGGACGACCTGGAGTGGCTGGATGAGGCGATCGGCACCGCGCGGGTGGTGGCGATCGGCGAAAGTGCGCACTACAACGGCGAGACCTACCGACTCCGTCACCGCATGCTGCGCTACCTGGTCGAGCGGCACGGGTTCGGCGCGTACGCGATGGAGTCGGGATTCGCCGAAGGATGGCGGACCGACGAGTGGGTACGGGGCGGTGACGACGATCTCGGCCAGGTCCTGGCGAACGGCATGACCTCGCTGATGGGACTGTGGACCCAGATGCGCGCCCACCTGGAGTGGATGCGGCACCACAACCGGACCGCCGCACGGCCGGTCGGCTTCTACGGCGCCGACCTGTCCGGCTCCAACGCATCCCTGCTGCCGAGCCTGGACGCCGTCATCACCTACCTGGCGCAGGCCGAGCCCGAGTACCAGCTGGATCCGAGCATCCGGGAGACGGCCGCCGTCTTCGCCGCGTCATCGGCGTTCTCCATCCCCACGGCCATCGGCGCCTATGCGCAGCTCGCGCCCCAGACCAAGGACGCGCTGACCGCGGGCCTGGCCGAACTGACCGTACGCATGACCGGACGCCGCCTCGAGTACGCCCGGCGGACCACGGCCGGCGCGTACGAGCGGGCGCTGCGCTCGCTGCACCTCACGATCACCCTCGACGCGCTCGCCCGCGCGATGGCTCGCGGCGACCGGTCGACAGTGATTTTCGACCGCGGCGCCGCGATCGCGGACAACGTCGAGTGGATCCTGCGCCGCGAAGACCGAATCGTACTGGCCGCCCACAACGGCCACATCCCGCGCCGGCCCAGCCTCCTGCCCGGCATGCCGGAGGCGGCGACACCTGCGGGCATGCACCTGGCCGACCGGCTCGGCGAGGACTACCTCGTCATCGGCACGACCACGGGAACCGGCCAAACCCTCAACACCGATGCCGACTTCTACACCGGCACGCTCTTCACACAGATGGGGCCGCCGGAGCCCGGCACCCTCGACGCGCTCATGGCCGCCAGTCACGACGGGCCCTTCGCGACCGACCTCCGGCGGCTGTCACCGGCCGACGCCGACGCCGTCCGCGCCGCCGCCCGGCAACGTTTCGGCACCTTCCACGTCGACCTGAACCCACTCGACGCCTACGACCTCGTCGTCCACCTCCCCGACGTCACGGCGGCCGAACCCGACCCGGCCGCCCTCGCCTGCTCCCCCGACGACGTACGAGAGACGTTCTCGCGCTGGAACCCGCACCCCGGAAGCTGAGTGCACACAGGGCTGCGTCCCTGTACCGATGAACGGGCGGGCCGGGTAGCCGGCCGCGCCCCGTCCTCGGCCGGAGGTGGTTCAGGGGCCGAGGTCCCAGAGGAGTCGGTAATAGCGGATGCGGTCGGGATCGGGCCGGACGCCATAGGCGTCGAGCAGCAGACCATCCCACCCGGGCCCGTAGTTCCACTCGGTGCTCCACGCGGCGACGGCGAGGTCTGCCCAGCGGTCGGCTACGCCGAGCCGGCCGAGGTCGACGTGCCCCGACCAGCGGCCGTCCTCGCTCAGCAGGGTGTTCGGCGCGCAACTGTCACCGTGGCACACGACGAGCCGGTCGGATGGCGGGATGTCCGCCAGCAGTTCCAGGGCGCCCTCGATACCGAAAGGTTGGTGCGCCGGATCCCACTGGGGCACGTCGATGCGGCCCTGTGCGGCCCTTCGGCGGGCATCGGCGAACCTGTCCTCGGCCGTCCACGAGAACGGGCAGGGCGCGACGGGGAGCGCCTCATGCAGGGCGCGCAGGCCCTCGCCGATGGCGATCACCGCCGTCCGCGGCTCGGCCTTCCACCGGTCGGCGACGGCGCTCTCGCCGCGCAGGGGGGCGGTGACGAGCCAGGACCCGGCGTCGTCGGCGCCCTGGTCGAGCAGCCGCGGCACCGGAGTGAAGGCCACCGCCCATGACAGACGGACCGTCTCCTCGGCCAGATCGACTCCGCTTCCCGCAGGCGCCCACTTCACGAAGAACCGGTCGGAATCGACGCCGACTTCGAACGTGAGTCCTCCGAGTTCGTTCTCCCAGACCGCACGCATCGGCCGGCCCGCCGCCATCTCGCTCACAGAGGCGGGCACCGTCACGTCCGATCGCGGAGGTCCGGCAACCATCCGTCGATCCTGTCATGACATCGGCGAACGCGCTTCCGTCCGCGTCCGCACCGGCGGCCGGTCCCGGAACCCGCAGGCCAAGCCCTGAAGGCTCGAGGTCCCGCGCCATCAGATCCCCTGCGGGAAGCGGAAGAGCCGCTCGGGATCGTAGCTGCGCTTGACCGCCCGCAGGCGCTCGGCGTTTCCGCCGTGATAGGCGGTCGCCCAGTCATCGAGATCGGGATCGGGGAAGTTCGGATAGACGCGGCCGGATGCGAGGGCATGCGCGAGCGCCCAGGACCGTACGAGCCAGTGGTCCCCGTCGTGGGCGACGTGTTCCAGCAGGAACCGTTCGCCGCGGTGGACGAACGCCGTCGCGTCCGCGGGCACGCGGTTGTACGCGCCGCCCATGGCGGTGAAGTTGAGTTCGCGCCGGCCGGGGGCCGCCCCGGACGTGAACTCGTCGATCAGCGGGGCGACCGCCGATGCCGGCATCGGGTGGGAGAAGAACTCCGAACGGCTGACCGTCGGCACTGCGCTGTGCGACTCCTCGCCGGCGAACGATCGCTTCAGATCACGCCAGGTCAGGACCTGATGGCGAACCTCGGGCTCGACACCCACGCGGGCGGCCAGGCTCTCAAGGAGCGCGATGGCGGGCTCGGCGTGGCGCAGCGCGGCACCGAAGACGACGACGCGCAGCGGGTGGCCTGGCTCGGCGACGAGGCTCAGGTTGGCGGTCACGTCGTCCGGGGCCTCGGATGCCCAGACCTGCCACCCGGTGACGACGTCGACGACCGCCGCCTCCGGCCAGCGCAACTCGAAACGCGTGGCGCGCGGCTCGGCGACCGTGGCGAACACAAGGGAGGTGACCACACCGAACTGCCCCCCACCGGCGCCCCGCAGCGCCCAGAACAACTCTGGTTCCCGATCGAGGTCGCAGTCGACGACACGCCCGTCGGCGAGCACGACCTGGGCGCTCAGCAGGGCATCGCAGGTCAGACCGTGGAGTCGTCCCATGAGGCCCAGCCCGCCGCCGAGGGTGAGGCCGGCGATCCCGACCGTGGGGCCGCAGCCGGCCGGCACGGCGCGGCCGGCTCGGTGCAGCCCGTCGTAGACCTGTGCCAGGCGTGCGCCTGCGCCGATCCTCGCGCGCCCGTCGGGGCGGACGGTGACGGCGTCGAGGTGGCTCAGGTCGAGGACCAGACCCGCTGTCGAGGATCGGCCCGCGAAGCAATGGCCGCCTCCGCGGGGTACGACGTGCGTGCCGCTGTGCCTCGCGAAGGCGAGCGTGTGCGTCACGTCCCGGGTGGAGGCGCATCTGACGACGGCGATCGGGCGCACGTCGTGAAATCGGGCCTGCGCTGGACGGCGCGCCGCGTCGTACGCGGGTGAATCCGGTGTGATCAGCTCGCCGTCGAGGGCCGCCTGCAAGGAACGCAATTCTCGCATCCGTCCGACGCTAGGTCCGCGCGGACGTCTCCGGCTTGAACGGAACGAGCGTCCTCGGACCGTCAGCACGGCACGTGGGTGACCGGGCAGAAACGGTCCGTACGACGCCCTCAGACCGTCAGCGCGGTACGTGGGCGAGCGGCCAGAAACGGTTCGTACGACGCCGCGTGGTCGTGCCCGCAACCACACCGGTCGACCGCGCCGCCGAGCAGCTCTCGCGGAGTCAGGCCGGTCAGCCGCAGGCACTCGCGGCCTAGGTGCGCATGGTCGGCGTACCCGACCTCGGCCGCCAGGTCGGCCACCCGAGGGCCGTGCTTCGCCGCCTGGGCCAGCGCGAGGTAGCCCTGGAAGCGCAGCGTTCGCTGCAGCGTCTTCGGCCCGATGCCGACCTCGGCCAGGAATCGGCGCCGCAACTGGCTCTCCGAGATCGCCAGGTCCCCCGCCAGCGGGCCGACTCCCGTCGGCCGCCACGGCATCAGCCGCCACACCGCCTCGGCCACGAGCGAGTCCGGAGGTGGCGTACGCGCCCGGCGGCGCACCAGGTCGAGCTGCAGCAACCGCAGCGCCGCGTCCGGCCCGGGAGCTTCCGCCAGCCGGCCTGACAGGTCCGAGGCCTCGCCCGACACGTCGTCGAACGGCACGAGCTGGTCGACCAGCTCGTCAGCGGGCACGCCGAGCAGGGGCGATGCCGCTCCCGGCCAGAACCTCGCGCCCACGATCGTCAGGCCGGGAGGCAGAATCTCGACCTTGGCACGGGTGAGCGGTCCGACAAGCCGTGGCGTGGCGCCGATGGGGCATTGGAGCTCGACTCCCCCGGTGGGCAGGTTGCGCTGAAGCACCGGCCGTGGGCCGGTGCGCTGAACCCAGACCGTGCGGACCCACGCCGCCAGGGCGGGCAGCGGGAGTCGCTCGTCGTACGCCTGCGCGCGGTCCACGCCTTCAACGTAACGAGGCCCTGTCCCGCGAGCGAGCTACGGCGAGATCGGCCCCGAGGCCTGTGTGATAGGTTCGGCGGCGCCGTGCAGCACCACGACTGGAGGAGGTGAGACCGATCAACGCTGTGATGACAGGTCGGGCCTCCCTCCCGCGCATGGCCTAGGGAGCGCCCGCACAAGGCACCTGAAAGGCCTTGAAACGCTATGCGCTTCAGCTTCACCTCTCAGACGTCGGCCGACGGCGTCACCGAACAGTCCTTCACCCTCGGCGAGATCCCCGGCGTGCTGTTCACGCCGCAAGACGCCACCGGTCCCCGTCCGCTGATCCTCATCGGACACGGCGGCGGCCAGCACAAGAAGGCCCCCGGCGTCTTGGCCGGTGCGCACCGGTTCGCCGCCGAGGGGGGCTTCGCCGTCGCCGCGATCGACGCCCCTAACCACGGCGACCGGCCGAAAGACGACCAGTTCATTCAGCTCGTGGACGACTGGCGGGCCCGCATGGCCGCCGGAGAGAATCCGGCCGAACTGGTCGCGGCCATGCACGACCTACTGGCCGGGCAGGCCGTCGCCGACTGGCAGGCCGTACTGGCCGCAGTCCAGGAACTCGACCATGTGGGCGCCGGCCCGGTCGGCTATTGGGGTGTGTCGATGGGCTGCGGGCTCGGTGTGCCGCTGCTCGCCGCCGAACCCCGGATCCGCGCCGCGGTGCTGGGCCTGCTCGGCGTACGCGGGCTGGCCGAGACCGCCGCCAAGGTCACCGTTCCGGTGCAGTTCCTGCTCCAATGGGACGATTCGCTGGTGCCCAGGGACCAGGCCCTGGCACTGTTCGACGCCCTGGGTTCGACCGAAAAGACGCTGCACGCCAACCCCGGCGACCACGGGGGAATCCCCGCGTTCGAAACCGACAACGCGCTGCAGTTCTTCGCGAGGCACCTCGGCTAGGGGCCGCTGCCTCGTAGTTTGCGACGCTCCGGCCGGGCTAGGTTCCCGGCCGGCGCGTTCGCGTCAGTCAGAAGTCGCCTCGGCGGCCGCCTGCCCGGCGCCCAACCGAGCGACCTCGACGCAAGCGCCGCCCTGATTTGCGGGATGTCGTTGATGCCATTGCCGGGCTCCTCACCTCGCGCTGACGCGATCCGACGTCGAACGAGCCGCCCTCACGGCCCCTTCACCACGGATGCGAATGCACACTCAGAGTAAATTAGCAAGGACAGAGTGTGGTGCATGACGAAGATTTCCGCATTCACTGACCTCGAGCAGGAGGCGGCGGAGCTCGCCGAGGTCGCTCCCCGTCCCTTCGCGCTGTGCTGGATCGACGCCGAGCAGGACGACGGCGGTGTCCTCTGCTGGGGCCTGCAGCTCCGCGACGGTCACGCCATGGTCTGCGCCGAGTCCGGAGACTGGCGCGGGCGGTTCGAGGACGCCGAAACGGCGCGGCGCGTCTTCTCCCGTACGCGAACGGTCACGCTGGTCTGGCTCGACGCCCCGGGATCGGGCCAGGCGCTGGGCATGCGGTAGTAGTTCGGCCGCAGGTCGCGGTTCTCGTACGTGCGGTGGAAGGTCGGCACCGTACTGGAGGACAGCGGCGGCACGATCCACGTCCAGTCCGTGGGCACTTCGCGTTCGGCCCGCTCCTCGCGTTCGATATGCGTGCAGAACTGCTTGGACACGACGTGGTGGTCGACGATCCGCACCTTCGCCTCCTCGAACGAGTGCAGGACGGCGACGTTCAGCTCGACCAGGGCGCGGTCCTTCCACAGCGAGCGGGTGGAGCCCGTGTCCAGGCCCATGTGTTCGGCGATCGCGGGAAGCATGTCGTACCGGTCCCGATCGCTCAGGTTGCGCGCACCGATCTCGAAGCTGACGTACCAGCCGTTGAACGGAGCGGCCGGGTACGAGACGCCGCCGATCTCCAGTCGCATGTCGGAGACGACGGGCAGCGCGTGCCAGCGGAGCCCAAGACCAGCGAACCACGGCAGGTCGGGATGGGTGAGCGGTACCTCCAGTACGACGTCCGGTGGCAGTTCGAACAGCTCCACCTCCTCGCCGGGCATCTGGATGCCGAGAGGGAGCACGTCGAACCGGCCACCGCGACCCTTCCATCCGAGCCGTTGAAAGGCCTCGGTGAGATCGGCGTTCGCCGGGTCCCCTACGCAGGTGCCGTCGGGCCGGCGATAGCCGGCGTACCGGATCAACTGGGGGTTCCAGATGCGGATCTGCGCGCCGCCGGGCTCGCGGGGCGCGAAGACGGTCGTCGTCGACTGGATGTTTCCGCCGTTGGTGGCCGTGCGGATGTGCTCCACGCAGGCTTCGAAGACCTCCTCGGCGGTGGTCGCGTCACGACGGTCCCGCACCTTGAGCGATTGCCAGTGCAGGCGTCCGACACAGCGCGCGTGGTTGCGCCAGGCGACGCGTGCGCCGAGCGTGATCTCGGCGCGGGTCTGCCGGTACGTGCCGGTGCGGGCGATCTCCTCGCGGACCTCCGCGATCCGCCGTGGGATGTCGTCGTTCGCGGCGGCACCGGGGCCGGTCAGAAAGGCGATCGCCTCCGACACCACGCGGTCGGCCGGGGTTTCCTGCGGCGGCGTCGCGGTCGCCGCGCTCTGGGCGGACCTCGTCACCGGGCATGAGGGCGCGGGCGGAGTGGGATCGGGGCCTCTCGGGTGGTCCGCCGACGTGCGGGCGAAGAAGGAGAGCCGCTTCACCGGACGGCCGTCCGGTGAAGCAGAGGGGTGGTCATCGCTGGCTTCACAACCCACCGTCTCAAGCTGTACGCAATGGGATAAATAGGATCTTTGCGGATAAGGCGGTCTAAACCTTCCATGATCGCCACAGCGACGCCACCGAAAGCACGGATAAGGACTCGCCTAATTCGGAGCGTCGTACGGGCGCCACGCGGAGTACCCGCAGCGCCGCGTGCGCGTCACCCACCGATCACAACCGACCACGGCCGTGATGGATCAAGGCCATCACGAAGTCGGACGGCGAACCGAGGCCGTGAGGATCAGGGCCTGCCCTCGTTGCGGGCACTCACCCAAGATCACCGCCGCCGACACCACGACGGCCTCGGACTCTCCTTTTCGAGGATCGAGCAGTTCCAGCAAGCCGTTGGTCTCGTCGGTACGGCCGACCAGATGCGCCGGCGCGGCCGGCAGGGTCACCGGCACACGCGGCGCCGGGCCGTCACCACGGTTATTTCCGCCGAATCCGGCGATGCGGTGGACGGTTCAATCGCGTGTCGGCGCGGTCTCGAGCCGGCGGATGATCGGGCTGAGCAGTTCGTTGAGTTCTTTCACCATGGCGGCCACGGCGAGACCGGCCGTGTCGGCGAGCGTGTCGGATGGGCCGTCGGGGGCCGGTGGAAGCGCACCGAGCGGAACCGGCGCGTCGACCAGCAGGGTCGTTCGCAGGAAAGGGCTCCGGGTCAGGTCCTGGTCGGTCGGATCCAGGTACTGCCCGACGCTCTGCGGCCAATCGCGCCAGCCGCGGTCGCGCCACCAGTCGCGGGAGGTGGTGAGCTGCGCGGGAAGCGGTGAGGCGAGCATCGCGTGAACGGTGAGGCCGCCGTCCCAGGGGTTGCGGTCGCAGGCGGCGGTCAGGATCCGCCGGTGCCAGCGCACGTACGGGGGCACCGGCGTCGTGGCGAGCCGCCAGGCGGCGCAGGCGAAGGTGACCGGGGCGATGTCGCCCCACGATCCCTCGAACGCGGCGACGTTCTGCCGCACGTGCTCGGCGTAGCGGCTCGACCCGTCGGCAGCCCGCTCCCGGTCATAGTCTCGGTCGATCCAGAATGCCTCGTGCTCGCCCATGCACCCTCCCGAGAGTTCGGTCCCCGCGACCAAGTCAACGCGATCTTCGACTACACCTGGCGGTTGTTCTCTCAGGGCCGACCCGATGGTCAGCGGCCCGCGAGCGTCAGGTCCCAGAGGCGAAGCGCGCCGCCAGGGCCTCGGACGACGGCGACGGGAGTACCCGCGATCTCGGTGACCGTCTGAAGGTGGTGGCCGGTGAGCGGGTCTCCGACCTGTTCTCCTCGGGCGAGGTCCCACACGCGGATGTCGCTGGGACTTCCGGTCACGGCCACCGTCCGTCCGGCGACGGTCGCGATGCCCATTCTTTCGATGCCGTCGGTATGGCCGGTCATCGGCGATCCGATCGGTTCCTGGGTCGCCAGGTCCCAGAGATGCAGTCTGGCGTCGTCGCCGCCGGCCACCACCACCGCCCGGCCCGCCGGCTCGGCTATCGCGATGGCCCTGGCGCAGGGCTCGATACCGGTCAGGTCCTCTCCGATCTGCTCGCCGCCCCGGATGTCCCAGACCTGCAGGAAGTCGTCGTCTCCTCCAGTCACGGCGATCGGCCGGCCGTCGACGAGGGCAGCGCCCATTTCTCCGTTGTAACCGGCTTCGAGCTCTGCCGCGGGTTCACCGGTGGCCATCTCCCACGCCAGGAGTTTGCCCTGCTCGCAGCTGCTGACGACGAGCGGCCCCCGCTCGGAGGGAACGGTGGTGAGCGAGCAGACTCCGAGATCGTGGCCGATCATGACCGTACCGACCCTTTTTCCCGTGCGCAGATCCCAGACCCGCACGATTCCGCCGCTGGAGTCGTAGTCATCCTCGAACGAGAAGTCGTACCGGTCACCGCCGGTGACGACCACGGGTCGCCCGTCGAGCTGGGACACCGTCATGCGCGACGCGATGTTGTCGGCCCTTATGACGATCTTGCGCCGCCCGTACTCGTCGTCGTCCTCATCCCAATAGTCGTTCTCGAGGTACCAGGCGTCGTCAGGCCCGGCGGCGTCGAGGTCCAGAGGACGGCTGACGCATTCGCCCCCGCGGAGATCGCAGGTCCACAGCACCGCGTCTATGTCGACACTGACCGAGACGGGCGCGCCGTCCAGCTCGATGACGGGCGTGGGGTATCGGCCCGGGTCATGAGAGTGGCCGGAGTAAGCCCGCATCATTCGATCATCAGTCACACCGGCCAAGCGTAGTGATCTTCGCGACGGACACGGTGCCGTCACAAGAACGGGGGCAACCGGCCGGTCACGGCTGGCAGCGCTTCAGGCCGTCGGGCGAGTAGCACGGCACGTGCCCGAACGCCTTCAGCACGTCCTGGCCGCTGCCTCTGATCATGTAGTTGAGGAAGCTCGATGTCAGGGAGCCGGGAGCCGGCGTGCCGTTGGTGTAGGCGTACTCGATCTCGGTGAAGCGGTAGGTGTCGGCACTGATGGCCGTGGTCGACGGCGCCTGGCCGTCGATGCTCAGCGTGTGCACGTTCCGGGAGGTCTCGGCGGCCCGCAGTTCGCCGTAGCCGATGGCGCCCGGCACCTGGGCGACGGTCGTGAGGACCTCGTCGGTGCTGCCCAGCTCGCAGCGGACGACCTTGTCCTGCGGGGAGTCCTTGTTCACGCAGTCCCGCGAGGTGAAGGCGGGTTCGCCCCGGCCACCGAGGAGACGCCGGCGGAGCAGGTCGCGGGTGCCGGAGTTGGCGTCCCTGCTGACGAGCCGGATGGGCAGGTCAGGGCCGCCGAGCTGTTGCCAGTTGACCACATCGCCCCGGTATATCCGGCGTATCTGGTCGGTCGTCAGGTTCTGGAGGTGGACCTGGTCGTTCACGACGAGGGCGAAGGCGACGACGGCGACCCGGTTCTCGTCCAGCCGGGTGAAGCCGGGCGGCTCGGTGCCGTCCGACATGGCGAGCAGGGCCGGGGAACCGTTCTTGGCCTGGCCGCCCGCCAGTTCCCGTACGCCCTCATTGCTGCCGTGCGCGTCCACGGTGATCTGCGAACCCGGGCATTCCGTCTCGTACCGGCGGGCGAGTTTCTCCGCGGCAGGGGCGAACGCCGTCGAGCCGACCACTCTGAGGTCTCCTTTGCCGCAGCCCATGGTGGCCGAATGTCCGAAGACGACGATGCCCGCCAGGATGAGGAGGCAGAGGGCGAGGACGACGGTGGTCCCCAAGGCGACCTTGCTGAACAGGGGCGGCTTGTCGTCGACCGACATGCTGCGGGTGCGCGCCACCCTGCCGTCCCGGATTCCTCCGCTGACCGTTATCGCGCTGTCGACCGGGCCGCCGCCGAGCAGCACGAGCAGCTTGAAATGCTCTTTTACGTTGAGCGGGACACGGGGCAGATCGATCGTATTGTCATGGAACTGCATCCCGCCCTTGCCCCCGACCGGGTCGAAGTGGCTTCGCAGATGTTTCGCCTTGGGATCCGCGATGACCTCGACGCTCGAGATGGTGCGTCCGCTGAATACGACCTTCAGGCCGTGGTCCTTGTCGGAACTGGTGTAGTCGGTGTCCGCGATGCTGCTCGTGCCGTTGTTCTCGATGCGCAGAAGCACGAGGGTGGGGTTCGGCGTGCCGGGCTGCGTCGTGAAGAGCCCGAGCCGTTTCTTCGGTTGCCCTTCATCGCCGCCGTCGCCGCCGCCACCGTCACCGCCGCTGTCGCCGCCGTCACCGTTGCCGTCGTCGCCGCTGTCGCCGCCGATCGCGGTGTCCATCTGCACGCGGTGGCCGATGCGTTTACCGCGCCGCGTCCGTTGCTGGAAGATTGCGCCGACGGCGGGCGCGATGAGTCCCAGCACCGCGGCGACCACCGCGACGATGTTCTCCGGGCTGAACCAGTTCACGTCCCCGCGCCCCTGCCGATGTCTTCGGAGCACACCGGCCTCGCCACTGCGAAGCACGCCCCGAAAATTGCCCCTTCGACAGGGTATTTGGCGACAGACGGGTTAATTGCCGCCTTAACTTATTGGCCGCGCAACGTTCGCGCGGAGTTGGCCACCGCAAGGACCGCCGAAGCGAATTGCGGCGCGCCGATTTTCGCGGGTGCACACGCGTCCGTGGGGCGTGTCCCGGCCGGGACACGCCCCACAGGACGGCTCAGACCAGCGGGCGGGCGGTCGGCGGGATGGCGACCGGCAGGTGGGAGCGGCCCTGCAGCCACTTGTCGACGGCGGCCGCCGCGGAGCGGCCCTCGGCGATCGCCCAGACGATCAGCGACTGGCCACGGCCCATGTCGCCGGCGACGAACACACCGTCGACGGAGGTGGCGTACGAGGTGTCGCGGGCGACGTTGCCGCGCTGGTCCAGCTCGACGCCGAGCTGCTCGAGCAGGCCCGCGCGCTCCGGACCGACGAAGCCCATCGCCAGGGTGACCAGCTGGGCCGGGATCTCCCGCTCGGTGCCCTCGATCGGCTCGAAGCCGGTCTCCGGGCCCCGTACGTCGACGACGCGCAGCGCCCGGACCCGGCCGTCCTCGTCGCCGAGGAACTCCAGGGTGTTGACCGCGTACGCGCGCTCGCCGCCGAGGTCGACCAGCTCCTCGTGCGCCGACTCCATCTTGAACAGCATGGGGTAGGTCGGCCACGGCTGGCCGCCGGGACGGTTCTCCGGCGGACGCGGCATGATCTCCAGCTGGGTGATCGACAGCGCGCCCTGGCGGACGGCGGTGCCGATGCAGTCCGCGCCGGTGTCGCCGCCGCCGATGACGACGACGTGCTTGCCCTCGGCGGAGATCGGCGACTCGGCGATGTCGCCCTCCTGCACCTTGTTGGAGGGCGGGAGGTACTGCATCGCCTGGTGGATGCCGTCGAGCTCCCGGCCGGGCACCTTCAGGTCGCGCCAGGCGGTCGCGCCGCCGGCGAGGACCACGGCGTCGTACGAAGCGCGCAGATCGTCGGCGGTGACGTCGACGCCGATGTTCGCCGAGGTACGGAACTCGGTGCCCTCGGCGCGCATCTGGTCCAGGCGCCGGTCGAGGTGCTTCTTCTCCATCTTGAACTCGGGGATGCCGTAGCGCAGCAGCCCGCCGGGCCGGTCGGCCCGCTCGTACACGACGACGTCGTGGCCGGCGCGGGTGAGCTGCTGGGCGGCGGCCAGGCCCGCCGGGCCGGAGCCGACGACCGCGACCTTCTTGCCGGTCTTGACGGCCGGCGGCCGCGGCGTGACCCAGCCCTCGGCGAACGCCCGGTCGATGATCTCGACCTCGACCCGCTTGATCGCCACCGGGTCGGAGTTGATGCCCAGGACGCAGGCGGACTCGCACGGTGCCGGGCACAGCCGCCCGGTGAACTCCGGGAAGTTGTTCGTGGCGTGCAGCCGCTCGATCGCGTTCCGCCACTCGTCGCGGTGGACGAGGTCGTTCCACTCGGGGATGAGGTTCCCCAGCGGGCAGCCGTTGTGGCAGAACGGGATCCCGCAGTCCATGCAGCGGGACGCCTGCTTCTCCAGCGAGCCCTTGGGGAAGTTCTCGTACACCTCACGCCAGTCGCGGATCCGAACGTCGACGGGGCGACGCTTCGGGAGCTCCCGCGGATGGGTCATGAAACCCTTCGGGTCAGCCATGTCTCCCCCTTCACCCGTTGACGGCGGCCATGACGGCCTGGTCGGCGTCGCGTCCCTCGGCCTCGGCGGCGGCGCGAGCGGTCAGGACTCTCTTGTAGTCGCGCGGCATGACCTTCGCGAAGCGGCCGACCGCGGCGTCCCAGTCGGCGAGCAGCGCGGCGGCCACCGTCGATCCGGTCTCGGCGCGGTGGCGTTCGACGATGTCCCGCAGGTAGGCGCGGTCGTCTTCGCCGAGCGGGTCGAGGTCGACCATCTCAGAGTTGAGGCGCTCGGGCCGCAGGTCCAGGACGTAGGCGATGCCGCCGGACATGCCGGCCGCGAAGTTGCGTCCGGTCGGGCCGAGGACGACGGCCCGGCCGCCGGTCATGTACTCGCAGCCGTGGTCGCCGACGCCTTCGACCACGGCGGTCGCGCCGGAGTTACGGACGCAGAACCGCTCGCCGACGACGCCGCGGACGAACGCCTCACCGGACGTCGCGCCGTACAGCATGACGTTACCGGCGATGATCTGCTCCTCCGCCTTGAACGGCGCGTCGGCGGGCGGGCGCACGGTGAGGCGCCCGCCGGACAGGCCCTTGCCGACGTAGTCGTTGGCGTCGCCGATCAGCCGCAGGGTGATCCCACGCGGCACGAACGCGCCGAACGAGTTGCCCGCCGACCCGGTGAAGGTGACGTCGATCGTGTCAGCGGGCAGGCCCTCGCCGCCCCACTTCTTGGTCACCTCGTGGCCGAGCATCGTGCCGACCGTGCGGTTGACGTTGCGGATCGGCAGCTCGAGCTTGACCGGGTCGCCGAAGGCGATGGCGCCTTCGGCGAGCTGGATCAGCGTGTTGTCGAGCGCCTTCTCCAGGCCGTGGTCCTGACCGGTGACGCGGCTCAGCGCCGCGCCGTCGGGCAGGTCGGGCCGGTGCAGGATCGGGGCCAGGTCGAGCCCGGCGGCCTTCCAGTGGCCGACGGCCTCGGCGCTGTCGATCATCTCGACGTGCCCGATCGCCTCCTCAATGGACCGGAAGCCGAGCGCGGCGAGGTACTCGCGGACCTCCTCGGCGATGAACTCGAAGAAGTTGACGACGAACTCCGGCTTGCCGCTGAACTTCTTGCGCAGCTCCGGGTTCTGGGTGGCGACGCCCACTGGGCAGGTGTCCAGGTGGCAGACGCGCATCATCACGCAGCCGGAGACGACCAGCGGCGCGGTCGCGAAGCCGTACTCCTCGGCGCCGAGCAGCGCCGCGATGACGACGTCGCGGCCGGTCTTCATCTGCCCGTCGGCCTGCACGACGATGCGGTCGCGCAGGCCGTTGAGCAGCAGCGTCTGCTGGGTCTCGGCCAGGCCGAGCTCCCAGGGCGCGCCGGCGTGCTTGATCGAGGTGAGCGGCGAGGCGCCGGTGCCGCCGTCGTGCCCGGAGATGAGCACGACGTCGGCGTGCGCCTTGGACACGCCCGCGGCGACCGTTCCGACGCCGACCTCGGCGACGAGCTTGACGTGCACGCGCGCCGCCGGGTTGGCGTTCTTCAGGTCGTGGATGAGCTGGGCGAGGTCCTCGATCGAGTAGATGTCGTGGTGCGGCGGCGGCGAGATGAGGCCGACGCCGGGCGTGGAGTGCCGGGTCTTGGCGATCCACGGGTACACCTTGTGGCCGGGCAGCTGCCCGCCCTCGCCGGGCTTGGCGCCCTGCGCCATCTTGATCTGCAGGTCGTCGGCGTTGGTCAGGTACTCCGACGTCACGCCGAACCGGCCCGACGCCACCTGCTTGATCGCCGAGCGGCGCAGGTCACCGTTGGCGTCCGGCGTGAACCGCTCCGGGTCCTCGCCGCCCTCACCGGTGTTGGACTTGGCGCCGAGACGGTTCATCGCGATCGCGAGCGTCTCGTGGGCCTCGGCGGAGATCGAGCCGTACGACATCGCGCCCGTGGAGAACCGCTTGACGATCTCCGAGACGGGCTCGACCTCCTCGACGGGCACCGGAGCGCGTACGCCCTCGCGCAGCTTGAACAGGCCGCGCAGGGTCATCAGCCGCTGCGCCTGCTCGTCGACGAGCTTCGTGTAGTCCTTGAAGATCTCGTACCGGCGGGTGCGGGTGGCGTGCTGGAGCTTGAACACCGTCTCTGGGTTGAACAGGTGCGGCTCGCCCTCGCGCCGCCACTGGTACTCCCCGCCGACCTCGAGGGTGCGGTGCGACAGCTCGTTGCCGCCGGGCGGGTACGCCCGGTGGTGGCGCTGCGCGACCTCCTCGGCGAGCACGTCGTAGCCGACGCCGCCGAGGCGGGAGGTCGTGCCGGTGAAGCACTCGCCGACGACCTCCTCGCCGAGCCCGACCGCCTCGAAGATCTGCGCGCCGGTGTACGAGGCGACCGTGGACACGCCCATCTTGGACATGACCTTCAGGACGCCCTTGCCGTACGCCTTGACCAGGTTGCGGACGGCCTTGGCCGGGTCGCCGGTGAGGACACCGCCGGCGACCAGGTCCTCGACGGTCTCGATGGCGAGGTACGGGTTGACGGCCGACGCGCCGTACCCGATGAGCAGCGCCATGTGGTGGCACTCGCGGGCGTCGGCGGTCTCGACGACCAGCCCGACCCGCGTACGGGTCTTCTCCCGGATCAGGTGGTGGTGCACCGCGCCGGTGAGCAGCAGCGACGGGATCGGCGCCTTCTCGGCGGTAGCCCCGCGGTCGGACAGCACGAGGAGACGGGCGCCGTCGCGGATCGCCGCCGACACCTCGGCGCAGATCTCCCGCAGGCGGCGCCGCAGCGCCTCGCCGCCGCCGGCCACGTCGTACAGGCCGGAGACGACGTACGGCTGGAACTCGGGCCGGTCGCCGTCGTCGTTGATGTGGGTGATCTTGGCGAGTTCCTCGTTGTCGAGGATCGGCGTGGGCAGCACGAGCCGGCGGCAGGAGTCCGGGCCGGGCTCGAGCAGGTTGCCCTCGGGGCCGAGCGTCGACTGCAGGCTGGTGACGAGCTCCTCGCGGATGGCGTCCAGCGGCGGGTTCGTGACCTGCGCGAACAGCTGCTTGAAGTAGTCGAACAGCTGCCGCGGACGGTCCGACAGCGCGGCCAGCGGCGTGTCGGTGCCCATGGATCCGATCGGCTCGGCACCGTTCTTCGCCATCGGCGCCAGGAGGATCTTCAGCTCCTCGTTGGTGTAGCCGAAGATCTGCTGGCCCTTGACCAGCGTCTCGTGCGAGGGCAGGGCGCCCTCGTGCAGCTCCTCGACGACGCGCAGCTCGCGCTCGGGCAGCTCCCCGAAGCGGACGAGGCCGTCGCTCAGCCACTCGGCGTACGGATGCTCGCGGGCGAGCTCCGCCTTGATCTCGTCGTCCTCGACGATGCGGCCCTGGGCGGTGTCGACCAGGAAGATCTTGCCGGGCTGCAGGCGGCCCTTGCGGACCACCTTCGACTGCTCGATGTCCAGCACGCCGGCCTCGCTGGCCAGCACGACGAACCCCTCGTCGGTCACCCAGAACCGGCCCGGACGCAGGCCGTTGCGGTCCAGGACCGCGCCCACGACGGTGCCGTCGGTGAAGGTGACGCTCGCCGGGCCGTCCCAGGCCTCCATCAGCGTGGAGTGGAACTCGTAGAAGGCCCGCCGCTCCGGATCCATCTCGGTGTGGTTCTCCCACGCCTCGGGGATCATCATGAGCACCGAGTGGGGCAGCGACCGGCCGCCGAGGTGGAGCAGCTCCAGGCACTCGTCGAAGGACGCGGTGTCGCTGGCCTCGATGTCGATCACCGGGTAGATCCGGGACAGGTCGCCCGGCAGCAGGTCGGACTTCAGCAGCGCCTCGCGGGCCCGCATCCAGTTCCGGTTGCCCTTGACCGTGTTGATCTCGCCGTTGTGCGCGATGAACCGGTACGGGTGAGCCAGCTCCCACGCCGGGAACGTGTTGGTGGAGAACCGCGAGTGGACCAGCGCGATCGCGGTGTCGTACCGCCGGTCGGACAGGTCCGGGAAGAACGGCTCCAGCTGCGGGGTGGTCAGCATCCCCTTGTAGACGATCGTGCGGCTGGACAGGCTCGGGAAGTACACCCCGGTGTCCTGCTCCATGCGCTCGCGGGCGCAGAACACGATCCGGTCCAGCTCCAGCTCCCGGGCGCCGCCGCGGGCGCTCAGGAACAGCTGGGCGAAGTGCGGCATGACCGCGCGCGCCGTCGGGCCGGAGAAGTTCGCGTCGTGAGGAAGCTCACGCCAGCCGAGGACGGTCAGGCCCTCCTCGTCCGCGATCCGCTCGACGACGGCGACCGCCTCGGCCCGCTCCGCCTCGTCCGTGGGCAGGAACGCGACGCCCGCGGCGTACGCGCCGGGCTCGGGCAGCGCGAAGTCCACGACCTCCCGGAACAGGGCGTCGGGCAGCTGGGTGAGGATTCCGGCACCATCGCCGTCGTCCGGTTCGGCACCCTTGGCGCCGCGGTGATCCAGGTTACGCAGGACGGTCAAGGCCTTCACGACGATGTCGTGACTCTTGCGGCCGTTCAGGTCGGCGACCATGCCGACGCCACAGGCGTCGTGTTCACCTGCGGGGTCGTACAGACCTTGACGCTCTGGGCGTCCCTGGCCCGGAATCATGGCAGCAGGCACCATCAACCCTCCCGTCGTCTCGTTCCGCTCCCCATCAGTTGCAGACTGGGACGACGTTGGCCCGCTGCGGTGACTAGAGATTACAACACTGTCTGATTCATCCCCGACGCGGTGTGATCACGAAACTTGGTGAATCTTCCGCATCTTGTGCGAACCGGGGCTTTCGCCCGGTTGTTCCGTTGATGCGGCTGGATTCCGCCTTGGCGGAGGCGCGAGGGAAGGACAGTCCTGGTGGAGGCGAGACGGAAGCACCGTCTTGGTGCAGGCGAGACGGAAGGACCGTCTTGGTGCAGGCGAGACGGAAGGACCACGCCAAACGGCCCCGTCGTCACCGGATGTTCCCCGGATGTTCGACAGGGCCGCCGCACGGCGTGGTTCCCGGTTGCTCAGCTCCTGACGTTCCTGGTGAACAGGAACGTCTTGGCCGCGCGCTCCACGAGGGACGCCGGAGCGATCGTGTCGGCGCTGGACGCGGTGCCGTCCGCGCCGCCGGCCCAGCCGATCACCACGAAGTGCCCGTACGCTCCGCCGGACGCGCCCGTGTTGCCCTTGCCGAAGCCACTGACCGGCGCGGGCCCCGAGACCGGCAGGAAGAAGCCCTTGTTGCCCGTCTGCGGGTCCATGTCGCCGATCAGGCTGTTCGCGGCGTTGACGTCGCGGAGGTTGAAGATCACCACCTGGCCGACCCAGCGCTGGTCCGACGAGACGTACGCTGCGCGGATCGCCTGCGTGCAGCCGTAGCCCTGCAAGGCCGTCTTCAGCCCGGCGCCCCAGACCGCGCTCCCGCAGTCGGTGTCCAGCCGCCCCGAGCCCTGGAGCTGCATCGTGATGTGCTCGATGTTGTTGGTCTGCGCCTTGGCCTCGGCGTCGCTGAAGACCTCGGTCACGGTCATCGGCTGGGAGTCCGTCGAGCTGGCGTTCAGCTTGTCCCACAGCGACCAGGACTTGGTGGCGTTGTAGTAGGACGGCTTGTACTGGCCGTTCGCGGAGCCCGGCTGGCCGGGCGCCGGCTGGCCGCCCCCGGTCCCCGGCGTCCCGACCGCTGCGGGCGACGTGCCCGTCTTGGTCTTGCCGTCGCCGCCACTCGAGGCGGCGTAGTAGGCGCCGCCGAGCACACCGCCGATCAGGAGGACGGCACCGGCGATCGCCGCGATGACGATGCCGCCGTTGCCCTTCTTCGGCGGCGGTCCCATGGGCGGCTGACCCATCGGGCCCATCGGTCCCATCGGGCCCTGCATCTGCGGCGGCTGCATACCCGGCGGCTGCATGCTCGGCGGCCCCATGGGCACGCCGCCCGCCATCGTCTCCTGGTGCTGCCAGCCGGGACCGGACGGATCGTATCCGCCCGGTGGGGGCGCGCCCCACCCGCCGGACTGGCCTCCGGGGGGCTGCTCGCCGGGGCCGGTGGGCGGGTACGGGTAACTCATATCGTGTTCTCCTCTGATGACCTCGCCTCTTAGAGGGAGAAGCCTAGGGCGTGGTTCCCACCCATTCGGCCGGATTCTGACACGTCTACGCTGGACACCATGTGTCAGGTGCCCGAAGAGGCCGCACGACTTCTGGAAGGCGTGGGCGCCCGCCGCCTCCGTCACGCCCTCGCCCTGCTGATCGGTGCGCGTTCCTGGGACGCCGACGCGCTCGTCCGCGCCACCGCCGCACCCCGACGGGCGATCGACGCGCTGCTGGCCGCGCTCGGCGACGATCTCGACGACGGGCGGATCCGCCGCGACCGGATCGACGCCTACCGGCCCCTGACCGTTCCCCCGCTCCTCGCCGACCCGGTCGCCCACCTGCTTCCCGAGCACGCCGAAGCCGTCGCCGCGATGGACGAGCTCATCGCCGCCGCGCCCCGCGCCCGTACCGCGCTCGACCACGTCGCTGCCACCGCCGAGACCGCCGTACGCCGGGCGCTGCTGCTCGGCGCCCGGTTCTGGCTCGGCTCGGCGCGGCTGCTGTGCGTCGGCGACCACGACCTCACGTCCCTCGCCGTCGCACTCACCCACCCCGGCGTGGAGATCACCGTGGTCGACATCGACGACCGCATCCTGGAGTTCATCGGCGATGAGGCGGCCCGGCGCGGCCTGCCGATCCGCTGCCGGTTCGCCGACCTGAGGCTGGGACTGCCGGCCGGCGCGCGCGAATCGGCCGACCTGGTGTTCACCGACCCGCCGTACACACCGGACGGCGTCGCACTGTTCACCCGGCGCGGCCTGGAAGGGCTGCGCGACCGCGAGACCGGCCGGGTGCTGGTCGCGTACGGCGCCAGCGAGGGCACGCCAGCGCTGGCGCTGAAGGTGCAGGAGGCGCTCGGGCCACTGCACCTGGCGTACGAGGCGATCTGGCCGGACTTCAACCGCTACCACGGGGCGCCGGCGATCGGCTCGGCCAGCGACCTGTACGTCCTGCGGCCCACCAGCCGCACGTGGAAGGCGCTCGGATCGGCCGTCGCGGGGACCCGGATCTACACGCAGGGACCGCAGGCGGTCGAGTCCCCGGACCGGCCCGTCGATCCGGCCGTCGCCGAGCCCGCCGACCTGCTGGTCGGCGACTGGCCGAAGGGCTTCGCGCCCGGCACCCCGCGCGTTCACCTGGCGACGTGGCTGGCCAAGCCCTACGCCGGCCGGGCGGCCGACGTGGTCGTCGCGCTACCGGCGGGGTACAACGCCCTGCTGCCCCGTGTGCTGCTCGCGTCGCGGGCCGAGCGGGTGCGCGTGCTGACGCCTGCGGTCCTCCCCCGGGCGCTGAAGAGCGTGCTCGCGGCGGTGTACCACGTGAAGACCGAACCCGGCGAGATCGTCGCCTCCCGCGTCGCGCCGCCCGGCGGGGCGGGCGCCGTCCTGCGGTACATCCTGGACCGGCCCCACGTGAGAGTCGCCGGCTCCTGGCGTGAGGGGCTCATCCGGCACGCCACCGGCGGCCTGACCAAGAACCAGGCCCGCGCCCGGATCCAGGACGCGGCCCCCTGGCTCGGCGACGCGACGGTGCTGGACCTGCCCGCCCACCGCCTCAGCGACCTGCCCGACGCGGTACGCCGGACGCTCGACCTCTGACCCGCACGGACGGCGGGCGGCGTCAGTTCTTTTGGCTCTGGTCGGCGACGCGCCCGACGATGGCGGGCGGTGGGCCGACCGTGACGAGCAGCGACAGCAGCTTCGGGTCCGTCTCGCTGCCCGATCCGTCCGCGCGCCGCACCCAGGTGATCACCGCGTAGTGGCCCATCGCCACCCCGCGTGCGGTGCTGAAGCCCTGGCCGAACGCCGCCTCGTCGGAGGGCGGCCGCGCGAACCCGCTGCCGGTCCGCGGATCGGCCGCCGTGACCAGTTTGCCGGCGGCCGTGGAGTCGGCCAGGTTGAAGATCGCCACCATGGCCGTGAAGCGCTTGTCCTCGTACACTCCGCGAGCCACCTGGGTGCAGCGCGCCTGCTGCAGCAGGCTGACCAGTGCCTGGCCCCAGACGGTGTCGGCGCACCGGGCGTCCAGCTTGGACGTTGTCAGCTTCAACGACGCCTTCGAGTCCTTATCCGCGATGGTCTTGTTGTCGAAGACCTCGTTCTCGGTGAGCGGACTGGGATCGGCCTTGCGCTGGGCGATGGGGGCGAACACATCGGTGGACGCCGCCGCGGAGTACACCGACGGCGACGGTCCACCGGCCAACGGGCCGCCCGACTGCGGGGCCGAGGGCTTCGAATCGTCGTGGAGCAGCACCACCACGCCGGCGACGGCGATGAGCGCGACGACCAGGACCACTGCGGCCGCGAAGAAATAGGCGGCGGGGGGCAGGGCGCCCGGCCCCTTTTCACCCTGCGCGAGCCGCGCCCGGCCCTTGATCGCGGGCAACCGGAGGGACGGACGTGGTCTCCGCGGTGCCGTCCCGGGATCGCCCTCGGGGTCGGCGCTCGGGTCGTCGGGCGGCGGGCCGCCGTTCCACCCGGCAGGCTGCGGTCCCTCGGAAGGCGCTCCGCCGTTCCACTCCGGGGACGGCTGTCCCTCGGAAGGTCGTCCGTCGTTCCACCCTGGAGCCGGCTGTCCTCCGGCAGGACCTCCGTCGTTCCACCCCGGGGACGGCTGTCCTCCGGCAGGACCTCCGTCGTTCCACCCCGGGGACGGCTGTGCCCCGGGAGGACCTCCGTTCCATCCTTGGGCCGGCTGCCCGCCGGGAGGTCGTCCGGCGTTCCACCCCGGGGGCTGCTGCCCCTTCGGGACCGGCGGGTTGCCGCCGTTCCATCCCGGAGACGGCTGCCCGCCGGGAGGCCGTCCGTCGTTCCACGCGGCAGGCTGCTGCCCGTCCCAGCCCTGGGAGGGGCCGTTGTTCCGGCTATCCACCGGCGAGGACGAGTCGTTCCCAGACGAAGTCGTCGGCCCGTTCGATGGCGATGCTGGCGTTCAGCAGTTCGTTCATCGTCTGCGGCTGTGCGCCGCCGGCCTTCTCCACCCAGCTGATGACCACGAAGTGCCCGAACGGCTGGCTGTAGGCCGCGCTGAAGCCGCCGGTGAAGTTCGTCGCTCCCTTGACCGTGAGCGGCGAGACGAAGCCCGCACTGCTGCCCGGGTCGAGGTCACGGATGATCTGCGAGGCGCCGTCGAGGGTCTCGAGGTTCAGGGCGATGAACTGGCCGACGTACTGCTTGTCGTTGCTGACGTACGCGCCGCGAGCGATCTGACTGCA
Source organism: Actinoallomurus sp. NPDC050550 (assembly GCF_040655075.1). NCBI lineage: Bacteria > Bacillati > Actinomycetota > Actinomycetes > Streptosporangiales > Thermomonosporaceae > Actinoallomurus > Actinoallomurus sp. NPDC050550. Next base: position 352,857 of record NZ_JBFAJC010000002.1, on the reverse strand, counting down.
CCCGTACTTCTGCAGGTCGGCCTGGAGCTGCTGCCCCCAGGTCACGGTCTTGCAGTCAGCGGCGATGTCGGATCCCGCCAGCGTGAAGGTGTACTTGCCGCTGGTGACGGTCTTGTCGTCGTCGCCGAACACCTCGGCCTTGTTCAGCGGGCGCTTGTCCTTGCTGCGGTCGGACAGCTTCTTCACCTGGGAATTGGGCGGTGTGTTGACGTAGACCTTGGGCAACACCTTCACCGCCGCGGCGGCTTCCGGTTTCTTGTCACCACCGCCGCAGCCGGCGGTGAGGAGCATGGCCACCGCGGTCGCTCCGATGATCAGGAGGTTTCGCTTGGAACCACTGGCCGAGCCTCGCGCGGCGCGACGTCCCCGCGACGCCTGTCCCTGCTCGCCGTCCTCGTAACCCATGTCGCTCACGAGCTGTGAGCTTAGCGAACCTCCAGCGACGAGATGTCCATATCGCCGCTCTGCCCCTTTTTGTCCCGCTATTTGTGGCGCACCCCACGGACCGCCGAACGCCTCTCCCGCCCGGCGGAAACGCCCGGCCCGACGGCCGGGCGCAGGTCTAGGACGCGCCGGCCCCGCCACGAATGACGGGGCTCGCGCGCAAGATCATTGGTCAGGCGCCGCGGCCCGCCGACGACCGGTCCGTCTTTCCCGCCGGAGAGTCCTTCTCGTCGTCCGTGGTGGAGACCTCGGACTCGGCGGCCGCGTCGCTCTCCGAGCGGCTCTCCTCGCCGTTCGGCGCGTCGCCGGCGGCCTGAGAGTCGGTGGTCTCGGTGCCGTCCTCCGTCTCGTCGCCGGGGGCGGCCGCAGCGTCGTCGTCCGCGGGCTCCGCCTCGTCCGCCTCGGAGCGCTCCGGGGCACGCGCATCGCCGGCCTCCGGCTCCTCGGCCGCCTCCGCGGAAGGAGCCTCGGCCGGGTCGTCGGCGCCGTCCTCCGCGACGTCGGTGGCGGACTCGCCGCCCTCCGGGGCGTCGGTGGTGGACTCGCCGTCCTTCGGCTCGGCCGTCTCGATCTCCGTCTTCTCGGCGACCTCTGCGGCTTCCACGGCCTCGGTGGCGTCCTCCGAACCTGCCGCCTCGTCAGGCTCGGCGGGCGCTTCCGCTTCGGTCGGCTCGACGGGCTTCTCGGCGTCCTTCGCCTGGGTCGGCTCCTCCGCCTGCTTCTCCCCCGCCGGCAGGGTCGCGACGGCGGTGTCCGCTGCCACGGCGTCGTCCTCGCGCGTGGGCTCCTCGGCTGCGGACTCCTCCGCCGCCGTACCGAAGGCCCCGGGCGGGTTCTCGGTCTTGTCCCGCTGGAAGTAGATGTAGGCCACCGCGCAGAGGAAGACGATGAGCGCGGTCCAGTCGTTGAGCCGCAGGCCCAGGATGTGGTGGGCGGGGTCGACGCGCAGCCACTCGATCCAGGCCCGGCCCACGGTGTAAGCGGCGACGTACAGGGCGAACGCCCGCCCGTAGACGAGCCGGAAGCGCTTCTCCGCCCAGATGACCAGGACGGCCACCCCGACGCACCAGAGGAACTCGTACAGGAACGTCGGCTGGTACGTCGCGATGTCCGGGGTGTTCGGCGGGCGGTGCGCCGGGTCGATCTTCACGGCCCAGGGAAGCTTCGAGGGCCGGCCGTACAGCTCCTGGTTGAACCAGTTGCCCCAGCGCCCGATCGCCTGGGCCAGGACGATGCCCGGCGCGGCGGCGTCGGCGAAGACGCGCAGGGAGATCCCCCGGCGACGGCAGCCGAGGTAGGCGCCGAACGTGCCGAGGGCGATGGCCCCCCAGATGCCGAGCCCGCCGTTCCAGACCTTGAACGCGTCGATGGGATGGCGACCGTGGCCGAAGTACAGCTGGTGGTCGGTGATGACGTGGTAGAGCCGCCCGCCGATCAGGCCGAACGGGACCGCCCAGACCGCGATGTCGACGACCGTCCCGGACGCGCCGCCGCGGGCCGTCCAGCGCCGCTCCCCCAGCCATACGGCGACGATCACCCCAATGATGATCATCAAGGCGTATCCGCGAAGGGGCAGGGGCCCCAGATGGATGCTGCCCTGCGATGGGCTGGGGATGAAGGCGAGCGGCTGCTGCATGGGATGTGAGATTACCGTCTGGCGGGCATCGGACGGCGCGACGACGGTGAAGATCGGGCGTCGAATGCGCATCGCGGCCCGGGTGAGTCCCCGCAGCATGGCGATGGGGGCACGGCCGATGGCCGTGCCCCCATGTGCTCAGGCGTTCGCGGGTGCCCGCGCCGACCGGGGCACAGCGTCGTGGCCCGGCCGTGCCCCGTCCGGGATCGTCGTTACTTGCTGGACTTGGCCGTCGGGCTGGCCGAAGCACTCGGAGCGGACGTCGGCGCCGTGCTCGGCGTGGCGTCGACCGGCTTGGCGGCCAGGATGGCCTTCTCCAGAGCGGACGGCTTCAGCAGGACGTTGGTCAGGTCCAGGGACTGGCCGTTGAGGAAGACGGTCGGCGTGCCGCTGACCTTGCGGGTCTGCTCGGCGTAGTTCGTCATCGAGTCGATCTGGCTCTGCTTCTGCATGCCCTTGACGCACTGCTCGAACGCCGGGGTGTCGAAGCCGAGGTCCTTGGCCCAGCCCATGAGGTCCTTGTTGGAGAAGCCCGCCGAGCCTTCCGCCGGCTGGTTCTTGTAGATCGTGTCGTGGTACTTGACCCACTTGTCCGCCGGAGCGCACAGGGCGGCGTTGGCGGCCCGCTGGGAGTTGCCGCGGATCGGCTCCTCCCGCTCCTTGAACAGCCAGAACGGGTTGTAGATGACGTTGACCTTGCCCTCGGCCGCGAGGCGCTTGATCGTGTTGCCGCTGGTGCTCTCCATCTCCTTGCAGATGGGGCACTGGAAGTCCTCGAACATCTCCAGCAAGGGCGCCTTGACCCCCGGCTTGCCCATGAGGATCCGGCCGTCGGCCATGCGGCTCGCCGGCGCCAGCGCACCGGTGTACGTGTTCTTGTCCTTCTTGTTCACGACGTACACCGTGACGATCACGGCCAGCGCCACGATCGCGAGGGCGCTGATGGCGATGGTGAGGGCCCGCATCCGCTGTTGCTTCTGCGCCTGACGCTTGCGCTCCTCCGCCAGCCGCTCGCGGGCCGACCGCTGTCGAGCGGCCTTACTCATCTGGTTCTCCTAGTTTGAATATCTCAGGTGGTGTACAGACCGAGCACCCGGTCAAGCGCGAGTTTTCCGCGCGGGAACACCATCAGCCAGGCGGCGAGGGCGAGGAAGCCGAGGTCTCGGAAGACCTCCCTAAGGTAATGGGTCTGGCCCTTGCCCACCGTGCCGCCGCCCCCGAAACAGCCGCAGTTGATCGAAAGTCCACGTGCGGCCACGGAGATGATCCCGGCAATGAAGACAATGAACAGCAGACCCACGCAGATCGCCATGACCCGGGTGGCGAACCCGAGAAGGATCATCGCGGCCAGGACCATCTCCAGCACCGGCAGCCCGAGGGCGACCGGCGTGACCATGCCCTTGGGCAGGATCTGGTACGCCAAGACCGCGGTCTTCTGCAGTGCCGGCGGCTCGCTGAACTTCGCGTACCCGGCGATCCCGAGGATGGCCGCGAGCGCGACGCGCACCACGAGCGTGATCCATCCCTGACGGCGCTGAATGGCCGCCGGAAGGTGGATTCGCCCGATGAGACCGGCCCTGTCCTCGACGGCCTCGGTCTTCTCGATCGTCGAGCCGCGCGTCGCGGACGCCGTCTTCCCGCCCGCGGACGCTCCCCCGGTGGCCTTGGTCCTGCGTCTCGCGGAGTCAGCCTTGGCTTCAGCCACTGTCGTTCCTCACCCTGTCATGATCCGGCGCGCGCCAGCATAGGCGACGAGAATGTAAGGACACCGTCAAGCACGGTAGATCCTGTCACCTTCCCGGCGTGCGCGGGCCCGCTATCGGCGGACGCCGTCGGCGAGTTCGGCGGTGAGCCGGCGTACGGCGTCGATCCCGGCCTCGGGGGACGGCGCGTCGAGCAGCCGGCGGATGAACGCCGAGCCGACGATGACCCCGTCGGCGAAGCCCGCGACCTCGGCGGCCTGCTCGCCGTTGCTGACACCCAGGCCCAGCCCGATCGGCAGCGGCGACCGCTGGGCCATGGCCTTGCGGGTGCGCTCGACCAGGTGCGCGGCGCCGGTGTCGACGGCCGTACGCGCACCCGTCACGCCCATGAGCGAGGCCGCGTACACGAACCCGCGGGACACGCCGGTGATGATCCCGAGGCGCTCGTCGGTGGAGCTGAGGGCGACCAGGAAGACGCGATCGAGGTCGTACGCGTCGGAGGCGGCCAGCCACGGCTCGGCCTCCTCCGGCGTGAGGTCCGGAGTGATCAGGCCGCAACCGCCCGCCGAGGACAGGTCACGGGCGAAGGCCTCGACGCCGTACCGGTCGACTGGGTTCCAGTACGTCATGACGAGCGTGCGCGCCCCGGTGGCGGCAACCGCCTCGACGGTGCGGAACACGTCGGCGACCCGGATGCCGCCGGTCAGCGCCTGGTGGACGGCGTCCTGGATCGTCGGGCCGTCCATGAGCGGGTCGGTGTAGGGCAGGCCGATCTCGATGACGTCACAGCCGGCCTCCACCATGGTCGTGGCGGCGGCGACGGCCCCCTCGTACGAGGGGAACCCGGCGGGCAGGTAGCCGACGAGCGCCGCGCGCCCCTCGCTCTTGGCCTTCTCGAACGCCGTCGCAACGGTGGGTGCGCCGCCGGTCCGCTCCATGGATCCACTCCGCCGATCGTCTCGCGCCTGGCCGGTGAGCGCGTCGCCCTCGGCCACCGGTCCCCCGCTCATCGCGCGGGCCCTTCGCCCTCGACCAGCCCGAACCACTCGGCGGCCGTGTGCATGTCCTTGTCGCCCCGGCCGGAGAGGCAGACCACGATCGTGGCGTCGGGGCCGAGCTCCCGGCCGACGCGCAGCGCGCCGGCCAGGGCGTGCGCGGACTCGATGGCCGGGATGATGCCCTCGGTGCGGCACAGCAGCGCGAACGCTTCCATGGCCTCGGAGTCGGTGACGGCCTGGTAGGTCGCGCGACCGGTGTCTCGCAGCCAGGAGTGCTCGGGGCCGACCCCGGGATAGTCGAGCCCGGCCGACACCGAGTGGGTCTCCAGGGTCTGGCCTTCGTCGTCCTGCAGCAGGTAGGTGCGCATGCCGTGGATGACGCCGACGGACCCGCCGACCAGCGTGGCCGCGTGCTTGCCACTGTCGACCCCGGCGCCGCCGGCCTCGAAGCCGTAAAGCCGGACCTCCTCGTCGGGGACGAACGCGTGGAAGGCGCCGATGGCGTTGGAACCCCCGCCGACGCAGGCCACCACCGCGTCGGGCAGCCGGCCGGTCAGCTCGAGGACCTGCTCGCGGGCCTCCACCCCGATGATCCGCTGGAAGTCGCGGACCATCATCGGGAACGGGTGCGGGCCCATGGTCGAGCCGATGCAGTAATGGGTGTACTCGACGCTCGCCACCCAGTCGCGGAACGCCTCGTTGCAGGCGTCCTTGAGCGTGCGGCTGCCGGTCTTGACCGGGATCACCTCGGCGCCGAGCATCCGCATCCGGGCGACGTTGAGCGCCTGGCGTACGGTGTCGACCTCACCCATGTAGACGACGCACTCCAGGCCGAGCAGGGCCGCCGCGGTCGCCGTCGCGACGCCGTGCTGGCCCGCGCCGGTCTCGGCGATGACCCGGGTCTTGCCCATGCGCCGGGTCAGCAGTGCCTGCCCCAGCACATTGTTGATCTTGTGGGAGCCGGTGTGGTTGAGATCCTCGCGCTTGAGGAGGATCCGCGCCCCGCCGGCCTCCGCGCCGAACCGCTTGGCCTCGGTCAGGAGGCTGGGCCGCCCGGCGTAGGTCTTCAGCAGATGGTCGAGCTCGGCCCGGAACGCCGGGTCGGCGGCGGCCGTCTGGTAGGCGGTGGTCAGCTCGTCGAGCGCCGCCATGAGCGCCTCAGGCGCGAACCGGCCGCCGAAACGACCGAAGTGGCCGGTCAGGTCCGGAAACTCGCGTGCGGCATCGATGGTCATCGCAATGGTCCTGTCGAATGGGTAAGAGGCCGAATCCGGTCAGTCGAGGTACGGATGGCCTCGCCATCGTTCGCGCAGGAGCATGCCCACAGCCTACTGGGTTCGCCGCCTACTTGCCCTGCCGCAACGCAGGGTGCGCTCCGGCCGCGACCAGGTCGGAGACCGCCGAGCGCGGGTCCTTGCCGACGACCAGACTCTCCCCGACCAGGACGGCGTCGGCCCCGGAGGAGGCGTAGGCGAGCAGGTCGTGCGGCCCACGAACACCCGACTCCGCGATCTTCACGATGCCGTCGGGGATCTGCGGGGCGATCCGCGTGAACGTGCTCCGGTCGACGCGCAGCGTGGTCAGGTCCCGGGCGTTGACGCCGATGACCTTGGCCTCCGCGTCGACCGCGCGCGTCATCTCCTCCTCGGTGTGCACCTCGACGAGGGGGGTCAGCCCGATCGACTCGGCCCGCTCGATCAGGGAGACCAGGGCCTCCTGCTCGAGAGCGGCGACGATCAGCAGCACGAGGTCGGCGCCGTACGCCCGCGCCTCCCACAGCTGGTACGAGGAGACGACGAAGTCCTTGCGCAGCACCGGAATGTCGACACGGTTGCGGACCGCGGCCAGGTCGTCGATGCTGCCGCCGAAGCGCCGGCGCTCGGTCAGCACGCTGATCACGGCGGCACCGCCGGCCTCGTAGTCGGCGGCGAGCCCGGCCGGGTCGGCGATCGCGGCGAGCGCCCCCTTGGAGGGACTGCACCGCTTGACCTCGGCGATGACGGAGACGCCCTGCCCGCGGAGTGCGGCGAGGCCGTTGCGCGGTGACGGTGCGTGGCGCGCCATCTCCTTGAGCGCGTCGAGCGACACCGCCTGCTGCCGCTCCGCGAGATCCTCGCGTACCCCGTCCAGGATCTCGTCGAGCACGCTCACTGGCCGCCCACCTTCCTCGCCTCGCTGGTCGGACGCGACGCCGCTGTGCCGGATCGGTCGCTCACATCGCTCACAGGTCCTCCCTGCTGATGATGTTCGCCGCACGCCCGCACCGCACCCGCGCCGAGTCCTGCCTCACAAGCTCGCTCACGGAACACGGTCCCCCTTTGTCGGACGTTCGTGTCTCGATCGTAGCCCGGCCGCCCCGGTCCCCCTTCCGCGGGTACGAGATCACGGCGCAAGGGCACGCCCGGCGGGCAGGTTACGGACGACCCAGAACACGAGCATGACCACCGTGAACCCGATGATCACCGCAGGGTGGAGGATCCTGGAGCGCACCGGCCCGCCCGTACGGGCCGCCCGCGCCCACTTCACCCAGAGGTAAGCCAGGAATGGCAGTGTGACGAAGGCCAGCGGGTTGCGCCCGAACGCCTCGGCGAGGTGACCGTGCCCGATCGCGTGGATCATGCGCAGCGATCCGCAGCCGGGACAGTAGTACCCGGTCACGGCGAGGAACGGGCAGGTCGGATAGTGCCCCGGATGGTTCGGGTCGACCGCCGCGACGTACCCGGCCGCCCCGATCACCGCCGCGAGCACGGCGTACGGCCCCCAACGCCCCATCCGACGGGGCACCACTGCGCTACTCGGCCGATTCCTCCACTGCCCCGCTGTCACGCTCCCAGCGTACGGCCGGCGGCTGACAACCGGCGAGGCCGCGGACGACGGCGGTCCGACAGAGTCCTGTCCGGGCCTCGAAGCTCGCTGCCCGCCGGAGTCGGTCACGCCGGGCGCGGCGGGTCGACCAGCTCGATGCCGATGGCCACCACGCCGAGCGCCTCACGCTCGGGCGGGTAGATCTGGCGGATGTTGGCGAGCTGTTCTTCACGGGCCGCGAGCGGGTTGACCGAGGTGACGGACTCGTGGTCGAACATCTCCTCGAAGGAGCCGTATCTGGCGACGCGGGTGACACGGGTGAGCACCTGGTCGCCTTGGCACCGGAATCGGATCAGCGAGCCTTCCTTGATCTTCTTGCGGCTGGAGTCGTTGACGCGGATCTCGATGGTCTTGCGGCCGGTGGCGATCAGGTCGAAGTAGCGCTTGTATATGCCCATCTCGTGGGCGCGGACAACGGGCTCGGCGGGACGTGCGGTCATCATGCGGCCCAGTTCCTTGACGGTGAACGAGCGGAAGAAGTGCTTAGGGTCGGTGAGCAGTTCGCCGACCAGCCAGACCAGGGCGTCGACGTAGTCGTCGACCGTGCCAGGCCAGGCGGTCGTGTCGAGCATCCACGGCTCGACATCGGCCGGGAGTGCGCCTTTACCCTGCTCTCGCAATAGGGATTTGGACAGTTTCGCCCCGGTGGGTGCGAGAACCTGCGGAGTGAAGATCCGGGACGGCATCTGAGTGGGCGGGGTATCGAGCGCGCCGAGGGCGCCGTCGACGAGTTGGCAGCCGAAGGTCCAGTCCCCGCCTTTCATCATCACGTGCAGGACGTGGGTGTCGCGGCCGAGCGCGCGTTCCTTGACCAGGTTCCGGTACAGGGTGGCGAGGTCGAGGTAGGGCTGATCGTCTTCGGGGTCGATGTGCACCTCGTAGTCGCCATGGTCCAGGCACACCGCGGTTAACGTGGCGCCGTCCTCGTCGAGGTGAGCGAGCTTGGTGCGGTCGGCGCGCTTCTCCGCCCAGCCGCATTCTGGGCAGGGCAGCCGGATGTGGACGGTGCCGTGGGACGGGGCCATCCACCAGCGGATGTCCTCCAGGCGTTCCAGAGTGCGCAAGAACTCCGCCCGGAACCCTGGGGTGGCTTGCTGGTCGGTGTAGGTCTCGACCTCGTAGTCGGTGTCGGTGGCCTCGGACAAGGAGTCGAAGAACGCCCGGTAGTAGCCATCGACGAGCTCGCTGATCTCGTCCTTGCCGAGTGCGTGGTAGTAGGTCTGCTGGTAGGCGTGGTGCGTCTCGGGGTCGAGCACCACGTCGTATGGCGCGTTGTCGAGCGCACCGAACCGTACGCGGGTGTCGATGGAGAACTCCCGGCGTGCGATCTTGGCCAGCAGGAACGCCGCGGTCTGGACGAGGTTGGTGCCCAGGTGCGGCGCGCCGTTGATCTGGGTGCCGACCACGAACTCGATGCGCTGCGGGCGGACGGCGAGTACGCGCGGCCGGAGGAGATCGATGGAACGCAGGAGCGCGTTGGCGAGCACGCTGTTCGGCGAGATCAGCAGCGCGGATTTCCCGTTGCGCGACAAGGACATCACGCTCCTCGGCTCGGTTTGGGCAGGCGAAGGTTGGCGCAGATGAAATCCAGGCGAGCTCCGGCGGAGTCCGGTGCCACGAACACGGGCTCGTAGCCGGCGTCGTAGTAGCCCTGCACGATCAGTTCGTGCACGCGGCGAAGCTCGCGGTCCTTGGCCCAGACGATGTCGTCAGGATCCTCGAACGTGTCGAGCGGGTCGAGCACGAAGACCGCGTCGTACCGGTACAGCCGGGTGGCCTCCTCCAATTGCCGGGTTGGGCGTAGCCCGAAGAACGCCTCCCACCCGTAGCCGTCCGGGATGCCCCGGTTGTAGAGGCGGATGCCGTGCTTGTGGCTGGTGTACTCGGCGATGAACGCATCCAGCACTTCCAGCGAGTACTCGCGGCGGTCCTCGCGACGCAGGTGCCGCCCGAGCCGTTCGCGATGCTTGCGGTAGATCTCCCGGCCTGGTTCCTCGGTCATGCAGGGGATGCCGGCGGAGTGGACGGCGGTGATCAGGTCGTCTTTCCCGGAGGAGGGACCGCCGGTGATGACGTAGCGGCGCGGGTCGCCGTCGGCCGCGGCTTCGAGGGCCGCCGCCAGTGCGGGATTGGTGAATGTGCTCGTCACGAAGGCGATCCGTTCTCCTGCTCGGTGATGCTGTTCGCGGGTTCAGGCTGGGTGAGGAGTCCCTGGACCCAGACGTTGCCCAGCTCGGTCTCGTCATGGAGAGCGGCGACGAACTGCTCGCGACTGGCGCCACCGGTGGCGGCCTCCGTCAGCCGGGACACTTGCGCTTCGGTCAGCATCGGCGTCCAGCCTGCGAGGGCGACCAGTTCATCCACCGACGCCTTGCCTGGGTCGGGGGCGAACGCGGCGATGTAACCGATCGCCTCGGCGCGGGCTGTGGCCCACCGCCAGGCGGCCGTCACCGCAGTACGCATGACGTCGACACGGTCGGTATCCAGGCTGATCAGTCGCTCGACGGCAAGCAGCTCGGCACGGGCTGCGTAGATCGCCGACCACAACCGGCACAGCTGCTCCTCGTGCTCGGCGACCTCCCACGCGAATGGGTCCGCCGGGATCGTCTGCCGGTTGGTGGCCGGTGCCAGTCGGGGGGCGATCATGGGCAGCCGCGTGAACCGGTCGGCGTCGGCCAGCAACTCCCATGCGATCTTCTCGACCAACTTGGGCTCGACCCGCTTACGGAAATGGTGCACCTCGTGCCCGGCCTGCCGGGCGGCCAGCTCCCGGCGCATGGTCAGGTTCTGTCCGGGCTCGGCCGGAGGAAGCCCGAACAGAGCCCGCACCGCAGGGCCGTAGCGGGTATCGGGGAACCGGGCCAGCAGGCCGCGCAGTGTTCCGTCCAGTGCCGTGGTTCGGCTGGCTTCGTCGGCGGGGTCGACCGCCCTGGCCACGATCCCGCGCAGGTCGAGCAGGACTGGATCTGCGATGGCCGGGGTGACCGGCAGCCCGCGACGCAGCAGCCGGTCGACCGCCCCGACCACCTCGATCTCGACTGGGCTTTTTCTGGGCATGAAGCAAGTGAACCACGATGCCCAGGAAATGCCCAGCCCTGTGGTCAGGTGGATCCTCCGAGGTCGGACGCGCTGGGCCGTGGATTACTCAGGTACTTCACCGGCGGTCGGCAGCGGAATCACGTCGGCGTCAACCTGGCCGAAGACGGGCGGTCATCACCAAACGGTCCAGGCCCGGCAGGTACCGCAGGCGCCTTCTAAAGATCGGCGGCGTAGCCGACGCCGCGTACGGTGCGGAGGGGGCTGCGGGCGCCCAGTTTGGCGCGCAGCTGGGCGATGTGGACGTCGACGGTACGGGCCCCGGCCGACTCCGCCGATCCCCAGACGGCGGCGAGCAGCTGTTCGCGGCCGAACACCCGCCCCGGGTTGCGCATGAGGAAGGCGAGCAGGTCGAACTCCATGGTCGTCACGGCCTTGGGCGCACCGGCGACGGTGACGGTACGGGTCCGGGGGTCCAGGACGACGTCACCGGCGCGCAGCACGTCGTCGGGAGGAGGAGCCTCCGCCTGGTGCCCGCGCAGGGCCCGGCCGAGTGTGGCGAGCAACGCCCGCGGGCTGAACGGCCGGGGCACGGTGTACCCGCCGGGCGGCGTCATCCCGGGCGGCACGACGGACACGATGACCGCGGCGCCGGCCGCCTCCGCCATCTCATGGTGCACGCCCGTCGTCAGGTCGAGGACGACCGCGTCGGGTCGCAGGCGGCGGGCGAGCGCGGCGGCCGACGCCGGATCGGTCACGAGGTGCGGGTGGTATCCCTCGCGGCTGAGGTAGAGCCGGATGAGTTCGGCGACGCTCGGGTCGTGCTCCACCACCAGAACGGTTCCGTGCCCGGCCCGATGGCGCACGCCGGACACGTACCCGCTCTGTTCGATGGCGCTCGCTCCGCGAGCGCGGGAGCGGGCGCCCAACGCGCCGTCTTCCCTCGTCGCTCTGGTCGCTTCGCTCCCGGCGCTCCTCGGTCCAGACGACGCGCGCCCGCTCATCAGCGGTCCTGGAGATCCTCGCTGGTGGGGTCGTCGCCGCGGTCGAGCGACTTCCACAGCGAGGCGGGGTCGTCGCCCGGTCGCGGGGCGGTGCCGGGACGGTCGTAGCGGGCGGACATGCCGGGCCAGCGCCGGCCGCGGACGACCGTCAGGAGCCCGGCGGCGGCCAGCAGGACACCGCCCGCCAGGGCGGCGATCCACCAGCCGTTCACGTGCACGGTGACGTCGCCGGTCAGCCGGGTGAGGTTCGTGCGGTTCGCGGCGGCGGAGATGACGTGCGCGTGGCGGACGGCGAGGGGCGACAGGACGGCGATGAGCACCCCGAAGCCGGTCAGCAGCACGCCGACGGCCGTCCGTGCCCAGCCGCGGGTGGCGAGGAGGGCGGCGATCCCGGCCAGTCCGGCCAGGCCGAGGGCGGCGACGCCGCCGCTCAGCGACCGTCCGGTGAGCGGCTGGAGCGACGGCATGAGGTTCATGCCGCCGCGTACGGTGACCGTCGCCCAGGTCCGGCCGGTGAATCCGGCTGCGAGCCCCGCGCCCACCGCGCCGAGCAGCGCGGCGGCGGCGAGTTCGCGGCGGCTCGTCACTGCGGACGCTCTCCCACGACCGCGTCGAGTTTGTCGGCGTCCCAGCAGGTGCGGTCGCCGGTGTGGCAGGCGGCCCCGACCTGGTCGACCTTGATGAGGATGGCGTCGGCGTCGCAGTCGAGGGCGACCTCCTTGATCCACTGCTGGTGGCCGGAGGACTCGCCCTTCACCCAGTACTCCTGGCGGCTGCGCGACCAGTAGGTGGCGCGGCCGGTGGTCAGCGTGCGGTGCAGGGCCTCGTCGTCCATCCAGGCGAGCATGAGCACCTCGCCGGTGTCGTACTGCTGGGCGATGGCCGGGACGAGACCGTCTTCGGTGCGTTTGAGACGATCAGCGATCTTGGGGTCCAAGGACATGGCATCCATTGTGCCGCCTCACTCCACCGAGGGCGCGGAGGGGGCGAGGCGGCGCAGCGGGCTTTCCGGCATCAGCACGAAGACGACGAGGGCGATGGCCGCGCCGGCCACGCCGAGCCAGGGGATCACGGTCGCGGTGGCCGACGCCGCCGCGTTCGCCGGGCCGTGTGCCGGGGCGGCCTCGCGGACGTGGGAGGCGTACGCGGTGCCGGCGATGGCCAGGGCGACCGATCCGCCGACCTGGCGGAAGAAGGTGATCTTGCTGGTGGCCGTGCCGATGTGCTGCGGGTCGACGGCGTTCTGCACGGCCACGGTGAGCCCGGACAGCATCGGCCCGATGCCGAGGCCGATCAGGATCATCCAGCCCGCCAGGACCCACACGCCGGTGTGGACGCCGAGGTTCGCGCACAGCAGGGCCCCGGCGGCGAGCAGGACGGGGGCGGCGACCAGCCAGGGCTTGTAGCGGCGGGTCCGGCTGATCAGCGCGCCGGTGAGGAAACTGCCGGCCAGCATGCCGAGCATGAGCGGATAGACCTTCAGGCCCGAGGTGGTGGCGCTGTCGCCGTGCACCGTCTGGAAGTAGCGCGGCAGGAAGATGATCGCGGCGTACATCCCGAAGGCGGTGAAGAACGAGCCGACGTTGGCCGCGGTGTAGATGCGGTTGCGGAACAGCCCCAGGGGCACGATCGGCTCGGCGGCCCGCCGCTCGACGAGGACGAAGAGGGCGAGCAGCACCAGCGAGACGGCGATCGGCCCGGCGACGGTCGCGCTCGTCCAGGCGTGGGTCGCCCCCGAGGCCGTCGCGCGGCCCTTCTCGGTCAGGCCGAACAGCAGCAGGCCGATGGCGGCCGCGAACACCGTGATGCCGAGGTAGTCCGGCCGGGCGTGGACGCGCTCACGCCGCTGGTGGGGCAGGCGCAGGGCGATGACCGCGAGGACGACGACGCCGATCGGCAGGTTGACGAGGAAGACCCAGCGCCAGTTCGCCTGCTCGGTGAGCAAACCGCCGAGGTACGGGCCGGCGACGTAGCTGAGGGCCATCACGCCGCCGAGCGCGCCCTGGACCCTGCCGGACCGCTCGGGCGGGAACATGTCGGCGACCAGGGCCAGGGACAGCGGGATCAGGGCGCCGGCGCCGAGCCCCTGGAGGGCGCGGAAGGCGATGAGCTCGGGCATGTTCTGCGCGGCCGCGCACAGGCCGGACCCGATGAGGAAGACGGTCACGCCGATGAGCAGCAGGGGCTTGCGGCCGTACACGTCCGACAGCCGCCCGTACAGCGGAACGGTGATCGTCGAGGTGAGCAGGTAGGCGGTGACGACCCAGGTGTAGAGGTCCTCCCCGCGCAGGTCCCGGACGATCGTCGGCAGCGACGTGCCGACGATCGTCTGGTCCAGCATCGCGAGGAACATGCCGCCGACGACGGCGATGATCACCAGGCCCATCTTGGGGCGGCGCTCCGTGCCGGGCGGCGCGGTGCTCGTAACGGTCGACATCCCGATCCCTCCTCAGACTCGATCAACGCGTCGATATCAACATGTAAGAGCCGACATGTCAATCTCAACATGTAAGAGCCGAGCTAAGGTGATCGCATGTCACTGCGCGCCGCACTGCTGGCACTGATCGAGGTCAGGGGGCCGTCCAGCGGCTATGACCTCACCAAGAGCTTCGAGGGGTCGCTCGCCCACGTCTGGCAGGCCAGCCACAGCCAGATCTATCCCGAGCTGAACCGCATGGCGGCGGACGGGCTGCTGAAGGTCGAAGAGGAGGGCCCGCGCGGCCGCAAGACCTATGCCATCACCGCGGCCGGCCAGGCGGAACTGCACGAGTGGCTGACCGAGGCAAAGCCCGAGCAGCGGGTACGCGATGAGGCGTCACTGCGGGCGTTCCTGCTCCCCCTGCTGCCCACGCAGAAGGCCATCGAGTTGCTCACGGAGCAGGCGCGTGCCGCCGAGGCGAGAAAGGTCGATCTGGAGGCGCTGCGCCGTAAGGTCGGCGAGTCCAGTTTTGGGGGTTTTGCCCTTGAACGCGGACTTCGACACATGGCCGCCGAACGCGAGTGGGCGCTCTGGGCGATCGACCGGTTGCAGAAAAGCGAAGAGGCCCGCACCGAAACGGTACGGACCCCGACGGGTGAACCTGAGTGAACTTTATCTGAACTACAGCGGACGGACCTGGTCCGCCTGCGGGCCGCGGTCGCCCTGGACGACCTCGAACTCCACCCGCTGGTTGTCCTCGAGCGTACGGTATCCGTTCGAAGTGATCGCCGAGTAGTGAACGAAGACGTCCGGACCACCGCCGTCAATGGCGATGAAGCCGAACCCCTTGTCGGCGTTGAACCACTTCACGGTGCCCTGGGCCATGCCTAACTCCTTGCGGGACAAACAAAACCCACAGGTTGTGGGTCACTTTTATGGTTGCCGCGGGTGTGTGCAGGCCCTTGAAGAAGCAAGAACACGCCCGCCAGTCATCGGTCCGCGGGCGTCTGGCAAACGAACGTGGAACTACGACAGCAACCGGTTTCAGTTTACCAAGTTCGGTGCTCTGTCACACGCCCCGGTGCGAAAGACTGTTTTCCGCCGTCGATATTCCCCGCCGTTGTCGCGGCAACCCACCTCTCACCGGCGAGAACGGCGAGAGTGTCCGAAAAATCAAATCTTCAACTGAGCTGCCCAGGATGCATACAACTCGGCATATCGTCCCGGTTGGGCGACCAGCGCGGCGTGCGGGCCCCGCTGGACGAGACGGCCCTGGTCGAAGACGAGGACCTCGTCGGCGGCCTCCGCGGTGGAGAGCCGATGGGCGATCGAGACGGCGGTACGGCCCCGGGTGATGCTCTCGATGGCGCGCTGAAGGCGCACCTCGGTGGCGGGGTCGACGGCGGACGTCGCCTCGTCGAGCACGAGCAGGTCCGGGTCGGCCAGGTAGGCGCGGGCCAGCGCGACCAGCTGGCGCTCCCCCGCCGACAGCGACTCGCCGCGCTGCCCGACCGGGGTCCGCAGCCCCTCCGGCAGGCCGCCCAGCCAGTCGGCCAGTCCCAGTTCGGTCAGGACCAGGCGGATGTCCTCCTCGGACGCGTCCGGCCGGCCGAAGCGGATGTTGTCGGCGAGGGACCCGTCGAACAGGAAGCCGTCCTGCGGGACCATCACGATGCGCTCGCGCAGCGAGGAGAACCGGACATCGGTCAGTGGCACGCCGTCGACCAGCACCCGCCCCGACGCCGGATCCATCATCCGGGTCAGCAGCTTGGCGAAGGTCGTCTTTCCCGAGCCGGTCTCCCCCACGATCGCGATCCGGGAGCGCGGCGCGATGCGCGCGGACACGTCGTACAGGACGGTCGGCCCGCCGGGATAGGCGAACGACACGTCCTCGAACCGCACGTCGATCGCGCCCCGGGGCAGTTCCACGCCCTCCGGGCCAGGGTCGGCCACGTCCGGCGTCATGTCCAGCACGCCGAGCACGCGCTGCCAGCCGGCGATGGCGTTCTGGGCGTCGTTGAGGACCTCGGTGGCCACCTGCAGGGGGCTGACGAACAAGGTGACCAGGAACAGGAACGCCACGAGCTCCCCGGCGGTCAGGTGGCCGCCGATCCCCAGCAGCGTCCCGGCCACGACCACGCCGGCGGTCGCGAGCGCCGAGGCCAGCTCGGTGGAGGGGAAGGTCAAGGCGACCAGGTTCTGCGCCCGGACCTGCGCGTCACGGTACTCGCCGACGGACTCGTCGATCCGGCGGGCGGTGCGCTCCTCCGCGCCGTACGCGCGGATGACCGAGGCGCCGACGACCGACTCGCTCACCGCCGAGAGCATGTCGCCGACCCGCTCGCGCACCGTCCCGTACGCCTTCGACAGCCAGCGCTGGAAGATCCGCAGCGTGTACGCGAGGGGCGCGAAGACGACCCAGACGAGCAGGGCGAGCGGCCAGGAGTACACGGCCATGAGCACGGTCGCCACGATGAGCTGGCCGCCGGCGATGATAATCATCAGGCCGCCGTACTGCATGAACTGGCTGATCTGGTCGACGTCGCTGGTCACGCGGGACACGAGCGAGCCGCGCCGCTCGCCGCTCTGCGTGAGCATCGACAGGTCGTGCACGTGCCGGAACGCCCGGACCCGCAGCGCCGCCAGGCCGTTCTCGCTCGTCCGGTACAGGCGGACGTTCATCCGGTACGCCGCGAGGGCGGTCACGACGACGGCGACGGCGCACACGATTACGGCGGTGCGGATGAAGCCGATGTCGGGCCCGCCCTTGGCACGCAACCCACTGTCGAGCGTCTGCTGGACGGCCACCGGGACGACGATCCGTCCCGCGGTGGCCACGAGCGCGAGCAGCAGCGTGCCGACGATGCCCCGCCGGAACTCGGGGGTGAGCCGCAGGCCGCGGCGGAGCGTCGCCAGGCCGGACGGCCGGCTCGTATCGACGGCGGTCACGCCACGGCCTCCTCGTTCTCGTCCTCGTCGTCGGCCGGCTCCGGCTCGGTGTCCGCGCGTTCGTAGGCGGTGACCAGATTCCGGTATCCGGCGGACCGTTCCAGAAGTTCCTTGTGCGAGCCCTGGGCGGTGACCCGGCCGCGTTCGATGTAGACGACGTCGTCGGCCAGTTCGATGGTCGCCTTGCGATAGGCCACGACCACGACGGTCGCCGCCGAGTCGCGCAGCCCGTCCAGGATGCGGGCCTCCACCTGGGGGTCGACGCTGGAGGTCGCGTCGTCGAGCACGAGGAGGCGGGGCCGCCGGATGAGGGCGCGGGCGAGCGCGAGGCGCTGGCGCTGCCCGCCGGACAGCGTGGCGCCCCGCTCCCCGACGTGGGTGTCGAGGCCGTCCGCGAGCGCGGACACGAAGCCGTCCGCCTGGGCCAGCCGCAGGGCCTCCCACACGTCCTCGTCCGGCGCGTCCAGGCCGAGCGTCACGTTGCCGCGCACGGTGTCGTCGAACAGGAACGCCTGCTGCGGTACGAGCGCGGTGGTCGCGGACATGCCGTGCCGCTTCACGTCGCGCGCGTCCACGCCGTCGAGCAGCACGCTGCCGCTCGCCGGGTCGACGAGGCGGACGAGCAGGTTGGTCAGCGTCGACTTGCCCGAACCGGTCGGGCCGACGACCGCGATGGTACGGCCTGGCTCGGCGGTGAAGGCGACGTCGTGCAGGACGTCGTCGTCGGTGTAGCCGAACCGGATGGCGCGTGCCTCCAGGCGCGCCGGACCGTCCCCGTCGACGGCCCGCTCACCGTACGGGAGCGAGCCGGTCGCCTCCAGGACGCTCTGCACCCGTTCCCAGCCGACGACGCTGCGCGGCACCTCGGCCAGGACCCAGCCGAGCGCCCGGATCGGGAAGGCCAGCAGGGTGAACAGGTACGCGACGTGCACGAGGTCGCCGGGCGACATCGCGCCGGAGCGCAGCCGGATCGACCCGACGAGCAGGACGGCGAGCACGCCGAGGTTCGGCAGGGCCTCCAGGATCGGGTCGAACAGCCCGCGCAGGCGGCCGACCGCCACGTTGGCGTAGCGCAGTTCGTGTGCGACGGCGGCGAAGCGCTCGGTCTCGTCGGCCTCCCGGCCGAGCGTCTTGACGACCAGCGCGCCCTCGAAGCTCTCGTGCGCGACCTCGCTGACGCCCGCCCGCAGGCGCTGCGCCCGTGCCGCGACCGGGGCGAGCCTTCGCTGGTAGATCACGTTGAGCCCGGCGATCGCCGGGAAGACGAGGAAGCCGACGATCGCCACGACGACGTCGGTGGCGAGGATGGCGACGGCGGCGATGATCAGCATCAGGACGACGCCGAGGGCCATGGGCAGCGGAGCGAGGGGAGCCCAGGCGGCCTCGACGTCGGCGTTGGCGTTGGACAGGAGCCGGCCGGTGGGGTGCCGCTGGTGCCAGGCGAGGGGCAGCCGGAGGTACTGCCGGGTGACCGCCCGCCGGTAGGCCGCCTGCATGTTGTACTGCACCATGCCGGCGTACAGCCGCCGCCCGGCGATGCCGAGCGCCTTGAGCGCGGCAACGCCGACGATCGCCAGGCCGCCGAGGGCGAGGGTGCCGGCGGTGGTGCGGCCGTCGCGGAAGGCGGGCAGGACGACGTCCTGGGTGACCCGGCCGAGGACCCAGGCGCTGCCCACGGTCATCGCCGCGTACAGCCCGCTGCTGAGCACGGCGGCGGTGAGGAGACGCGGCTCGGCCCGGGCGGCGACCCAGAGGACACCGATCCCCTTCTTCAAAATGTCCGATGTCACTTTTTGTGACAACAAGCTCCCCCTTCGTGGCAGATAGTGGGGCCGCTATTCCCTATCACGCGGAGGCCCCGGGTTATTCCGCTCCGAGAGAGGTCGGGCCTACGATCGCGCCATGGCGAACGAGAACTGGGCGCGCGCCGAGCGCCATGCCCTGAGCGACGCCCTGATCGACGCCGGCCCCGACGCCCCGACCCTCTGCCAGGGGTGGACCACCGGTGATCTGACCGCCCATCTGGTCATCCGGGAGCACCGGCCCGACGCCGCGCCGGGGATCATGATCCCCCTGCTGGCCGGCCACACCGAGAAGGTACGGCTCCAGGCCCGCGACTCGATGCCCTTCGCCGAGCTGGTCGAACGCTTCCGGGCCGGGCCGCCGGGCTGGTCGCCGTTCGCGCTGTCCGTGGTGGACGCCGCGGCCAACACCACCGAATACTTCGTGCACCACGAGGACGTGCGGCGGGCCCGCGAGGGCTGGGAGCCCCGTGAGTTGCCGCCGGCCCTCGAAGAGCACCTGTGGCGGCGGCTGAAGACGGCCCGGTTCGTGCTGCGGCGGCTGCCGGTGGAGATCACGTTCGTGGACCCGGGTGGGCGCACCCAGCGCGTCACCAAGGGCGGCAGGCTGGTCAGGGTGCACGGCCGACCGAGCGAGCTGACGCTGTGGGCCATGGGCCGCAAGGACACCGCGCAGGTGGAGATGACGGGCGAGGCCGAGGCCATCAACGTCCTGAACCAGGGCCGCTGGCGCCTCTGACCTCGCCCGGGGAATCTAGGCGGTGGCCTTCTCGCGGTCCGGGGCCGGTCGTACGGCGGTCCGCCCCTGCGTGCGGAACAGCGCGAGGACGATGATCCCGGCGGCGATCCCCAGCCCGGCCGACACGGCGTAGACCTCGTTGAGGCCGGACGCCACGGCGGCACGGATGATCGGCAGGTGGGGGGCCTGCCCGCCGCTCGCCGCACCGGCCATCGCATGCGGGTCCGCGACATGGCCGGTGAGCACGTGCTCGATCCGGCCGCGGAAGACGATGCCGAGCACGGCGACGCCGAGGGCGTAGCCGAGCTGCCGGAACGTGTTGAGGGCGCCGCCGGCCATCCCGCCGCGCTGGGGCGGGACGGCGCTCATCGCCGCCGCCGACAGCACGGGGATCGACGTTCCCACACCCACGCCGCCGACGATCAGCCCCGGAATGATCGCGGTGGACGAGGACCCGGCGTCCAGGACGGCCTGCAGGCCCGAACCGGCGCCGATGAGCAACAGCCCGATCCCGATGGTCAGCCGGGGCGAGGCGCCGTGCAGGAACCGCCCGGCGACGGCGGACACCACGAAGGACGCGCCGGCGAGCGGGATCAGGGCGGCCCCGGCGCGTACCGGCCCCAGGCCCAGGACACCCTGCAGCCACAGGGAGGTGAAGGCGAGACAGGCGAACGCCGAGGCCATCAGGAGGGCACCGCCGATCAGCACGGCGACGAACGACCGGTTACGGAACAGGCCCAGGTCGAGCAGCGGGTCCCGGGCCCTCTTCTCGACCACGACGAAGACGGCCAGGGCGACGGCGGCGAGCCCGAACATCGTGAGCGGCACGGCCGCGGTGAAGCCGTCGTCGCCCGCGCGGATGAGCCCGTACGTCAGCGTTCCGGCGCAGGCGGTGAAGGAGGCCATCCCGGCCAGGTCGATCCGGGCGCCGCTCGTACGCCGGGACTCTCCGACGACGGCGAGCGTGAGCGCGATCGCGATGACGGTCACCGGCAGGTTGACCAGGAAGATCGACCGCCAGTTCACGTGCTGGGTGAGCAGTCCGCCGAGGATCGGACCGCCGGCCGCGGCCAGCCCGTTGACAGCGCCCCACACGCCGAACGCCACACCCCGGTCCCTGCCCTGGTAGGTGCTGTTGAGGAGAGCGAGCGTCGTGGTGAACATCGCCGCGCCGCCGACGCCCTGCGCGCCGCGCGCGGCGATGAGGGTCGCGGCGTTCGGTGCCAGCCCGCAGGCGAGCGAGGACGCGGCGAACAGCACGAGCCCCGCGACGTACACCCTGCGCGCCCCGAACAGGTCCGCGAGCGAGCCCGCGCCCAGCAGCAGCGCGGCCAGGGCGAGCGCGTAGATGTCCAGCACCCACTGCAGAGCCGTGAACGACGCGTCGAGGCTCTTGGCCATGGCGGGCAGCGCGACCGTCACGATCGTGACGTCGACGAGCAGCATGAAGGCCCCGAGGCAGACCGCCACGAGCGGCCACCATTTACGCATGAGTGATTCCTTCCGGTTTCTGGGGACGGCCCTCACCCTCGCCGTACGAACCGGAACTCTCCAGCCAGCGGCCGCTCGGTGGCGCTTATCGACATTCGCTACTCTCCTGTGGTGAATTCCCTCACTCTCGATGAGCTGGACCGGCACCTCGTCCACGCGTTGCAGCTCGACGGCCGGGCCCCGTTCAGCAAGATCGCCGAGGTGCTCGGGGTCTCGGACCAGACGATCGCCCGCCGGTACCGGCGGCTGCGCACGACCGGGGTGGCGCGGGTGGTCGGCGCCGTCGACGCGCCCCGCGCCGGCCTGGTGTCCTGGGCGCTCCGGGTACGGGCCACGCCGGACGCGGCAGGGGCGGTCGCCGCCGCGCTCGCCCGCCGTACGGACACCTACTGGGTGCACCTGCTGTCGGGCGGCACCGAGATCACCTGCGGGACCATGGCCCGGACGCCGGAGGAGCGCGACAACCTGCTGCTCCAGAAACTGCCGCGCACGGGCCGCGTGTCGTCGGTCACCGCCCACGCGCTCCTGCACCTGTTCGCGGGTGGCCCGGGCGGCTGGTCGGGCGTCCATTCGCTGTCGAAGGAGCAGGCCGACCGGCTACGGCCCGAGCCGCCCTCGCCGGATTACGAGCCGATCGAGCTGAGCGAGGCCGACCACGCGCTGCTGTCGGCGCTGTCCGCCGACGGCCGCGCCGGCCACGCCGAGCTGGCCTCCGTCACCGGCTGGTCGGAGTCCACGGTGCGGCGGCGCATGGACGAGCTGCGCCGCGCGGGCGTGCTGTTCTACGACCTCGACATGCAGTCTGAGGCGTTCGGCTATCACGCCGAGGCGCGGCTGTGGGTGTCGGTGCTGCCCTCCGAGCTGGTCGCCGTCGGCGAGGCGATCGGCGGACATCCGGAGGTGACCTTCGCGGCCGCCACGACGGGGCCGACCAACCTGCTGGTCGCCCTCGCCTGCCGGGACACGCGCCACCTGTACCGCTACCTGACCGAGCGGATCGGCGCCCTGGAGGGCGTACGCCACGTGGAGACCGCCCCGGTGATCCGCACGGTCAAGGGCGCGGGCGCGCCGCTGCTCCCCTGAGCGGAAGGACGGCGCTCCCCCAGGCGTCGCCCCAGCGGAAGGCCGACGCTCCCAAGCGTCGCCCGAGCGGGAGGGCGACGTTCCCTAAGTGGGCATGACGCCGTCCCATAATTTGCTTGCCCGATTTGTGGTCGAGTGCGCATCCTGCAGCAGTGGAACCCATCGTCATTCATCCGGCGGAATCACTGCACGGCCGCCTGCAGCGCGGCCGTGGCTGCGCCGCGCGCCGCGCCGCCGGCACGCCGGGCGCGCGCGACCTGATCTACGACTGCGTCAGCCGCGACCCTCGATGGGACACCCTCGAGGCCCGCGGACTGTACTTCGCACGGCTGATCCTCGACCTGGAGCTCGAGATCACCCCTATAGTCGAACATATATTCGATCCTGATGATCGGCTGGACACCGAGCCGGACCGGACCAACCTGGCCCTCGACGTGCTCGCCCAGCTGGTCCGCCTCGGACGGCGGGAGGCCGCCGTCCCCCTGCGACGCTATGCCGCCGACGGCGCGAACTGGTACACCGCACTGCAGTCCCTGGTCGAACTCGACGACCCCGCCCTCGCCGACGGACTGGACGAGGTCGCGGCGACCCGCTGCGACGACCGCGCGCTCGCCTGGCTGTGCGGGGTCGACGGCGCGGTGACGCGAATGTGGGCGCGCCGACAACCCCGGATCGCCGCAGCGCGCAGACCAGAGACACGCCCGCACGAGCCGCGGATCTCCCTCACCGGTCATTCCGCCGCCGACCTGGCGGCCCGCGTGCGGGCCCGCGGCGACGGCGCGACCGCCGCCATCCTCGAACTCGGCCGCCGGCACAGTCCCCTGGTCCTCGACCTCGTCGAGGAGTGCCTGCCCACCGGCTCCTACGACGGGCCGTTGTGCCGCGCCGTCCGTGACCTGGGACCCGCCGCGCTGACCCGCGCCCGCGTCTGGGTGGCCGAGCAGCGGTCGTACTCCGACGTCGGGATCGACGTGCTCTCCGCGCACGGCACGGAGGTGGACGCGGTGCCGCTCCTGGAAGCCCTCGAGATCGCCCTCGACGAGGAGGACTGGGACCTGGCCGCCGTACCCGCCGACGGGCTCGGCCGCCTGCGGACCCGGTCCGCGATCCCGCTGCTGCTGTACGGCTGGACGGAGAGCGCCTCGTCTCAGCTGCGCACCAACCTCCTGGGCGCGCTCGGCAGGATCGATCCGCACGTCGCGGAGCCGTACCTGGTCGAGGGGCTGTGGGACTGTGAGGGCGGGGTGCGCCGGATCGCCGCCGGGGCGGTGCCGCTCGACGGCGCGACGCGGGCCCGGCTACGGCGGCTCCGGCACGAGGACGCCGAGGACGCCGACGTGCGGTCCGCTGCCGCCCGGCGCCTGGCCGACCACCTGAACTGAACAGCGAAGGACACCGACGTGCGTCTCGCCGCCACCTGACACCTGAACCGAGCCGCGGAGGACACCGACGCACGGTCCGCCACCGCCCGCCGCCCGACCGACCACCTGAACCGAGCCGCAGCGCACCGTCCGTGGCCCGGCGGCCGTCCGCTCAGCGGCCCGCCGAGAGCTCGGACAGCCGCATCGCCAGCTTGCGCCGGACCGTCGGGTTGTGGCCGGCCACGGTCAGGAGGGTGTTGCGCACCATGCGAGCCACGTTTCCGTCGAGGTTGGCGGCGCGGGTCATCCGGTCGGTCATCGCCACGACCTCGGCGGCCACCGGGCGCCGCGCGGCCTCATAACCGTCCTCGGTCCCGGCGGCGAGGCGACCGGCCAGGTCCACGGCGTCCTGGATGCCGGTGTTCATGCCCTGGCCTCCGGCCGGGCTGTGCACGTGGGCGGCGTCACCGGCGAGGAAGATCCGCCCGGCCCGATAGTGGTCGGCGATCCGGTGGTGCACCCGGAACCGCGAGCTCCACACGACATCGCCGATCCGCGCGGGAGAGGACTGCGGGCCCCGGGTGCCGAGGACCTCGCGCACGTCGTCGGCGTCCGGGTGCTCGGGCGCGTCAGCGACGGTGGCGACGACCCGATGCCGGCCTCCGGGAAGCGGGGCCACCACGACGACTCCTTCCGGGGACAGGAACAGCTGGACCTCGTCGTCCGGCAGCTCCCACTCCACGCGGACGTCTGCGAGGATGAACGACTCCGCGTAGGCGCCGCCCGTGAAGCCGATGCCGGCCTGCTCGCGGACGACGCTGTGCATGCCGTCGGCGCCGACGACGGAGCGCGCCCTCACGGTCGCCCCGTCCGCCAGCCGCACGGTGGCGCCCTCGGAGTCACCGGTCACCGCGGTCACCGCACTGCCCCGGTGGACGTCGCCGCCGAGCGCACGCAGGCGCCGGAGCAGGACCTCCTCGGTCGTGCTCTGCGGAACCATCAGCGTGTAGGGATGCGCGGTGGGCAGCCCGCCGAAGTCGACCTTCATGAGCGTCCGGTCCCGGTCACGAACCGTGAACGTCGGGACGATCACTCCGCGCTCGATCAGCTCGCCGGTGACGCCGAGCGGCTCGAGGACCTCGAGGGTGCGGGCGTGGACCACGGCGGCGCGTGAGGTGTTCGTCCCCTCGGCCGCCTTGTCCAGCAGCACGAACTCCACTCCCCGGTCCGCCAGGGAGGCGGCGAGGGCCAGGCCCGTGGGGCCGGCGCCGACGATGGCTACCTCGGTGGTGTCTGGAAGCTCAGGCATTTCGGTGACCTCCTTGCGGCCAACGCTTGATGGCCAACGTCTGTTGGCAATGAGATTAGCCGCCCGGCGCACGTTTGCCAACACTTGTTGGCCTACACTTGTGGGCATGGCCTTCACCGCCCGATCCCAGGAGTCCCGCGCGGCGATCCTCACCGCCGCCCGCCGCCGTTTCGCCGCCGACGGCTACGAACGAGCGACCGTCCGCGCGATCGCCGCCGACGCCGGCATCGACCCGTCGATGGTCATCCGCTACTACGGCTCCAAGGAGGGCCTGTTCGCCGCCGCGGTCGACCTCGACCTGCGGCTGCCGGACCTCGCCTCACTCCCTCCCGACCAGGTCGGAGAGACGTTCGTGCGCCACTTCCTCGAACTGTGGGAGGGCGAGGGGCCCGGTGAGGTGCTGACCGTGCTGCTGCGGTCCGCGGTCACCAACGACGGCGCGGCTGAGCGCATGCGCACGATCTTCGCCACCCAGGTCGCCACGGCGCTGGGCGGCGGCGAGGACGGCCCCACCCGCGCCGCCCTGGTGGCGAGCCAGCTGCTCGGCGCGGCCCTGTGCCGCTACATCCTGCGACTGCCGCCGATCGTCGCCCTCGACGTCGACGCGCTCGTCGCCGACCTGGCCCCGACAGTCCAGCGGTACATCGGCGAGCCACTGGCCTGATCTCACCCTGCGTGTTACTCCAGAGGCATGGACGCCAGAAAAAGGCGCGACGACCCGGTGGCGGCGCACGTGGCCGAACGGGTCGAGACGGGCCGCATCGACCTCGTCCGGTTCCTCTACGCCGACCACGGCGGGATAATCCGCGGCAAGTCCGCCGCCGGGGCTCGAATCGCCGACCGGCTGTACACGGGCATCGGGCACACCGTCGCGATGATGGCGATGACCATGCTCGACACGCTGCAGCCGGTCGAGGGCATGGGGCCCGTGGGCGAGGTCCGCATCCTGGCGGACCCGTCCACGTTCACGCCGCTCCCGTACGCCCCCGGCGCCGCCGCGATGCTGTCCGACCTCGTCCACCCGGACGGCGAACCGTGGGAGGCCTGCCCGCGCGCCTTCCTCAAGGACGCCATCGCCGCGCTGGCGGACACCGGCCACTCCCTCGTCGCGGCGTTCGAACCGGAGTTCACGCTGGGCCGCCGGATACCCGTGGACCACGGCCCGGACCGGCTCGTCCCCATCGACGACAGCCTCTGCTACTCCGCGACCGGCTTCCACGCCGCGCACGACTTCACCGTCGAACTGGTCCATGCCCTGGAGGCCCAGGGCATGCGCGTCGAGCACTACTACCCCGAACTGGGGCACGGTCAGCAGGAGCTGTCGATCCGGCCCTCCGCCGCCCTGCGCGCCGCCGACAACCACGTGCTCTACCGCGAGACCGTACGGGCGGTGGCGATGCGCCGCGGACTGTGGGCCTCGCTCGCGCCCAAGCCCATTCCCGGCCAGGCGGGCAACGGCTGCCACCTGCACCTGTCGCTGTGGTCCGGCGACCGCAACGTCTTCCACGACCCGGGCGGCGCGTACGGCCTCTCCGATGAAGGCCGCTGGTTCATCGGCGGGCTCCTCGCGCACCTGCCCGCCCTGACGGCCCTCACCTCCGGCACCGTCAACGGCTTCCGGCGCCTCACCCCACGGTCGTGGGCGAGCGCGTACGCCTGCTACGGCGTGGACAACCGCGAGGCCGCGGTGCGGATCTGCTCGCCGATGCGGGACGCGGCCAAGGAGACCACCAACCTGGAGCTGAAGCCGTCGGACTCCAGCGCCAACCCGTACCTGTCCCTCGGCGCGGTGATCCACGCCGGCCTGGACGGCATCCGGTCGAAGATCGACCCCGGCACGGCGGTCGGCGTCGATCCGGACACCCTCCCCGAGGCCGACCGCCCGCCGCGTCTCCCCTCCTCCCTCGGCCAGGCGCTCGACGCCCTCGAGGCCGACACCCTGCTCATGAACGCCCTGGGCCCGCTGCGCAGCGCCGCCTACCTCGCCGTGAAACGCGCCGACGTCGAGGCGTTCGCCGCCCAGGACGCCGCCTACGAGTGCTTCCACCACTTCACGAAGTTCTGAGCGGGCACCGACCGGACATCGGGGGTGACGGCCGCACTTGACGCGTGGCGTCTGCCGCCGCAGGTCGTACGGGACTCGTGATTGACCATGGGCGACTACTCATGCGAGAGTAGTCGCTCGTGAGTGCTATTCGTCTCTTCGTGCTGAGCACACTGGCCGAGCGAGGCCCGATGCACGGGCACCGGATGCGCCTGCAGGTCGCCGAGGACCGGGCCGAGCACTGGGCGGACGTCAAGCCCGGCGCGCTGTACGGCGCGCTGGCGCGGCTCTCCCGCGAGGGGCTGGTCGCCGAGGTCCGGACCGAGCGGGAGGGCAACTATCCCGAGCGGACCGTCTACGAGATCACCGCCGACGGCCGGCGGGCGCTGAGCACCCTGCACGACCAGATGCTGCGGGCGGTCGTCGTCCCCACCGATCCGTTCGACCTCGCCCTCGCCCACGCCCGGACGGTCGCCGAGGAGACCCTGCAGGAGATCGTGAACGCGCGACTGCTGGAGTTCCGGGCCCGGCTGACCTCGGCCGAGAGCCGGCTCGCCGCGGCCCGCCCCTGGCTGAGCGCGGCCGAGCTGGTCGTGTCGGAACACCAGATCGCCCGCCTGCGGGTCGAGGTCGACTGGCACGAGCATCTGCTCCAGACCCTCCCCAAGATCACCCGCGAAGGAGCCTGAGATGCCCGATTTCCTCGTGACCGGAGCCACCGGGACCGTCGGCAGCGCCCTGGTCCGCCTCCTGTCGGCCCGGGGCGCCACCGTACGGACGATGTCCCGCCATCCCGAGCGCGGAGACCGGCTGCCCGGCGTCGAGCCGTACGCCGCCGACCTGAACGACCCCGAAGCGGTCCGGCGGGCGCTGAGCGGCGTACGCCGGGTGTTCCTGCTGACGGGCGGGCCGGACGGTCCGCGGCAGGACCACCTCGTGGCCGAGGCGGCCGCCGCCCTGGGGATCGGCCATCTCGTCAAGCTCTCCGTCCTCGGCATCGACGAGGGCGCGGACGACCCGTTCACCCGCTGGCATCGCGAAGGGGAGGAGGCCGTCGTCCGCTCGGGCGTGCGCTGCGCCTTCGTCCGGCCGGGGGCGTTCATGAGCAACGCGCTGCACTGGACGGCGTCCATCGCTGCGGCCGGTGCGGTGTCCGTGCCCTTCGCCGACCTTCCGGTCGCCCCGGTCGATCCGGTCGACATCGCCGCCGTCGCGTACCACCTGCTCGTCGGCCCGGGCCCCACCGGCGCGGGGTATCCGGTGACGGGGCCGGAGGCGATCTCGCCGAGGCGTCAGATCGCCGTCCTCGCCGAGCTGCTGGACAGGCCCATCGGCGTCACCGTCCAGACTCCGGAGCAGTCCCGCGACCAGATGGTCGCCTACGGCCTGGACGAGCGGCTCGCCGACGCCACGATCGCGGCCATGGGCAGTCCGCTCCACGGCCGCGGGCAGACGCCCCTGCCGACCGTCGAGCAGATCACCGGGCTGCCGCCCCGGACCTTCCGGGACTGGGCCGCCGCCAACCTCACCGCCTTCACCGCGCAGGCCACGAGCTGGTGAGTATCCTGCGAGGTTCCAGACGGAGCGGTGACGGATGGCGGGGAGATGCCGAGGACGATCGTGGTCACGGGGGCGGCCGGGTTCATCGGCAGCAACCTCGTGCGGCACTGGCGCGCCGCCGAGCCGGCCGACACGATCGTCGCGATCGACGCCCTCACATACGCCGGTAACCTGAGGAACCTCGCGGGGCTCGAAGGCGACATCGAGTTCGCACGCGCGAACATCGGCGACGAGGAGCGGATGCTCGCCCTGCTCGGCGGCCGGGAGATCGACGTCGTCGTCAACCTCGCGGCCGAGTCGCACAACAGTCTCGCCGTGGTCGAGCCGGAGCGCTTCTTCCGCACGAACGTCCTCGGCACCCAGGTGCTGCTGGACGTGTGCCGCCGGGTCGGCGTCGGGCGCTTCCACCACGTCTCTACCTGCGAGGTGTACGGGGACCTGCCGCTCGACGCCGCCGAGGGCTTCACCGAGACCAGCCCCTACCGGCCGAACACCCCGTACAGCGCCAGCAAGGCGGGGGCCGACCACCTGGTGCGCGCCTACCACAGCACGTACGGGACGCCGGTGACGATCTCCAACTGCGCGAACAACCACGGGCCGTACCAGTTCCCCGAGAAGGTGCTGCCGCTGTTCGTGACGAACGCGCTGGCCGGGCGGCCCCTGCCGATGTACGCCTCGACGCGCCACCGACGGGAGTGGATCTCCGTCGCGGACCACTGCGCGGCGATCACGGCGATCGTCGAGCGCGGCGCCGACGGCGCCACCTACCACGTCGGCACGGGCGAAGAGGCGAGCATCGAGGAGCTCGCCGACCTCGTGCTGGACGAGCTCGGGCTCCCCGCCTCGCTGAAGACGGTGGTCCCGGACCGCCCCGGCCACGACCGGCGCTACCTGCTCGACGCCCGCAAGATCCGCCGGGAGCTCGGCTGGCGGCCGGCGGTCTCCTTCGAAACGGGGATCCGCGAGACGATCCGCTGGTACCGCGACCACCGCTCCTGGTGGGAGCCCCTGCTGACGCGCCGCCTGGTCACCGAAGACGCCTGGCCGACCCGCCCGGTCGCAACCTCACCCGCCGGACCTTCGTCCAGGTGAGCCCCTGGAAGGGGCACTGCTCTCGCGCTCATCGAGGATTTCCGCCATGGCCTCGTCTGCGGGGGCGACTCATCGGCGAGGCTCCTCTGCCGTAGAGCTTAGGGGTGCCGGTAAGAGCCCTGTCATCAGCCGCAAACGGCGGTGATCTTGCGTGGCGTCACCCCTTTGGGTGCGTCGGGGGTATTCCGGAAGAGGTGGGCAGGAGCCGTGCGGGGATTTGCCACAGCAGGCATCCGCTGTCGTACGACGGGAAAGAGCGTGTGATCTTGGCGTTGCTCTGGGAGGTGGCGCCGGCAAGGGTTCTGCCGTCGGGGCTCCATGCCAGGGAGTGCGTCAGGTTGTGGGTCAGCGTAGCGGTGGGGCGGCGGGTGGCCATGTCCCACAGTTGTACGCCGTGCGGTCCGGCGGTGGCGATCGCCCTGCCGCCCTCGTTGAGCGCCACGGCGTATGTGGTTCCTGCGGGAAGTGTCGCCTTGATGCGCAGCGAGGTGGTGTCCCACAGCCGTATGCCGCCCTCGCCTGCGGTGACGAGGAGCCGTCCGTCCGGTGTGAACAGCACCGCGTGCGTGTTGTCGCGCAGACCGATCTCTTGGCCGAAGCGACGACCGGCAACGTCCCACAGCCAGCACCCGCCCTCGTTGGCGCATGCGACCGTCTTGCCGTCCGGACTGAAGGCTACGGCGCGTAGGTTGTGATCCGACGAGGCCGCACGGACGAGGCCGGTGGATGTGCGCAGCAGTCGGAAGCTGTTCTTCATGTCGTAGGCGTCAGTGTCGTCGCGGCTCCCGAGGCCCGTGTCCGCGCCGCCGCATGCCAGCATCTTGCCGTCGGGGCTGAACGCCAACGGCACCATGCTTATGTTGTTGTTCGAGGTGGTGGGGAAGGTGGCGATGGGGACCGCGGTGGCCGCGTCTCGCACCCGGATGTCGTTCCCACAGCCGGTTGCGAAGGTCTTGCCGTCGGGGCTGAACGCC
This sequence comes from Actinoallomurus sp. NPDC050550, assembly GCF_040655075.1. Classification (NCBI taxonomy): domain Bacteria; kingdom Bacillati; phylum Actinomycetota; class Actinomycetes; order Streptosporangiales; family Thermomonosporaceae; genus Actinoallomurus; species Actinoallomurus sp. NPDC050550. The sequence continues at coordinate 322,348 of NZ_JBFAJC010000002.1, read as the reverse complement.
ACGCAAGACACTCCGTTCTGCCCGTCGGAGGACTCGGCGATCATCTTGCCGGTGGCCGCGTCCCAGACCTGCGAGACGGATGATCCATCGATGGTGACGAGCGTCCGGCCGGCCGGACTGAATGCCACGTCCTCGGTGTCGGTGTCGGTGAGTCTTCGGGCGCGGACCGAATCCCCGCTCTCTCCCCAGGGCCACAGCGCAGCCCCGGTGGCCGTGCCCGCGCCGGCGAACACGACGGCGCCCACGATGAACGCTCGCCGCCGGATCCCGCGGGGGGTGTCGCGAGTGCTGCCTGCTGGGTGAGGACGGGGTGGGTCGGCTGGTGGGGCTGGCTCTGACGCAGTCGGGGTGGGGGCTGGTCGTGTCGGGGCGTGGGCGCGGTTGTGGAAGGCGAGTCGGTCGGCGGTGTTGCGGATGCGGCGCTGGGGGAGGGGGCGCTGTTTGGCGCGGAGGGTGGTTTCGATGTGGCGGTAGAGGGTGTCGAGGTCGAGGTGAGGGCCTTGGCCGGGGATTCCGCGGCGGAGGGTGGTGAGGAGTTCGGCGGTGAAGGCGGTGTGGGGTTCACCGGGGACGGAAAGGGCTGTCCTGGTCTCGGCGGCGGCGGCGATCAGGTACGTGCCTTCGATGGCGGCTTCGTCGGCCAGGACGGTGGCCGCGTCGGCCGGGGCCATGCGGCCTAAGGCACGGCCGCTATAGCAGCAGTCGAGAATGACGACCTGGCGCCGCGCGCGGGTGTCGAGGAGTTCGTCGCGGATTGTCGCGTAAGGCAGGGCGGTGTGGGCGGCGTTAGGCCGGGAGCCGGTGAGGGCAAGGTGGAGTTCGGCGTCGCGACGGGCGATGAGTCCGTGTCCGGCGTAGTAGACGAGGAGGGTGTCGGTGGCCTGCTCGGCGGCTTCGATGATCGGGTCGATGGCCTCTGCGGCAGTGGCGGGGTTCGGTATCGCGGTGCAGTGCGTCTTCGGCAGTCCCCAGATGCCGGGGTCGCGCAGCAGCCGGGCCAGGGCCTTGAGGTTCTCCGCGACGGCCGGCAGGCTTGTCAGGCCGGGATCGGTGTATCGCCAGGTGCCGATCAGCACGGCGCGAGAGGTGTTCGGGTCGGGAAGCACGCTCACTGTTCTGGTCTGGCTTCCTCCAGCTCCCGCACCAAGCGGGCGACAACCTCGGCGTCGCCGCTGGCCAGGGTGATGCTCACTCCGCCCCGGGACACTGTTACCGCTGGTGCGTCCGACCGGGTGGAACGCCAAGCGGTGTAGGCCAGGGCAAGGTTCGCCAGCTGGAAGCCGGAGTCGAGCACCAGCTGCACCACCTCGAGTGCACCGCCCATATCACCCGCACCGGGTACGGCGGCCAGCCCGTTGATCACCGCGTGACGGCGGATCTCCGGCTCTTCCCCGAGCCACCGCGCGAACGACCGCAACACATCGTCATCGCTGCCACCGCTGGCGATCCGGACCGACAAGACGTTCTCCGACAAAGCCTCTCCCCCATCAGATCCCTTGCATCACACAAGCGGCCTCCACACTATTTCGCACGCTCGTTGACTGGAACAGGGCCACTTCCCGGACCGCACGTGTTCATCGGCTGATCCTTCCTCGGCGTGGCTGTTACCGGTGGGTGTGTTCGGGTCCTGCTCTTGGTCACCGGGGACTTAGCCGCGTCTCCGCCGTTTGTACTTCCTAGCACGAGCCTTATCGACAGGTCACTTACCGAGCCCACCCGACGCGGTCGCTCCGTTCACAGTGCCGATCGAGGTCGAGGCCGTCGTGGGTCACCCGGTGACGTTCGCCGGTCGGTCGGTGTCCCAGAACGTCTGCAGGGCGGCGGTGAAGCGTCTCGGCTCGTCCACGTTGGCCAGGTGGCCCGCGCCGGGGATCTCCTGGATCTCCGCGTGGGTGAGGCCGGCGGCGATGCCTTCGGCGCTGGAGCGGGGTGTCCTCGTGTCGTGTTCTCCGACGAGGAGCAGGACCGGGCAGCGGACGGCGGGCAGGAGCGGGCGCAGGTCGGTCGCGAAGCAGCGGCGGGCCGCCGCCGCGTACGCCTCCGGTGGTGTCCCGGCCAGGACCTCGCGCAGGCGGTGCCCGTCCTTCTCCCGGGCCTCCGCGTCCAGGGTGCCCGCGATGTACGCGTCGGCGAACGCGGCCATGCCCAGCTCGGCCGCTCGCGTGACCGTCGCCTCCAGCCTCGCCACGCGTTCCGTATCGTCCAGGAACGCGAACGACCCCGACGCCGTGACCGAGCGCACGCGTTCCGGCGCCCGGGCGGCCAGGGCGAGCGCCTCGTTCCCGCCGAGCGACACGCCGACGGCGTGGGCGCGGGCCGCCCCGGCGGCGTCGAGCAGCGCCAGGAGGCCCGCGCCGGTGTCCGCGCCGGCCGGAGATCGCCCATGGTCCGGCAGATCCACGATGATCAGGCGGCGCCCGGCGGCGAGGTACGGGGCGCATGAGCGCCACATCGTGTGGTCGAGGCCGAGGCTGTGCAGCAGCAGGATCGGGTCGTGGCCGGAGTCCGTGCCGGTGATCTCGGCGAAGAGACGGGAGGTCATCCGGTCACCGCCTGGGCGTGCCCCAGGTCCGCCGAGATCCGGGCGGCAGCCGTCGTGACGGCCGCGGCCAGGTCGCGCCGGTGCGCGGAGCCGAAGCGGGACTCGGGTACGCAGCAGCCGACGGCGGCGACCGCCGTGCCGGTGTAGTCCCGGATGACGGCACCGACCCCGCACACGCCGGGACGCCAGGACGACTCGTTGATCGCGTATCCCCTTTCGCGGACCCGTGCCAGCTCCTCGGCCAGCCGCTCGGGCTCGGTGATCGTGTTCTCGGTGTAGCGCCGCAGTCCAGCGTCGGTGACGCGCGCGAGCTCGGCGGGCGGCTGGTGGGCGAGGAGGGCCCGGCCGGGGGCGACGCAGTGCGCCGGGGCGCGGGCACCGACCCGGGACTGGGGCGCGACCGGCAGGCGGGAGTCCAGCTTGGCGATGTAGACGACCTCGCCCCGGTCGTACACGCACAGGTGGACGACCTCGCCGGTGGCGGCGTTCAGCTCCTCCAGGTGCGGCCGGGCGACGTCGCCGATTCGTGCACCCGCCAGGACGCTCATGCCGAGCTCCACGCAGCGCAGGCCGGCCCGGTACATGCCCGTCTCGGGATCCTGCTCGGCGTAGCCCCGGGTCACCAGGGTGGCGAGCAGCCGATGCGTGGTCGCCTTCGACCGCCCGCAGGTCTCGGCGATCCGGCCGAGGGATCGGGGTCCCCCGGCCGCGAGGAGTTCGAGAACGTCGAGGGCATGGGCGACGGCCTGCACCGGCTGCTCGTCGCCATCGTTTCGCGGAACCATGGACCGAGAAGATACGGAATGGCGTTTCATTCTTCAAGATCTTGCGGAACACCGTTTCATTTCTCTAGGTTGCCCGCATGGATCTGATCGAACGACGCCTGTCCGAGCTGGGAGCGGTCCTCCCCTCGCCCATCGCCGCGCCGCCCGGCGTCGCCCAGCGCCTGGAGTTCGTCACGGTGGCGGGCCCGCTCGCGTACCTGTCCGGGCACGGCCCGGCCGACGGGCCGCGTCGGCTCGCCCGCGGAAAGGTCGGCGCGGACCTCACCGTGGAAGAGGGCCGGGCGGCGGCCCGGCAGTGCGCCCTCGCGGCCCTCGCCTCCCTCAAACGCGAGTTCGGCGAGTTGTCGCGCGTACGGCGGTGGATCAAGGTCACCGGATACGTGAACTGCACGCCCGGCTTCGAGCAGACACCGGCCGTCGTCAACGGCTTCAGCGACCTCGTCTGCGACCTGTGGGGCGACGCGGGCCGCCACGCCCGCTCCGCGATCGGTGTGTGCGCCCTGCCGTTCGCGGTGCCGGTCGAGGTCGAGGCGATCGTGGAGATCGCCTGAGGTCAGTCAGGGGCGCAGAAGCACCGGCCGACGTGGGATCGACACGATCGTCGAGGTCGCCTGAGGTCAGGGGCGCACGAGCACCGGCCGGCGGAGAGCGAGGTCGCCTGAGGTCAGGGCGTACGAGCACCGGCCGGCGGAGAGCGAGGTCGCCTGAGGTCAGGGGCGTACGGGGCCGCGGCCGGCGCCGGTGCGCGCGACGGCCGTGGCGATCTCGTGCAGGTCCTCCGGTGTGAGCTCCAGGGACGCGGCGGGCAGCCAGCCGTCGACCTGCTCGGGGCTGCGGGCGCCGACGATCGCGCCGGTCACGCCCGGCCAGACGAGCGTCCAGGCGACCGCTACGGCCGCCTGGGACACGCCGTGCCGTTCGGCGACCGGCCGCAGGGCGTCGGCCAGCGCAAGGTTGGCGTCGAGCCCGGTGGTGAAGTCCGGAGAGCGCCGCCGCCAGTCGTCCTCGGGCAGCGCGTCGACCCGCTGCCGGGAGAACGCGCCGGTCAGCAGGCCGGACTGCATCGGCGAGTAGACGATCACCCCGGCGCCGTCACGGGCGCACCAGTCGATCTCCGGAGCGGCCATGCGGTCGATCAGCGAGAACGGCGGCTGCAGGGAGTCGACGTGCGCGACCTGCTCGGCCTTCTCCAGGCGCAGCGCGCTGTGGTTGGACAGGCCGATCGCGCGGACCTTTCCCTCCTGTTTCAACTCCGCCATCGTCTCCCAGTACATCTCCACCGGCGTGCCGTCGTCGGGCGTCTGGTGCACCTGGTAGAGGTCGATCCGCTCGACCCGCAACCGGCGCAGCGAGTCCTCGACCTCCCGGCGGATCGTCTCCGGCCGGGCGACGCGCGCGACAATCCCGTCGGTTTCCCAGAGCATCCCGCATTTGGTGAAGACGTACGGGCGGTCGGACACGCCCTTGAGCGCTTGGGCGACGACCTTCTCCGAGTGCCCGAGACCGTAGACCGCCGCGGTGTCGATCCAGTTCACGCCCTGGTCGACGGCGTGCCGGATCGCGTTGATCGACTCCTCGTCGCTCTGGGCACCCCAGCCGTACTCCCAGGCTCCCCCGACCGCCCAGGCGCCGAACCCGACGCGGGTGATCTCCATGTCGGTCGTGCCCAGTCGTGCCGTGGGCAACGTCATGTGCTCCTCCTCGCCGGTCGCTGCGGGTGGTCAGCCCAGCTCGCTCGCCGGTCGACGCAAGCGGTCAGCCCATCTCCTCGAGCTTCTTGCCCTTCGTCTCGTGCAGGAACCTGATGACGAACGGCACCGACAGCGCGGCGAAGATCGAGTATCCGATGTACGCCCCGGACAGGCTCCATTCCGACAGGTTGGGGAACGTCACCGTGACCAGCCAGTTGGCGATCCACTGGGCCGCCACGGCCACGGACATCGCGGCCGCCCTGATCTTGTTCGGGAAGATCTCACCCAGCATGACCCAGACGACCACGCCCCACGACAGTGCGAAGAACAGCACGTACGTGTGCGCGGTGAACAGTGCCACCAGGCCCTGGGCGTGCGGCAGCCGGACCTCGGTGCCACTGATCTTGTGCGCGGCGCTGAACGCCCAGGCCATCGTCGCCAGCGAGATCGTCATCCCGATCGAGCCGATCAGCGCCAGCGGCTTGCGGCCGATCTTGTCGACGAACGCGATCGCGATGAACGTGCCGACGATGTTGATGATCGAGGTGGACAGGCTGATCAGCAGCGAGTTGGTCTGCGAGATGCCGACCGAGTGCCACAGCGACGCGGAGTAGTAGAAGATCACGTTGATGCCGACGAACTGCTGCAGGACGGACAGGCCGATGCCCACCCACACGATCGGCAGCAGGCCCACCGCGGGTCCCCGGATGTCCCGCAGCCGCGGCTTGTGCTCGGCGGCGAGCACGGACTGGATCTCGCGCACGCGGGCGTCGAGGTCGATGTGCTCGCCTTCGACCTCGGCGAGGACCTGGCGGGCCTTGTCGAGCTTCCCGTCCTCCACGAGGTAACGCGGCGACTCAGGGATGATCAGGGCGAAGATGAGGTACATCGCCGCGGGAATCGCCGCGACGCCCAGCATCCACTGCCACGCCTCGATGCCGACCAGGTGATTGCGGGTGTTGCCGCCGGCCAGCGCCGCGATCGCGAAGTTCACGAGCTGCGAGATCGCGATGCCGAGCACGATCGCCAGTTGCTGGAAGGAGGCCAGCCGGCCGCGGTAGGCGGGCGGCGCCACCTCGGCGATGTAGGCCGGAGAGACCATCGAGGCCATCCCGATGGCGATGCCGCTGATGATCCGCCAGAACGCCAGTTCCCAGTCCGCGAACGGGAACATCGCTCCGAAGCTGCTGATCACGAACAGCACGGCGGCCAGCCGCATGACGAGCAGACGTCCTTTGAGGTCGGCGAGCTTGCCGGCGATCGCGGCGCCCAGCGCCGACCCGAGCAGCGCCGCGGACACGATCAGACCGGTGACGCCGGCTCCGACGCCGAAGTGGCCCTTGATGCCGTCCACGGCTCCGTTGATGACGGCGCTGTCGTACCCGAACAGGAAGCCGCCGAGAGCCGCGGCGGCGCTGATGAAGACGACATGCGCGAGGTGTTCCTGCCGCGCGGCGGGAGCTTGTGTGGTCATGGTCATCCCGATCTACAGGTCGATGACGACTTTGACGTCGTCGCCGCTACCTCCTTCGAGCGTCTCGGGCGCCCGCTCGAGGGGCAGTCGGTTGGTGATGAGTCGCGCCAGCCACGACCGGTCCGCGCGCAGGAGCGCCTCGGCGGCCAGTTCGTAGTGGCGGTGGTTGGCGTTGACCGATCCGAAGACGGCGTCGTTCCCCAGGACGATCTCCCGGTTGAGCGAACCGGCGTCCACCTCGATCCGATGGCCCCCGCGCGAGACGCCCATGAGGCACACGACGCTCGCCGCCGCGTTGTTGGTGATCGCGTCCATGACGAGGTGAGAGACACCTGTGGCCTCGATGACGATGTCCGGGCACGCCTTGGCGGTGACGTCGTCGACGGACCCCGTGTGGTACGTGGCGCCGAGGTCGGCGACGATCTTCGGCTTCACCCCGCCGGTGACCCGGTCGAGCACGTGGACGTCGAGCCCCCGCTGCACGCCCAGTAGGGCGGCCAGCAGGCCGATCGGGCCCGCGCCCGTCACCAGGAGCCGGCGGGGTTCGAACCAGGCCCGGTTGCCGATCCGCTCGATGTGGTCCCAGGCCTTGGCCACGATGGTCGTCGGCTCCATGAGGACGCCGAGGTCGCCCAGCGCCGGGTCGATGCGGACCGCGTAGTCGGCCTCGATCGTCCACCGCTCGGACCCGAAACCGTGGATCTGTTTGATGCCCCGCTCGGTGTACCGGCCGTTGCGGCACATGTCGAACTCGCCGCGGGCGCACGCGCCGCACGGCACCGGATCGGGCCGCCGCACGATGCCGACGATCAGGTCACCGGGGCGGAAGTCGCTGCCCTCAGGGGCCTCCCGGACCCGCCCGAGCGACTCGTGTCCGATGATCAGCCGGTTCTCGCCGGGTGGCGCCCAGCCGTAATCACCGGCGATGATCTCCCGATCCGTGCCGCACACGCCGAGCGCGACGCCATCGACGAGCAGTTCGCCCTCGCCCCGTGTGGGCTCGGGGACCTCACTGACCTCGAGTGATCCCGCCTTCAACGGCACCACCGTAAGAGCACGCATGATCATCTCCCGCCCAGAGCCGCTTCCCTATTCCCTCCGAAGTGACCTCGGCCCTGGATGTCCGAAATGTGCGTTTGTGACAACCGTACACATCCAGCGTGATCGACCGACCACGGACCGCGCAGGACGACGGTCGCGCCGCAGCGCCCGGATATCGGGCGGACCGCCCGATAGGCCGGGTTTTGGGCTATGTCACTTCTGTGGGACACGTCCCACCTGTGCCCCACTCACCGGCGAACATGCTCGCTCGAAGCGGATTCGAGACGGACGTCACCCCGGATCGCCGTCGGCGACCGGAGAATCGTCGTTCCGACGGGTGCGGAAACAGCGGAGCCCCCGCACCCGGCGAACGCTCAAGCCGGCCGGGCGGGGTGACGTCGATGTCCTGCGGCGTACGGGCTGGTGGGCCGCTGCAGGACCGGCCCCGGGGCCAGGGCCCGGTCAGCGTACGGGGTGGCCCGCCTGGCGGATGGACTCCTTGACGTCGCCGATCTTGAGCTCGCCGAAGTGGAAGACGCTGGCGGCGAGCACCGCGTCGGCCCCCGCGTCGATCGCCGGGGCGAAGTGCTCGAGGGCGCCCGCTCCCCCGCTGGCGATGACGGGCACGCCGACGACCTCGCGGACCGCCCGCAGCATCTCCAGGTCGAAGCCGTTCTTGGTGCCGTCGGCGTCCATGGAGTTGAGCAGGATCTCGCCGACGCCGAGCTCCTCGCCGCGCCGCGCCCACTCGACCGCGTCCAGGCCGGTGCCGCGCCGCCCGCCGTGCGTGGTCACCTCGAAGCCGTCACCGGACCGGCGGGCGTCCACCGACAACACGATGCACTGCGAGCCGAACCGGTGCGCCGCCTCCCGGAGGAACTCCGGCCGGGCGATCGCCGCCGTGTTGATCGACACCTTGTCGGCACCGGCGCGCAGCAGCCGGTCGACGTCGTCGACGGTACGGATGCCGCCGCCGACGGTGAGCGGGATGAACACCTGCTCGGCCGTACGGCGCACGACCTCGTACGTCGTCGCCCGCTCGCCGCTGGAGGCGGTGATGTCGAGGAAGGTCAGCTCGTCGGCGCCTTCGGCGTCATAGCGGCGGGCCAGCTCGACCGGGTCGCCGGCGTCCCGGAGGTTCTCGAAGTTGACGCCCTTGACCACGCGCCCGGCGTCGACGTCCAGGCACGGGATCACCCGGATCGCGACGGTCATGGCCTGTCTCCGTCCTGGAGCGCCTCGGAATAGGCGTCCACCTCGATCTCTACCAGCATCCGGTGATCGATGAACCCCGAGACCTCGATCATCGACGTGGCCGGGCGGATCTCACCGAAGATCTCGTGATGCGCCCGCCCCACCGCCTCGGCGTCGGCGATGTCCCGGACGTACAACCGGGTCCGTACGACGTCCTCCGCCGAGGCGCCGGCCTGCTCGACCGCCTGCAGGGCGACGTCGAACGCGGTCTTCGTCTGGCCGTACGCGTCGTTCTCGTGGCGGACCTCGCCGTCCACCGTCGACGTGCAGCCCGCGACCAGCACCCACGGGCCGGCCACGACCACCCGCGAGTAGCCGACGATGTTCTCCCACGGGCCGCCCGAGGAGATCCGCTTGATCACGCGGCCGCTCCCACGGCCGCCAGGGCCTCTTCCAGGGTGAACGCGCCGGCGTACAGCGCCTTCCCGACGATGGCGCCCTCGACGCCGGCCGGCACGAGCGTGGCGAGCGCCCGCAGGTCGTCCAGGGAGGACACGCCGCCCGAGGCGATGACGGGGCGGTCGGTGCGCGCGCACACCTCGCGGAGCAGCTCGGTGTTCGGTCCCCGCAGGGTGCCGTCCTTGGTCACGTCGGTGACGACGTAGCGCGGGCAGCCGTCGGTTTCGAGGCGGTCGAGCACCTCCCACAGGTCGCCGCCCTCGCGCGTCCAGCCGCGGGCGGCGAGCGTGGTGCCGCGCACGTCGAGCCCGACCGCGATCTTGTCCCCGTGCTCGGCGATGATCCTCCGACACCACTCAGGGTTCTCCAGCGCCGCCGTCCCGATGTTGACGCGCGCGCAGCCCGTGGCCAGCGCGGCGGCCAGCGAGTGGTCGTCGCGGATGCCGCCGGACAGCTCGACCTTGACGTCCAGCTTGCCGATCACCGCGGCCAGCAGCTCACGGTTGGAACCCCGGCCGAACGCCGCGTCCAGGTCGACCAGATGGACCCACTCGGCGCCCGCGCTCTGCCAGGCCAGGGCCGCCTCGACGGGCTCGCCGTACGAGGTCTCCGTGCCGGCCTCCCCCTGCACGAGGCGCACGGCCTGGCCATCGGCTACGTCGACCGCGGGAAGCAGCGTCAGTGTCATACGCGAAACCCTACCGAAGCGGTGACGGTCGTCCTGCCGCGCAGGTCCGGCGGCTGGAGCGCGCCCGGCCCCACCCTTCGACCTGTCGTACGCGATCGCCTCCGCCCTGATCCGCAGTCAGGAGGCCTACGTGGAGACGGCGACCAGTGACGTGCGGCGGCTCGAGTGCGCCGGCGCCCGCTCAGGGGGCGCCTGCCGGCAGTGGAGCGCTCAGTTCCTCGTCCAGGCGGGCGATGGCCCGGTCCGCCGCCGAGAGTCGCCGCCGCAGGACCGTACGGCGTTCCGCCAACCGGCTCACGGCCGCGCGCAGGTAAGGCGTCCGCGAGCCCGGGGGGAGTCCGCGCAGTTCGGTCAGCGCGCCCTCGACATCGGCGAGGGCGCTCGCGAGGCGGGCCCGCTCGGTCGTCCGCCGCGACCGGTCCGTCGCTTCGGCCGTCCGACGGCGTAGCGCCGTGGCGAGCCGGTCCAGGCTCTCCTGCTGCCGGCCGAGTTGCGCCAGCGCCGCCAGAACCGCCGGCGTCCTGCGCGCGGCGGGCAGGCCGGTGAGTTCCCGGCGGGCGTTCCGCAGCGTCCGGATCCGGCCCTCGACGCGTTTCAGGGACCGAGCGACCGCGGCGGACCGCAGGCGGATGAGCGACTCCCCCGTGACCGGCGCCACCGTACGGGCCGATGCCCCGGGGCGCGGTCCGGCGCGATGGCCGGTGAAGACGGACGGCTGTGCGGCTGCCGCGGTCGCGAAGAGGATCAACGCGACCAGTCCGGCCGCCGCCCAACGGAGCGGGCGGATCCGCTGCGACGACTTGGCGCGGTGGTCGCGAAGGGGTCGCCGCTGCGGGACGTGCTGTTGGAGACGCTGCGGGAGCCGGTGGCGAACGGCACCCAGCCTCTTCCAAGCCTGGGACGGCCCGGTCAGGAGTCTGCGGGGCAGATGGACCGACGGGCGCGACCGCGTCCTCCGGCGCCGCTCGCCCCCGGCGGAGCCCGGTCGGCGCCCGCCTCTCACAGCGCCCGATCGACGCCCGCCGCTCGCAGCCCCGGATCGGCGTTCGTCTCCGGCACCGCGCGATCGGCGGCCGCCCGTCCGCAGGGGAATCGTCGTCGAATTCCGGCGACCGGCCTGCGAGCGGTCCTGCCCGGCGCGCTTCGCGGAGCCGTTGACCCGCTTCGCGGTTTTCGCCCTGTCCCCGCTCGGGGCGACCGACGTGCCCCGCGTACCAGCGGCCGACGTCGTGGCGGAGACCAGTGCGGGCTCTCGCGGACCATCCGCGCGCGCCGGTTCCGGGAGTGCGGCTTCTGAGCGCTCTGTTTTCCGGCGCTCCGCTTTCGCGGGCGCCGTTTCCAGACGTCCCCTCTCCGAACGCGGCCGTGGGGGCCGCATGGATGTCCCCTCGCGCGGGGGCATGGGTGCCGGCCGGCCGGCGGTCTCGTGATCCACGGTCCGCGGTGGCGCGGTGGCGACCTGCGCGGCGGAGGCAGACCGGTCCGGCACCGGCACCCGTTTCGGCGAGCCGCCGACCGGCACCGCGGCACGTCGCCGCCGGCGTGCCTCGGCCCGGTGAGCGGGTGAACAGTACAACCGGGGCGACCCGTCGATCGTGGGCGGCACCGACTGATCGCATCCGTCCAGCCGGCACACCTTCCTGGCGGCGCGTGCCGTCGCGAGCGGGCTCATCGGGCGCCGTCCCCGTGGGCGGAGGCGATGTGACGTGCGGCCGTGCCGGCACGGCGCGGTACCCGCCGGCCGGTCCCGTTGCCGTACCGGGCCGGTACCCGCGTGAGCCGAAGCGCATGGCCGCGCCGCGACGGCGACACCCGCGCGGGCCGATGGACCGTCGATCGGGTGCTCCGGCGAGTGGCCGAGCCCGCGGATCGGCGCGCCGGGGACTCCGTGTAGCCGGCCGGCGCGGCCAGTGCCGTACGGGCGGTGGAGCGGTGGACGGGCGATGAGGCGTCCGCGGTCTTGATCGCGGGGATCCGGCCGTGGAACGGGTGCGCCGGGTGGATGGCGTGCCCGTTCACGGGACGGCCGAAGCCGACCAGACCGTCCGCGCTGCCGACCATGAGGTAGTTCTGAATCTTGACGTCCGTGCCCGTGTGCGGAGCGGCGATCATCAGGTGACGCTTCGGGTCGATCACGATGCCGACGTGGCCAGGTCCGCTCATTCCTCGGTGGTATTCGAAGAAGACCAGATCGCCGGTCTGTTCGTGGCCCAGGCTGACGTGGTGGGTCTGCCAGTACTGGACGTCGGAGGTCCGCGGGATCGAGACGCCGGCGGCCTCGTACGCCTTCATCGTCAGCCCGGAGCAGTCATAGCCGCGCGGACCCTCGCCGCCGTAGATGTACGGCTTGCCCAGTTGAGCCCGGGCGTAGGCGACGGCCGTGGCGACGGCGCGACGTTCTCGTTCGTCGCGGGAGACGGCCGAGACGTTCGCCGGCGCGGTCCGGGCCGCCGCGTCGGTGACCTGCCCGGCCTGTGCCGTACGGGTCAGCTCGCCGATGGCACGGTCGAGGTCGGCGACGGACGCGCCGGGCAGCGCCGCGATTTCGGCGCGCGCCTTCCTCAACGCGGAGAGCGCGCGACGGACCTTTGTCAGGTCCTGCCGCGTGGCGGCCAGGGGGGCGTTCTGGACGGGTGCGGCGGCGACCGGCGCCTTTCCCGCGACGACCGACGCGTGTGCCGGTCGCCGATCGGAGGCCGGCGCGGACGCCGGGCCGGCCCCGACGCCGGGGACTCCCACGATCGAGATGACCAGCACGGCACCGATCAGTACGCCGATCGTGGGCGGCAGCCAGGCGCCGACCCGTGGTCTGTTCGGGAAGGAGATCGTGCGCGGCGTCGGTAGCGCACCGGTGATGCGTCGTACCGCGGCGCAGCGGCTGATGGTGCCCCAGAGGGCAGGAAGGCATGACGGGATGTGGCGGAGGGGGCGCATTGTCTGCTCCTGAGGATGCGCGAGACGCCGGGAGGCGCGCCCGCACGTGATCACGACGAAGTGCAGTACGCAAGGTGCGTCGCCAAGCCATGGCGACCAACACCATCCCGACGCGGCACGCCCCCTGCTTGCTCAGCAACAGGCAGACCGGACACCGCTGCGAATCTCCAGCAACGGCTCCGCCATCGCGCCGATGGCAGGGCCAGTGTGCGAAAAGATCTGCTTCGCGTCAAGACCTCTTCGGCCGGACGCCCCCGTGAATCGTCGATCCCGGTCGCCGGCGCTGGACGTGTCCTGACAGATCCGCTGCCCGACCGCGCGCGCCCAGACGGCGCCCCGCAGTGTTGTCGCCGACGCCGGGCCGGGTCATCGCAGCGATGTCCGCCACGAGTGCCCTGGCACGCGTCAGCGGACTGCCGGCGGCTCGATCATGACGGAACGTCCCTCACGGATTCCACGCCTGGAAATGCAGGGCTGAGAGACCTTGACACGTACCGGTCGTCCCCGCATTCTGGGCTTCGACATCCCACGTGCATTGGGTGCCAGTCCCTGATGCACGTGAAGGCGGGTCGCTGGCCAGGCCGCGACGTGCGTGACGACGGTGCTCCGTCGTCGGCTTTCTCCGGGGCGTTGCCCCGTGTTCCGAGACTGTTCACGCATTCGCATCCGCCGCGCGCCGGCCTCCTCGTACGGACCCCGGCGCGGCCGACGAGGAGACCCTCCCGTGTCGAAGAAGCCCAGATCCGTCTCTGCCCGGATCCTCCCCTCTGACACCCGCGACGCCGAGCGCACGGACCGACCCTGGCCACTGCTGCTGTTCGTCCTCGCCATCGCCTGCGGCATCATCGCCGTGGCCATGTCGGTACACCCTGGCGACGGCCGGAAACCGGCCGCCCAGGATCGGCAGGCCACCACGGCCGCCGTTGCCCCCCACCGGACGAGCAGGGGTGGAACAGCCAAGCCGGCCGAGAAGGACACCTCGCGTCGGCCCAAAGCCGCACAGGTGTCGACGAAGATCGCCGTGGGCACACCGTACGAGCGCCCGCTCCAGACGACCGGGCACCGCCGCGCGCTCGTCCGCAAGTCGCTGACGGCGATCGCGGGAATGCAGCAGAAGACGGTCGGCCGATCCGGGAAGCCCTCCGCCGAGCTGACCAAGCTGGCCGCGCAGCTGCGCTCCCAGGACAAGCAGCTCGCGCGGCAGCAGGCTCACCTCATCGCCGCCGCCCGCTCCTGGAAGGCGACCCGCGCCGCCGAGCGCACGGCCCCGGCACGGCGTCCGACGATGCCGCGAATCACTCTGGCCGCCGAGCACACCGCGACCAAGACGACGAAGAAGATGAAGGAGACGAAGGCGTCGGCCGGCCAGGCGAAAGCCACCGCCGTCGCAGACACGGTCGCCGCCTTCTCCGGCGACGCGGACACGACCGGGCTGTCGGCCTACCTCGCCGCTTGCATCGCCGAACCGTCAAAGTGCGGGACGACCGCCCCCTCAGCCGCCACCGCCACCCCGGCCGACACCGCGCCGTCCCAGCCTCAGATCTGCATCCAGGGTGGCTCGGGCACCGGTCAGAGCGTCACCTCCGAGGGACAGAACTCGTACCCGGCGATCGCCTGTGGCGACTGCCACCGTCTCCATCCCCTCGGTTCGGATGACGGCACGGCTACCGGCTCCGCCTCCAGAGAAGACGGCACGAGCGACGCGGCCGCACAGGTTTGCCCGCCGGTCTCCGACACCGGCGGTTCCTCGCCGAACACTTCCTCCCGCCGGAGCCCCACCCCCACCGGCGGCCAGGACGCTGGGGCGTATACCGGCACTCAGGACGGTCGGGACGGCGACGCCCAGGGCGGCCAATACGTCGGAGCCGATGACGGCGACCGGCCGGAGCACCACCGCGGCCACCATCACGACGGCGATCGGTCACACGACCACGACGCCAGGCAGGACCACGACGGCTCACACGACCACGATGGCCGGCGCAACGATGACGCCCGGTCCTATGGCCGAGACCGGTCGAGCGACACCACGCAGGGCACCACCCGTGAGAATGCGGGCGCCTCGGACCGGTCGGACCGGGTCTCCGTGTGTCCGGATACCACCCGCGGCTCCTACCGGCCGTGCTCCCCGTGCTCGAGCGCTCAGCATCTCACGCAGGGTCGGAAGATGATCCCGCTCTGCCTGACGACCGGCATGACACAGTCCTCTGATGGCTCGGCCTCGGCCGGCCGGGATGCGACGGCGTCGTACACCGCTCAGGACACGACGGGAGCGACGGGCTCGTACGCCATCGGGATGAATGCGGAGGAGTCGCCGAACGGCTTCTCGTCGGGGCCCGTGGGCTCGGACAGCGCCCAGGCCATCACTCGGCCCGCCATGGGCGGCGCACAGCCATACGACGCACAGACGGTCAGGTGACCCTGTGGAGGAATGCGCTCGGCCCGCGCTGCGCGGAACCGAGCCGACCGTCGCCGCCCATCGAGGCACGGGGCGGCGACGACCTCCACGGGGTGGTGATCGAAGGATCAGGGCTTCGGTGAAGGTGACGATCCAGCGATGAACTCCCTCCTTTTCGGCATGACGTCCGTGCTGCTGCTCGCGGCCACGCTGACGTCCCGGCGTACTCGCCTGCGCGTCGCTCCGAGGGCCGGCACGGACCCGGAGGCCACCACGTCCGTGGCCGCCGGCACCGGCAGACGTCCGGCACGGCGCTGCCGTCTGCTTCTCGCCCGGTCGCTCGCCCTCGCCGTCGTGCTGGGGCTTGTCGGCGGACTCATTCCGCGGGCGGACGTGATACCCCGCGCCGATGCGGCACCGGCCGCATCGGCCGATGGCACGCCGGCACCAGGCGACACGTCGGGTTCGCCCGGCCCTCCGGTGCCACAGAGCGGGCAGAACGCACCGCAGAATCCCGGGCCGCGCAGGGTCGGCAAACCGAGCCCCGCCGACGAGGCCCGGCTGGACCGGCTCAAGGCGGACCAGAATCGGCTCCGCCGACGGATCGACCGGCTCGGGCAACTGCAGGCGGCGGTCAACCTGCTACGGCTGTACGTCCAGCGCTGGAACGACGGAGTCCCGTCGCTGAACGCCCGTCTCCGGAAGATCGAGCAGCTGATTCGGGACAGGCGGTTCGTCCAGGCCGCCCGCGAGTACGCCACGCTGCGTCACGCCGTCGACACGTGGCTGCGCGCCCAGCAGGCGTTGACCGACAAGGCAGGAGACGGGGTGCCCGCGGATCTGCGGGCCATCATCGACGAGGAACTCCGCACCGGCAAGGAGACCGTCGGCCGGGCCACCGGCGACCAACTCGGCCGGGTGGCCGCCCTCGGCGAATTCATCCAGGGCGGTCACCTCACCGAGGCGCGGAAACCGTCGGCGTTGCAGACCGCTCGATTCCTCACCGCTCCGGCCAAGGACCCCCTCGCCCGTGACATCTCCTGGCTCACCGGGCAGAGCCCGCTGGCCGCGTTCGGGCCCAAGGCATCCCGGCCCGACCTGGCCAAGCTCGCCGACGCGGTGAACCGTCGGCTCACCCGGTCGCAGACGGCTCTCCGGGAGACATCGGCGGAACGCTGGGAGTTGCTGTACGACCTGTACCCCTCCCTCGCTCAGGTCGCGAAAGGCAACCCGGCCATGTGGGACGGGGCCGTCAAGGACGAGGTGATCAGCTCCCGGCCGGCCGGCCCGGTGACCATCAGTCGCCAGAAGTCCTCCGCCACCGCCCGAGGGCGCCTGCTGGACGGCTCCCCCGACGTACGCCGGCTGGAGGCCGGACGCTTCGGCTCCCTCCTCCAGCACATGGGTGTGTACAAGCTCAGCGTCAAGGACGGCGGATACGTCCAGCGAAAGGTGACGCTCCGGAACGGTGACGTGTACGAGGTCAAGGGCCGGATCACGACAGAGACGGCCACCGCCGCGCTCCCCTTCACGGCGGACTTCAACCTGCTGCAGTATCTGCTGGGCAAGCTGCCGGTCTTCATCACGAACGGCTCTGACACCGGCAGCGTCTCCCTGTCCCAAGACTTCATCACCGGGACCGCCACCAAGATCGAAAGTCCCCGTAACAGCTTCCTTCCGCAGAGCATCGAACTCCAGGGGGAGCCGAACGGTGCGGCGAACCTGACGGTCAGCAAGGGGACCCGCGGCTGGCGGGCCGGTCTCCAACTCGCACTGCCCGTGCTGATCGGCCGCCTCGGTCTCACGGTGCAGTGGAAACAGTCGACCGACACGATCAGCGGATCCCTGGAGGGCAGCGTTAGCGACCCGCTGGGCCTGGGGATCAAGCCGCTGTCGAGGTCCATCTCGGCCGAGTCTCCGAGCACCGGCATCACGCAGAAGATCAAGAAGATCACCCGCACACCGGATCCCATCGCGCTGCCGCCGACGGAGAACGACCCGGAGTGCAAATGCTTCCCCGCGGGCACGCCGATCTCCACCACCCGGGGACCGAAACCGGTCGAGGACATCCGGGTCGGAGACATGGTCTGGGCGCATGACCTGCGGACCGGGCGCTCGGCGCCGCAACGGGTCACCGCGCTGTACCGCCGTCCGGCGACGGAGATGCTCACCTTCGACGTCGCCGGTACCAAGGTCCAGGTCACGCCGGATCACCCGTTCTGGGTGCCGGGCCGCGGCTGGGTGCAAGCCGGCGCTCTGCGCGCGGGGGATCCGTTGCTGCGGCGCGACGGGACGACCGTCCGTCTGCGCGCCGTCTCCCGCCGGCGGGTGCACACGACGGTCTACAACTTCGGCGTCGCCGACGATCACGACTACTACGTCGGCGACGCCGAACTCCTGGTCCACAACTGCACGCCCACGTCGGATGAACAGCCGGCGGGCGAGACGCAGGTCGCCAAGTCGTTCGGTAGTAACGCGGAGGCGGCCCGATACGGGGAGAAGACGTGGGCCGGCACGTGGAAGACGCTCACAAGACAGCAACGGAACGCGGTGCAGGACTACGCGGCCGCGGACTACAAAAAGATCAACGATTCGCTGCGCGGGAGCGGACAGCCGCACCGCCTCGTCCCGCTCATCGACGAGGCGCTGGCCAAGCATCCGGTGCCCGAGCGCCTGCAGGTGTTCCGGTCCGTCGATGAGGACGCCTTCACCCGCCCGGTCACCGAGTTGGCCGGTACGGCGGAGAAGGCCAAGGGTTACACCTCGGCGGAGCTGGCGGCCAATCCGAAATTCGCCTCCTACAAGAAGGTGCTGCTCCACCTGGAGATCGAGCCGGGCACGCCCGCCATGTACCTGGGCGACGAGCTCGGCAACCCAAGCGAGCGCGAACTCCTCCTGGCCCGCAACCTGCGGATCCACTACGACCGCGTCGAACTGGTCAAGCACTCGTGGGGAGAACGCTGGCACGTCTACGCCACGATCGGCCCGGACACCGACACCCCCGGCGCGTCGCGCAGGTCCGGCGTGAGCACCCCGGCGACCACGACATCCCCGGTCACGACGATTCGGCAACTCCTGTCGCAGGCGTACGGGCAGGGCTGGGACCGCACCGGCTATGTGCAGAACCTCATGCGGCAGATCGAGCAGGAACTCGCCTCCGCCCTGCCGTCCGACTCGACGACCGTGCGGCAGGCGCGCAACGAGAAGATCGCGGGCCTGCTCCAGGAGATCGTCCAGGCCCTCGAGAACGCCCGGGACAACGGCGGTCAGTACGCGACCGACGCCTCGGACCCGTCGATCCAGGGCGACGCCGCCGAGGCGCCCCGGCAGCAGGCGCTCGACCGGCTCACCGACCTGTACGTTCGGATGAACACCGATCCCGGCTCGGTCTCGATCGACGAGATCTCGAGTCTGATCGGCCGCTTGACGCCGGAGCGCATCACCCCCGGCCGGCCGCTCCTCTACCCGGACCTACAAAAGGCCGGCAGCCTCATCCGCCGCATCCAGCAGGAGCGGGCAAAGGGCGACCAGGCCGATCAGAGCCTCATCGACGACCTGGAACAGCAGCTCCGGACCACGCTGCACACCATCGTCACCAGCCCACAGGTCGGCGGAGGAACGGCGGTCCGAATCCAGGTGCCGAGCACGGGTGCCCGGAAGACCACCGGCACCGGCGGCCCGTACGAGATCGCTCGGCCCACCACGATCGGCACCCCGGCCCTGCCGCCCGAGATCGTTCCGTACGGTACACAGCCGCAGCAGACGCCCGTCGAGTTCACGCTTCCCAACGGGCAGCAGATGACGCTGCCCGCCACGCCCCAGATCTCGTACCCCGGCCTGTCGGTCCCCGCGTACGTCACGTCTCCCGACGGCCGCATCACCCTCCCGCGGACCGTGGTGACCACGCCCACGCCGCGAATCATCGCCCCGGCGACGACGGAGCTCCCGCAGTGGACCGGCACCGAGGTCGCGCTGCCGGGCCGGCCGTCGTCGTCCCTGCCGGCCTCATCGATCGGCGAAGAGAACTACACCCGGATCACCCCGCTGTCATCGGCCAGTGCCGCGAATGCCCTCGACACCGTGAAGTCCGGCGGAGACGTCGTCATCGACCACGGCGGCGGCAACTACACCCGGTTCACCTCGCTGCCGACGGTCGAGAACGAAGAGGCGGTGGTCTGCAACTGCTTCCCCGCCGGCACGCCGGTGGCCACCACGCGTGGCAGCGTGCCCATCCAGCACATCCGCGTGGGAGACGAGGTCTGGGCGCACAGCCTGACCACCGGCCGTACCGAGGTGCGCCGGGTGACCGCCCTGTTCCACCGGCACGCCACCCGGATGCTCACCCTCACGATCTCGGGCGGCGTCACCGTCCAGGTCACCCCCGACCACCCGTTCTGGGTCCAGGGGCACGGCTGGACGAACGCCGATGACCTGCGTCCCGGTGACCGGCTGGCCCGGCGGAACGGCGGGACCGCCCGGCTCCTCCGGGTGACCGAGCGCCGGGTCTCCACCACCGTCTACAACTTCACCGTCGCCGGCGACCACGACTACTACGTCAGCGCCGCCCAGCTCCTCGTCCACAACTGCACGCCCCCCGGCGGCCAGCACAGCGTTCCACCGGAAGAGCCGATCGTCGTGAACGGGGTGGTCGAACAGCCACTCGTGCCGCGGTCCTCCGACATGGTCACACCGAAGCAGCCGATCGTGAACGCGGACCCGCCCGTTTCCTACGAATACCCGCAGTCGTCCGGCTTGAGTGAGGCCGAGGAAGGCGTCCTAGGCCTGGCCGGCAGCTCGCTGCTGGACGCCTACAGCTCGTACGTCGTCTCGAGCCAGGACGTCCGGGGCAATGTGCTGGACCTGGTGCACAACTATGCACTGATGCAGCAGGCCCTCAAGGAGCACGGTCCGGGTTCATCGACCGTCCGGTACTTCCAGGACCACATCAACTGGCTGCTCAGCCACTCGGACTCGAACGAGGCTGAGACCCTGCTGATGTACGAGCGCCTGACCAAGAATCCGACGGCGCTCGCGCTGGCCGTGAAGGACTGCGGCAGCGATGACCAGTGCGTACGGCAACGCGACCAGCAGTGGTCGAGCCTCTACGGCAACACGATGGAACAGGAGGTCACCAACGAGACGCTGCAGTACGGCACGGACCCGCTGTCGCTGGCCCGCCCGGTCTACGGCGACGGGCACAAGCTCCTGTATGTGATCAACACCAGAACGGGCGAGCCCGATGATTACCTCAAGCTGGTGTACCAGTACCGGAATTCCGGTAACGGAAAGCAGGCGTCACAGCTCGCCCAGCAGATCGCCGATCGGCAGACGGAGATGTGGCAGCGGGCAGGCGTCCCTCAAGACGTCATCGACAAGGCCAACAAGGGAGACACCACCGCGTTGCGGCAGGCGAACCAGGCGGCCACGAACGTCGACGCCCAGCAGCTGCAGGTCACCGACTCGGTGAACGGGTACCAGTCGCTGGTCAGCGGGTTCACGCCGGACAAGAGGAAGAGCAACACCGAGAACTTCAACGATCTGAAGCGGTACCTCGGCGACCAGATCGACAAGAACAGCAAGGCGGTGGACAGCCCGTACGCCGCGGACCTCAACCCGTCGATGCTGCCCTTCGACGGAGGATCCATCACCTACAAGAACGGGACCTTCAGCCCGAAGGACCCCAACGACCTGACAGCCGGCCTGACCGCCATCCAGATGACCGAGAACCTCTCCTCGATGGGCGACCAGGCCGGCCTCGCCGACCACCTCGACCAGTCCCAGCAGCAGGCGCAGAACAACCTGAAAGCCGCCGCCAAGAAGAAGGCCGTCGCCTCGCTGAAGGCCGCCGGGTACAACGTGTGGATCGATGAGAAGGGCCAGGTCTGGTACTCGGGCAGCGGGTCGGCGTCTGCGGACGTCGTCGGATCGAAGGTCGACTCTGAGGTGACGAAGGACTTCCACTCCGCTAACGCGACCTACCAGACGGACCGCCTCAACGCTCTGATCTGGGCCCGGAACAACATCCGGCCGTACGTCGGCGAGTCACCCGAGTCGTACGCCAAGCGCCTGAACGAAGCCGCCGACAAGGTCGCCAACGAGCAGCAGAACGGGAGCAGCGCCCAGCAGGCCCAAACCGACGTCTCGAACAACATGCCGCCGGACCCGAACCGCTCCAACCATGAACTGGGTCTCCCGGGGAACACGGAGGGCACCGACTCGACGGCCTACGTCCAGCCGACGATCGACCAGCAGAGCGAGATACAGAGCCAGGCCTGTCAGCAGGACGCCGGCTGCGCCCAGTCGACGCAGGACTACAACAAGAGGGTCCAGCAGGACCGCCGGCAGATCGTCAAGAACCGCCTCCAGGATGCCTACCAGCGCCTGGGCGCGGGCAGCACCGCTGCTCCCGCCACCGTCCAGCCCATCACGAGCCCCGCCGACCTCGGCCATGGCACCGGCGGCTGCGTCGACGGAACCCACTGCGTCGACGCCAACGGCAACGCCTACATGAAGGGCGGCTCCACCGCTCAGTCTCCGCAGCCGCACGACGGTGGCAACAAGGACACCGGATCGTCCAACGAGCACTCGGGAACTCAGGGCGAACTGAACGCCCTCGATACGGTTTCGAAGCAGAACGGCGACGACAACAAAGACTCGCAGGACAACGCCAAGCAGCACGACAACCACAACGGCGACACCTCCAACGAAAATAACCC
>NZ_JBFAJC010000002.1:0-300332 GCF_040655075.1 Actinoallomurus sp. NPDC050550 | reverse complement strand
CCCCAACGCCGGAACCAACAGCCAGAAAGACAACAACAAAAACAACAACCACAACGGCGACACCTCCAACGAAAGCAACCCCAACGCCGGAACCAACAGCCAGAAAGACAACAACAAAAACAACAACCACAACGGCGACACCTCCAACGAAAGCAACCCCAACGCCGGAACCAACGGCGGCGATCGCCCGCTGCGGGCCGGTGGGCCGAACTGATGGCAGAGAACGGTGACGGGGACCCCACACAGGTCGCCGGCCGCAGACCGGTCGCGTGAAGACCTCCGTGGGTAGGACCCGTGGAGGGATAAGTCAGATGGACATCACGCAGAAACCGGCCACCGAGCCGGTCATCGCGCAGCACGAGCAGACGCTGAAGACGTTGCCGTTCCACGACCGGCAGGACTTCGAGGATGCCCGGCGCGGCTTTCTCGGTGCCCTCGCTCCAAGCGACGTGCGCGCCGCCGACGGTCGCGTCGTCTGGGACGGCGACTCGTACCGGTTTCTCGGGGATGGGGATGAGGCCCCGGAGACGGTCAACCCCAGCCTGTGGCGGCAGTCCTGTCTCACCGCGATCCAGGGACTGTTCGAGGTAGTGCCGGGGATCTACCAGGTGCGTGGCCTGGATCTGTCCAATATGACGCTGGTCGAGGGCGAGCGCGGGGTCATCGTCATCGACCCACTGCTCTCCGCCGAGACCGCCGCGGCCGCGCTCGGCCTCTACCGTGAGCATCGCGGCGACCGTCCGATCACCGGGATCGTGTACACGCACAGCCACGCGGATCACTTCGGCGGCGTCCGCGGCGTGCTCCCCATGGCGGACGCCGAAGCCGGCGACGTCCCGATCGTCGCGCCGGCCGGGTTCACCGGTCACGCCGTCAGTGAGAACGTCTACGCGGGGACGGCGATGGCCCGCCGATCCGGTTACATGTACGGCGCCGCCCTGGAGCGCGGGCCGCGAGGGCAGGTCGGCGCCGGGCTGGGGCAGACGGTGTCGACCGGTGCGGTGGGGCTCGTCCCGCCGACCGTCGAGATCACCGCGACGGGCGAAGAGCAGATCCTTGACGGTGTCCGCGTGGTCTTCCAGATGGCTCCGGGAAGCGAGGCGCCCGCCGAGATGCACCTGTACCTTCCCGAGCGGCGCGCGCTGTGCATCGCCGAGAACGCCACGCACGTGCTGCACAACATCCTCACGATCCGCGGTGCCCTGGTGCGCGACTCGCGTGTCTGGGCGGGCTACCTGACCGAGGCCATCGACCTGTTCGGCGCGGACCTGGAGGTCCTCTTCGCCTCCCACCACTGGCCCATCTGGGGGCGCGAGCGCGCGGTCGAGTTCCTCGGTCTGCAGCGTGACCTCTACGCATACCTGCACGACCAGACCGTGCGCATGATCAACCAGGGCCTGACCGGGCCTGAGATCGCCGAGGCGATGGTGCTGCCGCCCGCGCTGGAGCGCGCGTGGCACACGCGTGGCTACTACGGCTCCGTGAGTCACAACGTCAGAGCGATCTACCAGCGCTACATGGGCTGGTACGACGGCAACCCGGCCCGCCTCTGGCCGCACCCGCCGGTCGAGGCCGGGCGCCGGTACGTCGCGTTCATGGGCGGCGCGGACGCCGTCGTCGCCAAGGCACGGGAGTCCTTCGCCGACGGCGACTTCCGCTGGGTGGCCGAGGTGCTCGGCCACGTGGTGTTCGCCGAGCCGGACCATGAGGCCGCGCGGGAACTGCTGGCGGACACCTTCGAACAGCTCGGCTATGGCGCGGAGAACGGGACCTGGCGCTGTGCCTACCTGTCCGGTGCCCACGAACTGCGCCACGGCGGGTTCGGCACGCCCACGGCCACCGCCTCACCGGACATGCTCGCCCAGTTGAGCGCCGAGCAGGTCTTCGACTCCCTGGCGATCCGGGTGAACGGCCCGCGCAGCTGGGACGAACGGGTCGTGCTCGACCTCGTCCTCACCGACACCGGCGCACGGTACCGGGTCGTGCTGCGCAACGGCGTCCTCACCTACACGAAGGCGCCACAGGCGGATCCCGCCGACGCGATGCTCCTCCTGCCGGCCGGGGCGCTGGCCGCCCTCGCCATCGGCGGGACTCCTCCCGGGATCGAGGTCGACGGCGACACCTCGGCGCTCGGCCGACTGCTGGCCACGCTGGACGCGCCGGACCCCGACTTCGCGATCGTCACTCCGTGAACGCCTGGTCAGGACCGGCG
Organism: Actinoallomurus sp. NPDC050550; assembly: GCF_040655075.1. Lineage (NCBI taxonomy): Bacteria > Bacillati > Actinomycetota > Actinomycetes > Streptosporangiales > Thermomonosporaceae > Actinoallomurus > Actinoallomurus sp. NPDC050550. Next base: position 298,120 of record NZ_JBFAJC010000002.1, on the reverse strand, counting down.
GTCGAAGGCGAGTGTGACGAACACGGGGATCAGGAACACCGACAGCGCCAGCACCCCCAGCCGCTCCATCCACGAGGACAGGTTGATCCAGGTGATCACCTGGACGAGCAGGAACACGACCGCCACGATGGCGTTCTGCTCGCGGCGGCGGCGGGCGAGAATGCCGCCGGGCCGGCCGGACCGGCGCGGCACCCACCGCGTGAACCGAGCGACCAGCGCGCGGCGGCGGGCCGCGCGGGCGTTCCGGCGGGCGGCCTCGGCGGCGGCGCGCTCGCGTTCGGCCTCCCGCTCGGCGCGCCGCCGCTGACGCTCCTTGCTCATGAGAGCGTCGACAGCCAGTTCTTCAGGACGGCGGCCCCGGCGTCACCGGACTTCTCCGGGTGGAACTGCGTCGCGCTCAGCGGGCCGTTCTCCACCGCGGCGACGAAACGCTCGCCGTGCTCGCTCCAGGTCACCAGCGGCGGCGTGAACCGGCCGGGCGGCATCTCCCAGCGGCGCACGCCGTACGAGTGCACGAAGTAGAACCGGGTGTCCGGCTCGAGGCCGGCGAACAGGACCGTCCCCTCCGGGGCCTCGACGGTGTTCCAGCCCATGTGCGGCAGGATCGGCGCCTCGATCCGCTCCACCGTGCCCGGCCACTCCGCGCAGCCGTCGGTGGCGATCCCATGCTCGACGCCCTTCTCGAACAGGATCTGCATGCCGACGCAGATGCCCAGCACCGGACGGCCACCGGCGAGCCGGCGGCCGATGATCTGCTCGCCGCGGACGCCGCGCAGGCCGTTCATGCAGGCGGCGAAGGCGCCGACGCCCGGCACGACCAGGCCGTCGGCGTTCAGGGCGGCGTCGAAGTCGGCCGTGACCGTGACGTCCGCGCCGACGCGGGCGATGGCCCGCTCGGCGGACCGGAGGTTGCCCGATCCGTAGTCGAGGACGACGACGTTCTTCACAGCGTGCCCTTGGTCGAGGGAATGCCGTGCGCGCGCGGGTCGTGGGCGACGGCGTCGCGCAGCGCCCGGGCGAGGGCCTTGAACTGGGCCTCGACGATGTGGTGCGCGTTGCGCCCGTACGGGACGTGGACGTGCAGGCAGATCGCGGCGTTGAAGACGAACGCCTCGAAGATGTGCCGGGTCATCGTCGTGTCGTAGTCCGGACCGATCATCGGGGCGATGCCCTCCGGCTCGGTGTGCACGAGGTACGGCCGGCCGGACAGGTCGACCGTGACCTGGGCGAGCGTCTCGTCCAACGGCACGCTCGCGTCGGCGAACCGCCGGATGCCGGACTTGTCGCCGAGCGCCTCGCGGAACGCCTGACCCAGCGCGATCGCGGTGTCCTCGATCGTGTGGTGGCTGTCGATGTGCAGGTCACCGGAGGTCTTCACGGTCAGGTCGAACGACCCGTGCTTGCCGAGCTGCGTCAGCATATGGTCGAAGAAGCCGACGCCGGTGGCGACGTCCACCCGCCCGGTGCCGTCCAGGTCGACCTCGACGACGACCTGGGTCTCCTTCGTGCCGCGCTCGACGCGTCCGGTCCGCATCCGCTCTCCTCCGGTAGAACTCACGTACTCTCCTTCAGGGCGGCGCGGAACGCCGCCATCTCCTCGGGCGTCCCGACGCTCACCCGCAGCCACTCCGGCGGCCCCACCTCGCGGATCAGCACGCCGCGGTCGAGCACGCCCTGCCAGACGGCGCGCCGGTCGGGGAACCTCCCGAACAGAACGAAGTTCGCGTCCGAGTCGGCGACCTGGAAACCCTCGCCGCGCAGCCAGCCGACCAGGGCGTCGCGCTCGGTACGCAGCGCCTGCACCGCGCCCAGCAGCTCCTCCTGAAACGCGATCGCCGTCCGCGCAACCGTCTGCGTCACCGCCGACAGGTGGTACGGCAGGCGGACGAGCAGCAGCGCGTCGATCACCGCCGGGTCGGCGGCGAGGTAGCCCACGCGGGTGCCCGCCATCGCGAACGCCTTGCTCATCGTCCGGGTCACGATCAGCCGTGGATTGCCCGGCAGCAGCGACAGCGCGCTCGGCGTCCCCTCCCGGCGGAACTCGGCGTACGCCTCGTCGACCACGACCATGCCCGGCGCGACCTTCAGCACCGCCTCGATCGCCTCGAGCGACAGCGACGTGCCCGTCGGGTTGTTCGGCGAGGTCAGGAACACGATGTCGGGCCGGTGCTCCCCGATCGCCGCGACCGCCCGCTCGGCCTCGAGCCCGAAGTCCTCGTCGCGGTACGCGTCGATCCACGCCGTGCCGCTGACGCGGGTGATGATCGGATGCATGGAGTACGACGGCTCGAAGCCCATCGCGGAACGCCCCGGGCCGCCGAACGCCTGCAGGATCTGCTGAATGATCTCGTTGGAGCCGTTGGCCGCCCAGACCTGCCGCGCGGTGAGCCCATGACCGAGATAGTCGGCGAGGTCCTTGCGCAGCTCGACGGCGTCGCGGTCGGGGTAGCGGTTGAGGCCGCCGGCGACGTCGGCGACCGCGCGGCCGAGCGCCTCGACCAGCCGCGGCGACGGCGGGTAGGGGTTCTCGTTCGTGTTGAGGCGTACGGGTACGTCGAGCTGCGGCGCTCCGTACGGCTCCCTCCCGCGCAGGTCGTCGCGGATCGGCAGATCGCTCAGAGACGTCACTCGGGGATTCCCCAATCGAACCGCGCCTTCATGGCGGCGCCGTGGGCGGGCAGGTCCTCGGCCTCGGCGAGCGTGACGACCCGCCGGGTCGTCTCCGCCAGGGCCTGCTCGTCGTAGTCGACCACGTGGATGCCGCGCAGGAACGTCTGCACCGACAGACCGCTGGAGTGGCAGGCACAGCCGCCCGTGGGCAGCACGTGGTTCGAGCCGGCCATGTAGTCGCCGAGCGACACCGGCGCGTGCGGGCCGACGAAGATCGCGCCGGCGTTGCGGACGCGCGCGGCGACCGTACGGGCGTCGGTGGTCTGGATCTCCAGGTGCTCGGCGGCGTAGGCGTCGACGACCTTCAGCCCCGCGTCGACGTCGTCGACGAGCACGATCCCGGACTGGCGGCCGGCCAGGGCGGCGGTGATGCGCTCGGCGTGCTTGGTCCGCGCGACCTGCGCGGCCAGCTCGCGCTCCACGGCGGCGGCCACCTCCTCGGAGTCGGTGACGAGGACGGCGGCGGCGAGCGTGTCGTGCTCGGCCTGGCTGATCAGGTCGGCGGCGACATGCACCGGGTCCGCGGTGGCGTCGGCCAGGACCGCGACCTCGGTGGGGCCGGCCTCGGAGTCGATGCCGATCACGCCCTTGAGCAGCCGCTTGGCCGCCGCGACCCAGATGTTGCCCGGCCCGGTGACCATGTCGACGCGCCGGCACTCCTCGGTGCCGTAGGCGAACATCGCGACGGCCTGCGCGCCGCCCGCGGCGTACACCTCGTCCACGCCGAGCAGCGCGCACGTCGCGAGGATCGTCGGGTGCGGCAGTCCCTCGAACTCCTGCTGGGCGGGCGACGTCACCGCGAGGGAGTCGACCCCCGCCTCCTGGGCGGGCACGACGTTCATCACGACGCTGGAGGGGTAGACGGCCTGGCCGCCGGGGACGTAGAGCCCGACCCGCTCCACCGGCACCCACCGCTCGGTGACGGTGCCGCCCGGCACCACCTGGGTGGTGACGTCGGTGCGCCGCTGGGCGCGGTGGACGACGCGGGTGCGGCGGATGCACTCCTCGAGCGCGTCGCGGACGGCCGGGTCCAGTTCGTCGAGGGCGCAGCCGATGGCCGCGACGGGCACCCGCAGCGACTCGACCTTCACCCCGTCGAAGCGCGCGGTGTAGTCCCGTACGGCCTCGGCGCCGCGATGGCGTACGTCATCGCAGATGGGCCGCACCTTCTCCAGGGCGGCCTCGACGTCGAGCTCGGCTCTCGGCAGCACGGAGCGCAGGTCGTCCGGCAGGGACCCGCGCAGGTCGATACGGGATATCACCTGATCAGTCTACGAAGGACCCCCACCGGCCCGGACGCCGGTCTCACCCACCGAGACACCAAGAATCCGTACGCGCCGGTATGTCGACGGGCGGTCGGTGAAGGCGTCCACGACATACACGCGCATGCCGTCACCGTTGATCATTCGGGCCTACACGCCCGGTCGTGCGCCTCCGGTGAACTCCGGCCGGGTCTCCGGCCGTTCGGCGCCGGCCGGGCCGACGTCGGGGAAGCCGCCCCAGCGGCGAGGGCGGGCGACGATCCAGCCGAGGATGAATCCGACGCAGAGACTGGCGATCGTCAGGAAGAACATGCTGAGCCACATACGGGCCTCCGGGCGAAACCACCGGCGGGAGGTACCGCCGTGCCGCGACGGCGTGGCCGCGCGGTCGTCCGACCCTAACTCCGCAGGTCGTGGTGGTGTGTGCCGGTTGACGCGATCTAGTTCAAGGTGACTACGGTCACATCGCCCCTGGAACGTTCCGGTTATCAGCCTCGTGATCGTTCCGAGCCAGGGCCTTTACGTTGTAGATCACAGAAACGCCCGAAATCCGAGGCGACGGCGAGGGCCGGAACGTCGTACGCTGGCGCCGTGACCGAACGGCTGCCGATCTTTCCGCTGGGAGCCGTGCTGTTCCCGGGGCTGGTGCTGCCCCTCCAGGTCTTCGAGGAGCGGTACCGCGACCTGATGCGCGATCTCCTCGAGTCCGAAGAGCCGCATCGGTTCGGCGTCGTCTCGATCGAACTCGGCCATGAGGTCGGTCCTGGTGCCGCCCGCCGGCTCTCGTCCGTCGGCTGCACCGCGGAGATCCGGGGCATCCAGCAGCACGACGACGGCCGGTACGACGTCGTCACGACCGGCGGAACGCGCTTCCACATCGAGCAGATCGACGACTCGCTCTCCTACCTCAACGCCGACGTCACCCTCCTGCCGGAGGAGGACGGCCCCGGCGCCGACAAGATCGCCGGGCCGGTGACCCGTCTGTTCCACCGCTACTGCGACCGGCTGACCGAGCACGGCGCCGAGGTGGCCGCGCTCGACGACCTGCCGACGGATCCCATCCAGCTGTCGTATCTGGTCGCCGCCTCCGTGGTCCTGGACCGCCCGGACCAACAGCGGCTGCTCGAGGCCGAGGACGCCGCGACCCGGCTCCGCCTGGAGTACGGCCTGCTCCGCCGGGAGAACCTCCTCCTGGAGGCCTTCCCGACCGTTCCCGCGGCGGAGTTCCTCGGCGGCACCGTCAGTCCCAACTGACCCCGAGGAAGGAAAGACCACCAGTGGCATCCAACCGGCGATCGGGCGGCAAGGGCACGCCCGCCACTGTGTCGGCGACACGCGCCGGAATCCTCTTCACCCTGCACCCGTACGAGGCCGGCTCCGACGCGGACTCCTACGGCGAGGCCGCGGCCGACGCCCTCGGCGTGCCGCACGACCGGCTCTTCAAGACGCTGGTGGCCGAGGTCGACGGCGACCTCACCGTCGCGGTCGTACCGGTGTCGTCCACGCTCGACCTCAAGGCGCTGGCCGCCGCCACCGGCGGCAAGCGCGCCGCCATGGCCGACCCGGCGCAGGCCGAGCGCGTCACCGGCTACGTCCGGGGCGGCATCAGCCCGCTCGGGCAGCGCAAGCGGCTGCCGACGGTCGTCGACGCGTCCGCGTCAGGGTTCCCGACGATCTACGTCTCGGCCGGTCGGCGTGGCCTCCAGATCGAACTGGCCCCCGCCGACCTGGTCCGGCTGACCGGCGCCGCCACGGCCGGGATCGCCCGCGGCTAGCCGCCTGCGCGACTCCCGGCCCGCCACGTCCAGCGCCTCCAGCAGGCCGAACACCACCGCCGCCGTCAGCGGCCAGGCGAGGACCACGCCGAAGGCGTGCAGGGCGAGCGGGGCCCGGACCAGCGTGCCGTCCCCACCCGCCCGCAGCGCATGGTGGTAGGCGCTCAGGCCGATGACATGGCCCAGCCGCCACGCCACGACGGCCGCCGCACCGGCGCCGACGGCGGTCCCGGCGAGCATGCCGAACTCGCCCAGGCGCCCGGCCAGGAGGTAGGCGGCGACGCCGCACAGCAGGCCCGCCGCGGCGGTGACCACGGCGAACCAACCGTCCGCCGCGATCAGCGTCCCGGCCTCCGGATCGGCGAGGAGCGCCTTACCGCCCGATATCTGATAGGCCGTCCGCGGTGCGAGGGCGACCCACAAAAGCCCAATGGGCACGCCCAGCACAGTGATCGCAAGCGCCGCCAGCACTCCTGCGCGAATCCGGCTCGCCACTCGCCCTCCCCCGGCGTCGGTGAACATCGCAGCGTACCGCCTTAACCTGGACGTCGACCGGCCCACGTCGCGGCATGAATCTTCTGAGATAGTGTGCCCGCCATGTCTGGATTCAGCCCGGCGTTCGAGCGGCTTGGTGCCGCCTACGCGGCGGTCGCCGCACAGCAACAGGAGGTTTTGGCGGAGTTCCTGCCGGCGGCCGACTGGAGCACCGACCTGACGACCGGCACCTATACGCAGGGAGACGTCACCCTGCACGTGGCCCTCATCGGGAGCTTCGCCGAGAAGGACCGCAGCTGGCTGTGGGGCTGGGCCAACCCGCAGTTCGGCCCCTCCCACCCGGGGGTGCTGAACCCGAAGGCCATGGGCTCCCGCCTCGGGATCCCCGAGATGACCTCGGGCGAGCTGGACCTGTCCTGGTACGAGGGACCGGCCCGGAACGGCGGTGAGCCGATCGCCATGGTCGCCACCAGCATGCTCGGCCTGACCGGCACGATCCCCGGTCCCTACGATGGCGGGATCGCCTACTTCGCCGTCCGCGACCCGGCCGTCCCGGCGGCCACGTGGGACTCCGCCACGGCGCCCCGCCTGATCACCAACGCTCTCTCCCTGTTCCCCGCCGATCATCGGCTGACCGTCATGCGGTTCTTCAGCCATCATCGGCTGGCGTACCGGCAGACCGAGACGTCGATCATCGCGACGCTGCCGGACGGCGGTGCCTGTGTCGCGGAGTTCGACGATCAGGACCGCCTGGCGAACCTGTCGGTGACCGTCCGTTCCTGATCGCCGAGGTTCCCGAAAGATCCTCGGCCGAAAAATCGATCGACCGGCGGCGCCGCGCGCCGTACCTTCGTGGCATGTTCCGCATGGCCGCCCTCCTGACGCCCGCGCACCTCGACGCGCCGGGCGCCGCGGCCGTGCTCGCCGACGGCCTGCGACGCTGACCCTCCTCCGCCCCGTCCTTCGAGAACCCGCGGAGGAGGGTGGCACGGCAGGGGCCTCGTCCCCTGCCCGGGTTCTCACGTTCGATCACGACGCGAGGACGAATCATGGCCAAGCAGATCTACGAACGCGGCAAGCCGCACCTCAACATCGGCACGATGGGCCACGTCGACCACGGCAAGACCACCCTCACCGCGGCGATCACCAAGGTGCTGAGCCGGCAGGGGCTGGCCCGGGTCGTGCCCTTCGAGGGCATCGACCGCGCCCCGGAGGAGCGCGACCGCGGCATCACGATCAACATCGCGCACGTGGAGTACGAGACGTCGACGCGGCACTACGCCCACGTCGACATGCCCGGCCACGCCGACTACATCAAGAACATGGTCACCGGCGCGGCGCAGATCGATGGGGCGATCCTCGTCGTGTCCGCGCTGGACGGCGCGATGCCCCAGACGCGGGAGCACGTGGTGCTCGCCCGGCAGGTGGGAGTCCGCCACGTCGTCGTCGCCCTCAACAAGGCCGACGCCGTGTCGGACCCCGAGCTGCTCGACCTGGTCGAGCTGGAGGTCCGTGAGCTGCTGTCGGCCTACGGCTTCCCCGGGGAGGAGATCCCCGTGGTCCGCGTGTCCGGGCTGCGGGCCCTCGAGGACGACCCGTACTGGACGAAGCGGATCGACGACCTTCTCGCGGCGGTCGACGCGTACGTGCCGATCCCGGCGCGGATCCTCGACCGGCCGTTCCTGCTGCCGATCGAGAACGTGCTGACGATCACCGGGCGGGGCACCGTCGTCACCGGCGTCGTCGAGCAGGGCGCGATCCGGGTCGGCGACCACGTCGAGGTCGTCGGGCTGGGTGCGACCCTGACCACGGTCGCGACCGGCCTGGAGACGTTCGGCCAGTCGATGGACCACGCGGAGGCCGGCGACAACACGGCCGTGCTGCTGCGGGGCGTCCGCCGGGAGCAGGTGCGCCGCGGTCAGGTCGTCGCCGCGCCGGGGGCGATCCGCCCGCACGCGCGGTTCCAGGCCGAGGTGTACATCCTCGGCGCCGAGGAGGGCGGCCGGAACCGGCCGTTCTTCACCGGGTACCGGCCGCAGTTCCACATCCGGACGACGGACGTGGTCGGCGACATCGACCTGGGCGAGGGCGGGATGGCGCTGCCCGGTGACACCGTCACGATGGCGGTGGAGCTGGGCCGACCGGTCGCCCTGGAGGAGGGCCTCGGCTTCGCGATCCGCGAGGGCGGCCGCACGGTCGGCGCGGGCACCGTCACCGCCCTGCCCGGCCGGTAGTCCGCGGTCTTCGGCCACACCCCGCCAAGGGGTGTGGCCGAAGACCGGCGGGAGAGCGAGTTCAGATCACCAGGCTGAGCAGGCCCGCCATCGCGAACCCGACGACGGACAGGATCGTCTCGAGCACGGTCCAGGTCTTCAACGTCTCCTTGACCGACATGTTGAAGTAGCGGGACACGATCCAGAAGCCGCCGTCGTTGAGATGCGAGGCGATGATCGAGCCGGCGGCGACCGCCATCGCGATCAGCGCGAGGTGCGCCTGGCCGTAGTGATGGCTCTGGACCAGCGGGCCGATGATGCCGCCGGTGGTGACGAGCGCGACGGTCGCCGATCCCTGGGCGAGCCGGAGCCCGCAGCTGATCAGGTAGGCGAGGACGATGACCGGCAGGCCCGCGTCGGACATCGTGCCGGCCAGGGCCTTTCCCACGCCGGTCGCGGCGATGACCGCGCCGAAGAACGCGCCGCCGCCGACGACCAGCAGGATCATGCCGACCGGGCGCAGCGACGCGGACGCGAGCGAGGCCAGCTCGGAGGCCGGGATGCCGCGGCGCGTGCCGAGCAGCCACATCGCGAGCAGGACGGAGATGGTCAGGGCGACGGCGGGCGTGCCGAGGAAGGTCAGCACGGGAAGCACGGAGCTGTTCTTCCACCAGACGTCGCCGAAGGTGGCGAGGAGGATCAGCACGAGCGGCACGGCGATGATCGCGCCCACCAGGCTGAGGGGCGGTTCGGGCCGCTCCGCGCGCTCGGCGCTCTCCTCACCGACGACGAAGTCCTCGGGCACCTCGACGCGCACCCGGTCGCCGATCCACGCGCCCCACGCGACGCCGGCGACGAGGAACGCCGGGATGCCGCAGACCAGGCCCATGACGATGAGCCAGCCGAGGCTGACCCCGAGCAGCCCGGCGACGGCCACGGGGCCGGGGTGCGGGGGCAGGAACGCGTGGGTCATGGACAAGCCCGCGAGCAGCGGGAGCGCGTAGGTGATCAGGGAACGCGTGCCGCGCCGGGCCGTGATGTACACGAGCGGCGCGAGGACGAAGATGCCGATATCAAAAAAGACCGGGATGCCGAAGATGAGGCCGGACAGGCCCATCGCCAGCGGGGCGCCCCTCTCGCCGAACACCCCCAGCAGCCGCCGGGTCAGGACGTCGGCGCCTCCGGAGGCCTCCAGGATCGCGCCGAGGATCGTGCCCAGTCCGATGATCGGCGCGATGTGCCCGAGGATCCCGCCGAACCCGGTCTCCAGGATGGACGTCTTGGAACTCAGCGCCGTGCCCACGATCTGGGTCACGCTCAGCCCCGCGGCCAGCGCGAGCAGCAGGCCCGACACGATGAGCGCGATGAACGGCTCGAGCTTGACCTTGATGATGAGGAAGAGCAGAACGGCGATCGCTACCGCGCAGAGCAGCAGCAGACCTCCGGTCTCGTGTTGCAGCCAGTGCATGATGCGTGACCCTTCTGGGAGCGGGGTGATCGCCCGCGGTGCGGCGGGGATCCGGGGGAAGAAGGCTCAGGTGATCGGCGCGGTCTCGGAGAGGAAGGCTCGAGTGGTCGGGGCGTTCTCGAGGGGCTCGGGTGGTCGGTGCGGTCGGATGGTCGAGGCGGTCCCGAGGGGCTCGGATGGTCGGGGCGCTCGGGTGGTCGTGCGGGGCTCGGGTTCGGGACAGGGTCGGGTGGTCGTCGCGGGGGCTCGGGTGGTCGGGGGGCTCGGGTGATCGGGGGGTCTTTGGGGGCTCGGGTGGTCGGGGCGGTCTGAAGGCTCAGGCGATCGGGCGGTCTCGTTGACCGCCCTGCTCAGCGGGTGTCTCCGTGCGGGGTGCGGCGCAGCGACCGTCCGGGCAGCGCCCCGGTGTGCCGGCCGTCGGCGATGACGGCGACGCCGCCGACGAAGACGTACGGGATGCCCTCGGGCCGCCGACGGGGCTCGTCGAACGTCGCGGTGTCCCGTACGGTCGCCGGGTCGAACAGGACGAGGTCGGCGTGGTGGCCGGGCCGGATCAGTCCGCGGTCGGTCAGCTTGAGCCGGCGCGCCGGGCGTCCGGTCAGGTGCGCGACGCACTCTTCGAGCGTGAGGACGCCCAGCTCGCGGACGTAGTGGCCGAGGTACCGCGGGAACGTGCCCCACGCGCGGGGATGGGGCCTGGCCGCCGCGAGCAGGCCGTCGCTTCCGCCGGTGTGCGCCGGGTGCCGCATGATCGCGCGGACGTTCTCCTCGTTCCCGACGAGCTGCAGGATCGTCGTCGCGAGTTCGTCGGCGAGGAGCCGGTCGCAGTAGACGTCGAACGGGGTCCGGCCCGACGCGGCGGCCAGCTCGGCGAGCGTACGGCCGACGACGGCGGGCTCGCGCGCGCCGGAGATCTGGACGGTCTCCCACTCGATAGGCACGCCGTGGGAGCCGTCGGAGCCCTCGATCTCCATCGTGTGCCGGATCCGCTCCCGCGCGGCGGGGTCGCGCAGCCGGGCCAGGATGGCGTCCGGGCCGCCGGCGGACGCCCAGCTCGGCAGCAGTGCCGCGAGCGTGGTCGAACCCGGAAGGTACGGGTAGGTGTCGAGCGTGATGTCGCAGCCGCCGGCGATCGCGTCGTCCAGCAGGGCCAGCAGTTCGGCGGCGCGGCCGGCGTTGACGCGGAAGTTCATCGTCGCGTGCGCGAGGTGCAGCGGGCAGCCGGAGGCGCGGGAGACGTCGATCATCTCGGCGTAGGCGTCGAGGGCTCCGGCGCCGTACGAGCGGTGGTGTGGCGAGTAGAAGCCGCCGAGCCCGGCCACGACCCGGCACAGCTCCACCAGCTCGGGCGTCGTGGCGTACATGCCGGGCGCGTAGGTGAGCCCGCTGGACATCCCCACCGCGCCTTCGCGCATGCCGGTGGACACGAGCTCCTTCTGCCGGGCCAGCTCCGCGTCGGTGGCCGGCCGATCGGCCCAGCCCATCGCGAGCATCCGCACCGAGCCCTGCGGGACCAGGTAGCAGGCGTTGACCGCGATGCCCTGGTCGAGCCGGTCGAGGTACTCGCCGACGCTCCGCCAGTCCCAGGCGAAGCCGGGCGGGTCGCCGTTCCAGCCGGCGATGGCCTGGCGGGTCTGGCCGAGCGTGGTGTCGTCGACGGGGGCGTAGGACAGGCCGTCCTGGCCGAGGACCTCGGTGGTGACGCCCTGGCTCACCTTGGCCTCGTGGTCGGGCTCGACGAGCAGCCGCAGGTCCGAGTGGGCGTGCATGTCGATGAACCCGGGGGCGAGCGCGAGCCCGGAGGCGTCGATGACCCGGCGGCCGTTCGGCGCGCCGCCGACTTCGCTGATCCGGCCGTCGGTGACGGCGACGTCGGTGATCCGGCCGTCGGTGACGGCGACGTCGGCCGTACGTCCCGGCGCGCCCGTGCCGTCGACGACGTACGCGCCGCGAATCACCAGGTCGGCCATCAGAACCACGTCCGCACGAGGTCCACGACCGCGCCGGCGGGGTCCACCACGGGGATGAGCGTCCACTTGTCGAAGGCCGTGCACGGGTGGGAGAGCCCCAGGCGGATCACGTCGCCGACCTCGACGTCCGGCAACGCCATGCCGTCCTCCGCCGACCGGAGGAAGGCGTGCTGGTCGTTGAGAGCAGTGATCCGGGCGCCGCCGAGGGCGCCCTTGCCGCGGATCGACTGCGGCTCCGGCAGCCCCTCGTCGTACGGGAAGTCGCGTTTTCCGCCGTCGAGCAGCGCCAGACCCGGCTCCGGCCGGGAGACCACGCGCGCCCACCCGTGCATTGCCGGGCGGAACGGCGTCCCCGCACCCCGCGAGAACGGCGAGATGACGCGGTAGAAGCCGTCGTCGTGGATGACGTACGCGCCGCTGCGCAGCACCACCCGGCCGGTCGCTCCGCCGAGGACCTCGACGACCTGGTCGAAGTAGGCGCTGCCGCCGGCGGTCACCACCGGGTCGGCGATCTCGTACGGCATCCGCTCGTGCAGCGCCGCCATCCGCTCCAGGTACGCCTCGACCGCGGCGAGACCGGCGGAGGAGGCGTCGTGGGCGAGCGCGCCCTCGTAACCGCCGACACCCGCCAGGCGCAGGGCCGGCGTCGCGCGTACGGCGTCGGCGATGCGCAGCGCCTCACGATCGTCGCGGACCCCGGTGCGGCCGTGGGGCCCGCCCAGTTCGACGCAGACGTCAACGGGACGCCGAGACCCGGCCGCGCGCAGGGCGGCGTCCATGAGCTCCACCCCGGGCACCGAGTCGACCCAGCACGTGAACTCGAAGTCGGGGTCGCGGTCGAGCTCGGCCGCCACCCACGCCAGTCCGGCCGGATCGAGCAGGGCGTTCGCGAGCATCAGCCGGCTCACCCCGAACGCCCGCCCGACCCGCAGCTGCGGGAGGTTCGCGAGGGTGATCCCCCAGGCGCCGGCGTCGAGCTGCCGCTTCCACAGCGCGGGCGCCATCGTCGTCTTGCCGTGCGGCGCGAGGTGGACGCCGGCGGCCGCGGCCCAGCCGGCCATCGTGGCGATGTTGTGGTCGAGGGCGTCGGCGTCCAGCGTCAGCAGCGGGGTGCCGAACTCCTCCAGCGCCGGGCGCGCCGCGAGGAACTCCCCGACGGTCGAGCCGTGGGCGGCCGCGGGCACCGCCTTGAAGCGCCAGTCGAGACGCTCGTCGCGCAGCGCGCTGACGGCGTCCTTGTCGATCTTCTCTGCCACGATCACCTCCGGCGTTGCGTATTTTGCAACGTCCGTTGCGCGATATGTTCCAGTGGTTGTAGCATCGCCGCCACGCGAGAGTCAATGGGGCATGTGTCGCAGATGAGCAGTAATGGGGCATCGTGCCGCGGTGGAGACCCGGTGGGACCGGCGACGATGAGCGGAGGGTGCGGTGAGCCAGAGCCTGGCGCGCGCGTTGCGGATACTCGTCGGCCTGGAGAAGGGCCCGCGGTCCCTCGACGACCTCGCCGGTGAGCTCGGCGTGCACAAGACCACCGTCCTCCGGCTGCTGCGCACGCTCGAGGACGAACGGTTCGTCTATCGCGACGGCCTCCACCGGTTCCACCTGGGCGCGCGGTTGTTCGCGCTGGCCGACTCGGCCCTCGCCCAACGTGAGATCCGCGACCTCGCCGCGCCCCACCTCCAGCGCCTGAACCGGTCCACCGGGCAGACCGTGCACCTCGGCGTCTATGAGGGCGGCGAGGTGTTCTACCTGGACAAGCGCGACTCCGGGCAGTCGATCCAGATGTACTCCCGGGTCGGTCTCCGCGTGCCGCTGCACTGCACCGCCCTGGCCAAGGTGCTCCTGGCCGACCTGCCCGACGAGCGGCGACGCGAGGTCGTCCAGGCGATCGACTACACCCGGTTCACCGAGAACACCATCACCGACCCGGAGGCCCTGCTCGCCGAGCTGGCCCGGGTGGCCCGGCAGGGATACGCGATGGACGACGCGGAGCACGAGACATTCATCACCTGTGTCGCCGCGCCCATCCGCGACGCGAGCGGCCGGGTGGCGGCGGCCGTCTCGATCTCGGTACCGCACGTCCTACTGAGCCGCGCCGAGGTGCTCGACCTGCTTCCCGAGCTGCTCACGACCGCCCGCACCATCTCCGCCGACTGCGGATACACCGAGATCGAAGGGAACGGCCATGGCTGACAAGATCGAGATCCGGAGCGAGGGCGCGCCCGCCCCGGCGTGGGTGTTCTCCCAGGGGGTGCGCCGGGGACCGCTCGTCCAGGTGTCGGGGCAGGGCCCGCAGGACCCGGCGTCCGGCGAGTACGTCCACCCGGGCGATGTGAAGGCGCAGACCACGCGGACCCTGGAGAACGTCAAGGCGATCCTCGAGGCCGGGGGCGCGAGCGTCGAGGACGTCGTGATGTTCCGCGTCTACCTCACCGACCGCGACGACTTCGCCGCCATGAACGAGGCGTACGGCGAGTTCGTCAAGGCGAACTGCCCGGGTGGGGTGCTCCCCTGCCGGACCACCGTCTTCGTCGGCCTGCCGCAGGAGTCGATGCTGGTCGAGATCGACGCCCTGGCCTTCACCGGCTGACAGCCGGAGCCTCTCGGCGGCGAGCATCGGTCAGGCGGACACGCTGCGGTGCTCGGCCGCGAGGGCCCCGCGCACGGCGGTGGCGACCCAGTCGCCGGCCGCCATCTCGCGCATCCGGTCGCGGAGGATCCGCCAGTTCCCGGAGGTCGCGAAGACCGCCTTGCCCAGTCCCGAGGCCGCCACGAGCGCTCCGAGGGCGAGCGTACGGGCGTCGGCGGGTGCCGCGCCCGTCGTGACGGCGGCGACCACCCGCTGCTGCGCCTCCCACAGCCCCACGATGTCCCGCACGGGGTAGCGGGTCTCGACGAACACGCCGAGCGTACGGTGACGGTCGACCGCGACCTGGCCACGATCGGCCAGGCGTGCCAGCAGGCGCCGCTGGTGGTCCGTCGCGCGCAGGCGCGTCACCCACTCCTGGGGCGTACGGTTGCGCGGCGAGGTCGCGATGTCGGTGAGCAGGCCGTCGAGGACCGGGTCGCCGACGGGTTCGGGGTCGGCGACGGCCAGCGCCGCGCCGTTCAGCCGCAGCCGGCCGGCGAGCCGGAGGTCCGACAGCATCGCGCCGCCGACCCCGCAGTCCAACTCGACGGGGCCGATGCGGCACTTGCCGCGCAGGTCATAGGCGAGAAGCAGCAGCTCCTCGGCCAGTGTCTCGGGCACGCCCGGAACTGTAGGCGGCCCGCACGACGCTTCGGTAAACACCAAGCAAAGCGTTTTAACCAGTCATAACGCGCCTCTTGATCCGGATCGACAGGAGAGCGGCGAGCAGGCAGAGGACGCCCGCGCCGTACCAGGCGGCCGCGTAGTCGCCCAGGTGGTCGCGGATGATGCCTGCCGTGACGGCGGCGGCAGCAGCGCCGATCTGATGGGAGGCGAAGACCCAGCCGAAAACGATCGGGCCGGTCAGGCCGAAATGCTCGCGGCACAGGGCGACCGTGGGCGGCACCGTCGCCACCCAGTCCAGGCCGTAGAAGATGACGAACACCAGCATGCTCGGGTGCGCGGTCCGGGCGAACAGGCTCGGCAGGACCAGCAGCGAGCAGCCGCGCAGGAAGTAGTAGACGCCGAGCAGCACCCGGGAGTCGACCCGGTCGGTGAGCCAGCCGGAGAAGATCGTGCCGGCCACGTCGAAGATGCCGACGAGCGCGAGCAGGCTCGCCGCCGTGGTCTCCGGCATCCCGTGGTCGTGGGCGGCCGGGATGAAGTGCGTGCCGACGAGGCCGTTGGTGGAGGCGCCGCAAATCGCGAAACCGCCCGCGAGCAGCCAGAAGACCGGGGTCCGGACAGCGGTCGCGAGGGCGCCGAGCGCCCGGCGCGCGGCGCCCTCGTTGTGCGGCTTCGGCACCGGCTCGGTCGCGCCGTACGGCGGGAGCCCGACGTCGGACGGGTGGTCGCGCAGGAGGAGCGCGACGAGCGGGACGACGGCGAGCGCGGTGACACAGACCGTGAGGGCCGCGGACCGCCAGCCGTACATGTGGGTCAGGTGGGCCAGGACCGGCAGGAACACCAACTGCCCGGCCGCGCCGCCCGCGGTGAGCACACCGGTCACGATGCCCCGGCGCTTGACGAACCACCGGCTGGTCACGGTGGCGACGAACGCCATGGCCATCGACCCGGTGCCGAGGCCGATGAGCACGCCCCAGCAGGCGACGAGCTGCCAGGACGCCGTCATGAAGACGGTCAGGCCGCTGCCCGCCGCCACGAGCACGAGCGCTCCCGAGACCACCCTGCGGATGCCGAACCGGTCCATCAGAGCGGCCGCGAACGGCGACGTGAGGCCGTACAGGAGGAGGTTGACGGAGACGGCCGAGGCGATCGTGCCGCGCGGCCAGCCGAACTCGGCGCGCAGCGGGTCGATGAGGACGCCGGGCGTCGCGCGGAATCCGGCCGCCCCGACGAGAGCGACCAGCGTCACCGCGGCGACGATCCAGGCGCGGTGCAGACGCGGGCTGGTTCGGGCCGGAGTGTCGGGAAGTGTCTGGGTCACCTGAGGGAGTCTCGCCGTCACGGCCTCCGGCTGCGAGTGGCCCGAAGGCCAACATGTGAAAGAATCGGGCCATGCCTCACGAGGTGGTCGTCCTCGCCCTCGACGACGTGGTCGCGTTCGACCTCGGCGTGCCCGCGCAGATCTTCGGCGCGGCACGCGACACCGCCGGGCGGCCTCTCTACCGGGTCCGCGTCTGCACCCCGGACGGCGGGCCGGTGCGCACGTCGGCCGGGTTCGCCGCCGTCCCCGACCACGGCCCGCAGATCCTCGCCACCGGCGACACCATCGTGATCCCGGGTGTGCACGGCGGCACGGCCCTGGAGGAGGGCGTCCTCGAGTCATCGGTGGCCGACGCGCTCGCCCGGCGGCGACCGGGCACGCGGGTGATGTCGATCTGCACGGGCGCGTTCGTGCTGGCCGCCGCGGGCCTGCTGGACGGCCGCCCGGCGACGACGCACTGGTTGCACGTCGAGCGGTTCCGCGCGCTGTATCCGACGGTACGACTCGACCCCGGCGTCCTGTTCGTCGACGACGGCGACGTGCTGACCTCGGCCGGGGTGGGTGCTGGAGTGGACCTGTGCCTGCACGTCATCCGCCGCGACCACGGCAGCGCCGTCGCCAATCGCGCGGCCCGGCGCTCGGTCATGCCGCCGTGGCGGGAGGGCGGCCAGTCGCAGTTCATCGAGCGGCCGCTGCCGGAGCCCGCGGGATCCTCGACGGCGGAGACCCGCGCCTGGGCGCTCGAGCGGCTGCACGAGCCGCTCGACCTGGCACGGCTCTCCCGCCGAGCGGGCATGAGCGTACGGACGTTCACCCGGCGGTTCCGCGCGGAGACGGGGCTCAGCCCGGCGCAGTGGCTGGTCCGGCAGCGGATCGAGGAGGCCCGGCGGCTGCTGGAGACCACCGACCTGCCGATCGACCAGGTGGCCGCGCGCGCCGGCCTGGGCACGGCCGTATCGTTGCGCCAGCATCTGCATGCCGCCGTAGGCGTCTCCCCGGCCACCTACCGCAGAACGTTCGGCGCCTCCGCGACCTGACTCCCGCCGCGCCTCCGGCCGTCCGCCGCAGGGACCTTCCACGCCTCGGCGACCCCACCGGGCGTCTCCCCCGGCCGTCCGCCCCGACGCGTCGGCGGTCCGGTCCCGCCGTGTCCGTCAGCCGTCCGGGTCCCACGGGCGGACGGCGGCGTCGCCGGCTGTCACGAGGCCGGACTCGTAGGCCAGGACGACGAGCTGGGCGCGGTCACGCGTGCGCAGCTTGGTCATGGCGCGGCTGACATGCGTCTTCGCCGTGGTCGGGCTGATCACCATGTGCGCGGCGATCTCGTCGTTGGACAGGCCGCGGGCGACCAGCGCCGTCACCTCCCGCTCCCGGTTGGTGAGGGCGGCGAGCGCGTCCGGCGTGGAGATGCGCGGGCGCCGGGATACGAACTCCCTGATCAGCCTGCGGGTGATGGCCGGTGCGAGCAGCGCGTCGCCGCGAGCGGCGACGCGGACGCCGTGCAGCAGGTCGGCCGGTTCGGTGTCCTTGACGAGGAAGCCGCACGCGCCCGCGCGCAGCGCGTCGAAGACGTACTCGTCGAACCCGTAGTTGGTCAGCATCACGACGTGGACGCCGGCCAGGCGCTCGTCGGCCGTGATCCGGCGGGTTGCCTGGATGCCGTCGACCACGGGCATCTGAACGTCGACGAGGGCGACATCGGGCCCGTGCCGGAGGGCGAGTGCGACGGCCTCTTCGCCGTTCGCCGCCTCGCCGACGACCTCGATGTCGTCCTCGGCCTGGAGAAGGGCGCGGAATCCCGCACGGATGAGCGCCTGGTCGTCGGCGAGCAGCACCCGGATCACGGCGCCTCCCGCCGGACCCCGGCGGCACTCCCGGCCCCGGTGCCGGCGGCGACGGGCGTTGGCCCGGAAGCGGCGCCGTCCGCCGGGTGTTCAGGCGGCTCGCTCAGGGGGAGCTCGGCGCGTACGGTGAATCCCCCTTCCGGGCGGGGCGCGGCGCTGAGCCGCCCCGCGAGGGCGGTGACCCGTTCCCGCATGCCGGTCAGGCCGACGCCGGGCGTCGGGGTCGTCCCGGGCCGGGCCGTGCCGTCGTCGTCGATCTGGACGGTGAGCGTGTCCGCGCCGTAGTCGAGGCACACCGACGCGGACGCGGCGCCGGCGTGCCGGGCGACGTTGGTCAGCGCCTCCTGCACGATGCGGTACGCCGCGCGGTCGACGGCGGATGGAAGTTCGCGGGTCCGGCCCACGATGGTCAGGTCGGCCTGCAGGCCGGCGGAGCAGGCGCGCCGCAGGAGCTGCGGCAGCCGGTCCAGTCCGCTGCCGTTGGTCTCGCCGTCGGACTCGCGCAGCACCTCGAGCGTCGCTCGCAGCTCGCGCATCGCCTCGCCACTGGCCTCCTGGATGGCCAGCAGCGCCTCTGGGACGTCCTCGCCGCGTTTGCGGGCGAGGTGGATCGCCACGCCGACCTGGACCTTCACGATGGAGATGCTGTGGGTGAGCGAGTCATGCAGTTCGCGGGCGATGCGCAGGCGTTCCTCGCCGGCGCGGCGCAGCGCCATCTCCTCCCGGGTGCGCTCGGCCTCCGCCGCCCGCTGCTGTGCCTCGCGAACGTAGGCGTCCCACTGCCGGATGGCCCCGCCCATCATCACGCTGGCGACCAGCCAGCCGGCGAGCAGGAACCGGTCCTGGAGCACCTGCCGGAATGGTTCCCCGTGGTGCAGCGTCAGGTCCGTGATCACGACGATGACGAGGGCGACCATGGGCGCCGGGGCGGCGGCCCGGTGTCCGGCGCGGGACGCGGTGAACAGTGCCACCATCACCGGCTCGGCGGCTGCGATGCCCGGATATCCGCGGACGAGGTAGACGAGAACGCACGTGGTGGTGACGAGGAGGACGGCGACCGGCCACCGGCGGCGTACGAAGAGCGCGGCCGACCCGGACAGTAGGAGCAGGTAGCCGAGGGCGTCCAGGCCGGTACGCCCGGGAGGCGCGATCGCGGCGCCGATCAGGGCGACGGCGGCCACGGCGGTCGAGACGATCAGATCGGAGGCCGGCGGACGCAGCCGGTGCTGGATCCCCATTCGGGCAGCTTAAACCGCGGACGTCGCCCCGCGGCTCCTCCGAGAAGCGGAGCCGCGCGCTACTCCCCCGGGAGTACGTGGGCCGTCGCTGCGCCGCATGGGGCAGCGCGAGTGCCGTCCCCCGGCCGACGACGGCGGGGCGGCTGGGCGGCGAGCATCGGAGACGACCGATGACGGCCGCCGTCACGCCGGTGACGGCCGACACTCCCGGGGAGCGAACGACATGACGTTGACTGCGACGACCGCGGAACGCATCGCGCGCACGCTGCGTGAGGCCTTCGCCGGACCGGTGCACCTGCCCGGCGACGCGGCGTACGACGAGGCGCGGACGGCCTGGAACCTCCGGGTCGACCCGCACCCGCTGATCGTCGCCGAGGCGACCTGTCCCGACGACGTACGCGCCGCGGTCGTCACCGCACGCGAGCACGGCCTGCCGTTCGCCGTCCAGGCCACCGGGCACGGCACGATCGTGCCCGCCGACGGCGGCCTCCTGCTCAAGACGTCACGGATGGCGGACGTCCGGGTCCACCCGTACCGGGGCGTCGCCCGGGTCGGCCCCGGCGCGCGCTGGTCGGACGTGATCGCCGCCGCCGCGCCGTACGGCCTCGTGCCGGTGTCGGGCAGCCCGTTCGTCGGCGTGACGGGGTACACGCTCGGTGGCGGGGCGGGGTGGCCGTCCCGCAAATTCGGTTTCGCCGCCGACGGCCTGGTGCGAGCCGACGTGGTCACCGCCGAGGGCGAGCACGTCACGGCGGACGCGGACCACCACGCCGACCTGCTCTGGGCGCTGCGCGGCGGAGGCGGGAACTTCGGCGTGGTCACCGCGCTGGAGGTGCGGTTGCACCGCGTCGGCCGGGTGTTCGCGGGCCTCTCCCTCTACGACGCCGAGCGTGCCGCCGACACGCTCGCCCGCTACCGGGAGTGGGCGGCCGATGAGCCCGACGAGCTGAACACCGCCGTGGTGCTGATGCGGATGCCGGACGCTCCGGGGCTCCCCGACGCGGTACGCGGCCGGCCGGTCGTCGGCGTCCGGGTGTTCCACCTGGGCGCGTACGAGGAGGCCGAGCTGCGACTCGATCCGCTGCTGGAGGCGGCGGGGCCGCCGCTGGTCGACGGTTTCCGGGCGATGACGTTCGGGGAGGCGAGCACGGCGATCTCCGGGTCGCCGCCGCCTCCGATGGCGGTCCGCCAGCACATCGACCTGTTCCGCGACCTCCCCGGCGCGGTGCTCGAAGCGCTGCCGGACGCGGTGTTCGGCGGAACGCCGGCACCGGCGGTCGAGGTCCGGCACTGGGCCGGCGCGATGGCGCGGCCCGCGCCGGACGCCGGGCCGGTGGGCCACCGCGACGTGCCGTTCTCGGTGCTCGCGAGCGCACCGTACGGGCCCGGCGGCACCGGGTACGGCGACCCGGCCGAGCGGTCCCGCGTCGACGCGGCCGTCGACGGCCTGGCCGGCCGGCTGCGGCCGCACGCCACCGGCGGGTCCTTCCTGAACTTCCTGGCCGACCCGGACCGGACCGCGACCGCGTACACGCCAGAGAACCACGCGCGCCTGGCCCGGGTGAAGAAGACCTGGGACCCGGACGACCTCTTCCGCCCGGGCCACCACATCCCCCCACTGTGACGAAGCCACGCAACGGCCCGGACGGCCTGTCGCGCCCCCGCTGTGACGCGCGGCATGGGACCCGGACGACCTGTCGCGCCCCGGCTGTGACGCGCGGCGTGGGACCCGGACGGCCTGTTGCGTCCGGGCCACCGCCCCCCGCCGTGACGAGGCCGCGGGGGCCCGCCGCTGGGGCGGGCCGGCCGATCAGACCAGGCAGGTGGGGCCGAGGAGCTGCTTGAGGTCGCCCATCAGCGCCGGGGAGGCCGTGACCCGGAGCCTGTCGTCGAGACGGACGACGGTGGTCCGGGGGCCGTTCTGCAACTGCAGGTGGACCTCGGTCTGACCGGGGTGGGCGCCCAGCACCTCCCTCAGGCTCTGCACGACCGGCGGGGTCACCCGGGTCACCGGCATCGAGACGGTGAGCGGCCTACCGGAGTCGCTCACCGTGAGGTCCGGCTGGGTGACCTCCATGGCGATCAGCTTCGGGGTGTCCTCGCGCTTGTCGAGGCGTGCCTTGACGACGAGGATGGCGTCCTCGGCCAGCAGCGTCGAGCACAGCTGGTACGCCGACGGGAAGATCATCAGCTCGATCGCGCCCTCGAGGTCCTCGAGGGTGGTCAGCGCCCAGGAGTCGCCCTTCTTGGTGACCTTGCGCTGCAGGCCCGACACCAGGCCGCCGACGGTGACGATCTGGCCGTCCGCCCGCTCGTCGGCGGTGAGGGCGGCGATCGAGCAGTCGACGTTCGCGGACAGGATGTGCTCGATGCCGAGCAGCGGGTGGTCGGAGACGTAGAGGCCGAGCATCTCCCGCTCGAAGGCGAGCAGGGTGGTCTTGTCCCACTCCCCGTCCGGGATGGCGATGTCGAACGTCGTGTCCACCGCGTCTTCGCCCCCGCCGAACAGGGAGTCCTGCCCGATCGCCTCGTTGCGCTTGATGTCGATGATCGCGTCGATGGCCTGCTCGTGGACCATGACCAGGCTCTTCCGCTCGTGCCCGCGGCTGTCGAAGGCGCCCGCCTTGACCAGGGACTCGACGACCCGCTTGTTGCAGACCTGCGGCGGCACCTTGCGCAGGAAGTCCTGGAAGTCGGTGAAGCGGCCCTTCTCGTTGCGGGCCTTGACGATCGCGTCGACGACGTTCTCGCCGACGTTGCGGATCGCGGACAGGCCGAACAGGATCTCGGTGTCGCCCTTCGGCGTGAAGTCGGAGTCGGACTCGTTGACGTCGGGCGTGAGCACCTTGATGCCCATGCGGCGGCACTCGTTGAGGTAGAGCGCGCTCTTGTCCTTGTCGTCCTTGACCGAGGTGAGCAGCGCCGCCATGTACTCGGCGGGGTAGTTGGACTTGAGGTAGGCCGTCCAGTACGAGACCAGACCGTACCCGGCGGTGTGCGCCTTGTTGAAGGCGTAGTCGGAGAAGGGCAGCAGGATGTCCCACAGCGCCTTGATCGCCGCGGCGGGGTAACCGCGCTCCTGCATGCCGGACTCGAAGGTGGCGTACTGCTTGTCCAGCTCCGACTTCTTCTTCTTGCCCATCGCGCGGCGGAGCAGGTCCGCCTGGCCGAGGCTGTAGCCCGCGACCTTCTGCGCGATGGCCATGACCTGCTCCTGATAGACGATCAGGCCGTAGGTCGTGTCGAGGATGTCCTTGAGCGGTTCTTCCAGCTTCTCGTGGATCGGGGTGATCGGCTGCTGGCCGTTCTTGCGGAGCGCGTAGTTGGTGTGGGAGTTCGCGCCCATCGGGCCGGGGCGGTACAGCGCGAGGGCCGCGGAGATGTCCTCGAAGTTGTCGGGGCGCATCAGCCGCAGCAGCGAACGCATGCCGCCGCCGTCCAGCTGGAAGATGCCGAGCGTGTCGCCGCGGGCCAGCAGCTCGTACGCCTTCTTGTTGTCCAGCGGAAGCTTCAGCAGGTCGAGCTCGACGCCCTTGTTGGCCTTGATGGCCTTCAGCGCGTCCTGCATGATCGTCAGGTTGCGCAGGCCCAGGAAGTCCATCTTCAGCAGGCCGAGCGTCTCGCAGGTCGGGTAGTCGAACTGCGTGATGATCACGCCGTCGGAGTCACGGCGCATGATCGGGATGTGGTCGGTCAGCGGCTCCGCCGACATGATCACACCGGCGGCGTGCACGCCGGTCTGGCGGATCAGGCCCTCGAGGCCCTGCGCCAGATCCATGATCTGCTTGACGTCGGTCTCTTCCTCGTACAGCTTGCGCAGCTCGCCGGCCTCGCCGTACCGCGGGTGCTTGTCGTCGAAGATCCCCGACAGCGGGATGTCCTTGCCCATGACGGCGGGCGGGAACGCCTTGGAGATGCGGTCGCCCAGGGCGTACGGGAAGCCGAGGACGCGACCCGCGTCCTTGATCGCAGCCTTCGCCTTAATGGTGCCGAAGGTGGCGATCATGGAGACCTTGTCGGCGCCCCACTTCTCGGTGACGTAGCGGATGGCGTCGGCCCGCCCACGCTCGTCGAAGTCGACGTCGATATCGGGCATGGACACGCGGTCGGGGTTGAGGAACCGCTCGAAGATCAGTCCGTGCGGGAGCGGGTCCAGGTCGGTGATGCCCATCGCGTACGCGACGAGCGACCCGGCCGCCGAGCCACGGCCCGGGCCGACCGCGATGCCGTTGTTCTTCGACCACATGATGAAGTCGGCGACGACGAGGAAGTACGACGGGAACCCCATCTGGCAGATGACGTCCATCTCGTACTCGGCCTGCTTGCGGTGCTCCTCGTCGATGCCTTCGGGAAAGCGCCGCTCCATGCCCCGCCAGACCTCTTTGCGGAACCACGACTCCTCGCTCTCGCCCTCCGGCACCGGGAAGCGCGGCATGAGATTGCGGAACTCGAACATGCCGGACGCATCGACGCGCTCGGCGACGAGGAGGGTGTTGCGGCAGCCCTCGGCCCAGATGTCGGAGGTGTCGATCGCCCGCATCTCGTCGGCGGTCTTGAGGTAGTAGCCGGAGCCGTCGAACTTGAAGCGGCCCGGATCGGACAGCTGCTTGCCGGTCTGGATGCACAGCAGCGCGTCGTGGGCGGACGCCTCGGACTCGCGCGTGTAGTGGGAGTCGTTGGTGACGACGGGCGGGATGCCGAGCTTCTTGCTGATCTCGATGAGCCCGTCGCGGACCCGGCGCTCGATGTCGAGACCGTGGTCCATGACCTCCAGGAAGTAGTTGTCCTTGCCGAACAGCTCCTGGTACTTGGCGGCGGCCTCCAGGGCCTTGTCGAAGTGGCCGAGGCGCAGCCGGGTCTGGACCTCGCCGGAGGGGCAGCCGGTGGTGGCCATCAGGCCGGCCGAGTGCTCGGCCAGCAGCTCGAAGTCCATCCGGGCCCACTTGCGGATGAACCCCTCGGTGTAGGCGCGGCTCGTCAGCTTGAACAGGTTGTGCAGGCCCTCGGCGTTGCGCGCCCAGATCGTCTTGTGGGTGTAGTGGCCGCCACCGGAGACGTCGTCGCCCTTCTGGCTGGGCTCGCCCCAGCGCACCGGCTGCTTGTGGAACCGGGATTCCGGGGCGACGTAGGCCTCGATGCCCACGATGGGGGTCACCCCGGCGGCGGTGGCCTGTTTGTAGAAGTCGTACGCACCGTGGGTGTTGCCGTGGTCGGTCATCGCGACGGCCGGCATCTTCTGCCGCTCGACCTCGGCGAACATCTCCTTGAGACGGGCCGCTCCGTCGAGCATGGAGTACTCGGTGTGCACATGCAGATGCACGAACGAGTCACTCATGCGCGATGCGCCTCCTTCAGGCATGCGACGCCCCGCGCACCTACGGCGCGCGCCGCGTCGGAAGTCGTCGTCTGGGGGTGAGAGCCGGCCGGAAGCCGGGTCCCCTGAGCCTAACGGTGCCACCGGGACCGCCGGGGCTCGACACTCCGGATGTCCGGTTTATACCTGTTTTCGGTCGGCGACGCCTCTCCCCTTCGGGCGACGCGCACCCGTACGCGGCCGGCGGGCCGGTCGGCGACGGCTGCCTCACCTATCAGGGTCTACCTCATTTTCAGCGGGGAATCGACCGACTTCGTGTCGCGGCTCGACCACGCTCCGCGAGCTTTGAAGGTCGGTGGCCGTATTGCGATTTTGGGGGAGCGACAAACCACTGCAGTTCGGAGTGTGTGTCGACAGCAGTCAGCTTCTCGGTCCTCAAAGGACCGAGCATGCAGCTGGAGCCTCACTGGCTGGGAGGTGATCCGCCGCGTCTTGGCCGTCAGCTTCGCAGGCTGGTGGCCGGGACGTGTGACGTCCGCCCCGCATCCCACGCGTCCTGGCCCCTTCGGGCCAGAACACGGGAAGCGTTCCGGTCCGCGTGCGCAACGACGCCGCAGCCCCGGCAGATGAACAACGCTTGAGAAACCCGATTGAGCCGGTCGACATGCCCGCACTCGGCACACTGCTGGGAAGAGTAGGCGGAGTCGACGAACACGACCGGGACACCGGCTCGGCGTGCCTTGTAGACGATGAAGTCTGCGAGCTGGGCGAAGGCCCAGGAGTGCAGCGCGACCCGTTGGGGCTTGCGGAGCCGTACCCGGTCACGGATCCCCGTCAACTGTTCGAGGGAGATGCCGCGTCCGGTGCGTTCAGCCTCGGTCACGATCGTCTTGGAAACACAGTGATTGATGTCTTTGGCCCGCCGCGATTCCTTCCGGCGCTGCTTCCTCAACAGGCGTTTGGCGGACTTGGTGCCCTTCTTCTGCAGCTTGGCCCGCAGCGCGAGCTGCCGCCTGCGGTAGCGGCTCACTTTGCGTCCGGCGGCCCGGTAACCGGTGGAGGTGGTCGCGATGTTGACGATGCCCAGATCCACCCCGATGAACCCATCTGGCTCACCGGTCTCGGCCTCGGGCACCTCACAGGTGGCGACCAGGTAGAACACGCCGTCGCGTTCGACCAGATCCGACTCACCCTTACGGTCGGCGATCAGCTGCTTGAGCGCGCTCGGTGAACAAGCGAACCGCACGCCCTTCAACCGGCCCGCCATCGTCCAAATGCTCACCGTCTGGGCGTCGTACTGCCAGCTGAGACACCGATCGTCGTACGGCTGCGCGGCCTGAGGTCGGAAGGTGATCGGCTTGGACTCGGCCTTGACCCGCCGCTTGGAGCCCTTCTTGCCCAGGTTCCCGGCCCGCAGGTTGGCGTGCAGGCTGGTGTAGGCGTCCCGGACCTTCTTGATCACATGCTGCGCCGCCTGCGCACCCAGACCACGCTTCCTGAGCTCGGCGTAGGTGTGCTTACGCAGTTCGTACTCACGGGGCACCCCGCGCTCGAACGCCACACCAGACACCCAGCACGCGGCCTCGTTGACCGTGCGCAGGGTGTGCTTGAGCGCCGCCGCCTGCACAGGCGTCGGTGCCAGCTTGACCTGGACCACGACCTTCACGAGTCGTGACGATATCATCGCTTTACGTCACCGAATTGAAGAACTGAGCCCCCGCTATTCGCAGAGGACTCAAGAACTCCCTGGCGACACTCCCACGTACCCGCGGGGCGGCCTCCTCCGCCCCCTCTCCGTCCCCACTTCGCCTCCTCGTACGAGCGCGTCCGCTGCCGATCATCAAGGCACCGACCAGGAGCACTCCGCCTGAGCGGAGCGGGCGGCCTTCCAGAACGCTGTTGCGGCGCTGCGCGCCGCAGAGGTCGGGATGCGATTCCTCCCGGGCCTGAAGGCCCGGGGTTCCTCGCAAGAACATGCTGAATCACCAGGACACGACGTCCGAGGACGAGAACGCCGGTTACGCCCACTCCCTGGGCAACCGGCAGGTCGAGATGATCGCCATTGGCGGGGCGATCGGCGTCGGCCTGTTCCTCGGGGCGGGCGACATCATGAACGCGGTCGTCCTCACCGCCGTCCTGTCCTCCTGCGACTCCCGGCCATTGTCACCAGCCGACGCATCCGACCGCGGCCATGGTCGCCGGCCGAGGTCCATCAGCGCTCAGGCCGGGGAGAGGTCGCGTTCCTCGGACGCCTCGAGACCGGCCTCGATGACGGCCGTCATGATCCGGGCGAGCCGGTCGGCGCCCAGCCGGGGGGCGCGCCGCGCCATGGCCTCGACGATCTCGCGTTCGCGTCGCGGGTCCCGGCCGGCGAATCCGCCGACCGGCTTGAGCCGCTGCACGGTCGCCGCGAGTTCGGCGCGGCGCTCCAGCAGTGTCGCCAGCGCCGCGTCGATCCGGTCGATCGCCGCGCGCGCGTCGGGGATCGTCTCCGGCTCCTCGTCACGGACGAGCGGCCCGAGCAGGGCCGCCTTGGCGCGCACCTCGGCCACCAGGTCCGGCTCGGCGTCCTCGCCGAGGAACAGCCCGCACGCACCCACCGACAGCGCCGCGACCGCGAGGTACGGGGCGGCGGAGACGTCCACGAACACCGGACGGCGGCGCCCGGCCTCCCGGACCAGCTCCAGATCGATGGTGGCGTGCGGCAGGTGCGTGCGGGTGCCGGTCTCGCAGAGGACGACGTCGCGGTTGCCCTCGGCCACGCAGTACTCGGCCGCCGACAGCCACTCCTCCAGCGTGGCGGCCGTGGCCCGCTGCACGACGACGGGGAGCCCGGTACGGGCCGCCGCTCGCAGGAGCTGGAAGTCCTGCATCCAGGCCCCGCCGACCATGACGCCGTCGGCGTGCGTCACGACGGCCGGGAGGTCGCGCGCGGAGAACGGCTCCACCAGCAGCGGCCCCCGGTACGAGCGGCGCACCCTCGTCAGCTCGCCGGCCGCGTCCACGCGACCGTGCAGGCGGCGCAGGCTGACCACGGCGACGTCCGGCGCGGCGGCAGGGCCGGCGATCATCACGGGCTGGTCCGGATCGTGCAGGTCCATCGGTCTCTCCCTCCGGGCGGGCCCGGAGCCGAGCCGCCCACTCACGCTGGAAAACGCGAAAGGCAGAGCCCTTGGGGCTCTGCCTCGGCCGGCTCGGGGGTCGTCGCTCAGGTCACGTCGACCGGCTCACCCGAAGCCGGCTGCATAAACGCGAAATAGCGACGATCCACGTGCCCAGGGTAACCGCGACGATTCCCTGCATGCCACCCTGCGGGACCCTTGTCTCGGTCAATGAGACGAGAGCCGCTCTGTTGGAACGTTCACCTCCGGTCATGCTCCAGGTCACGGCCGTTCTGTCAGCGGTGTGCCGTATACAAGGAAAACGGCCTGCGGACGGTCGCCGGTCGCCCGGCACGATGAGGGGGCACCATGAGCACGGACAACGCCGTCAAGGAAGACTTCCTGCGCGAGGCGGCTCCGTACCGCCGTGAGCTGCTGGCGCACTGCTACCGCATGCTCGGCTCCGTGCACGACGCCGAGGACCAGGTCCAGGAGACCTACATCCGGGCCTGGCGCTCGTACGACTCCTTCGAGGGCCGGTCGTCGCTGCGCACGTGGCTGCACCGGATCGCCACCCGCACCTGCCTCACCGCCCTGGAGAGCCGAGGTCGCCGGCCCCTCCCGACCGGGCTCGGCAGCCCGAGCGCCGACCCGTACGACGCGCTGGTCGAGCGGTCCGACGTGCCCTGGCTGGAGCCCGTTCCCGACGCCATGGCCGGCGCCGAGCACGCCGACCCGGCGGCGATCGTCGCCTCCCGGGAGAGCATCCGCCTCGCGCTGATCGCCGCCCTCCAGCATCTGCCGCCCCGGCATCGCGCGGTCCTCATCCTGCGCGACGTGCTGAAGTGGCGGGCCGCGGAGGTGGCGGAGGCCCTCGACACGACGACCACCGCGGTCAACAGCATCCTGCAGCGCGCCCGCGCCCGGCTCGACGAGGTCGCTCCCCCGCAGGACGATCTGGCCGAGCCGGCCTCGCCGGAGCAGCGCGAGCTCCTCGCCCGTTACGTCCAGGCCTTCGAGGAGTACGACGTCGCCGCCATCGAGCGGCTGCTCACCGCCGACGCCGTCTGGGAGATGCCGCCCTTCACCGCCTGGTTCCAGGGCCGGGAGGACATCGGCCGCCTGATCAAGAAGCAGTGCCCGGCCGACGCCCCCGGCGCGATGCGGCTCGTGGAGACACGCGCCAACGGCCAGCCGGCGTTCGCCGTCTACATGCACGCCGCCGACGGGGCGCACCACGCGTTCGCCCTGCAGGTCCTCACACCCACGCCCGAGGGCGTCGCACACGTCGCGATGTTCTTCGACCTGCGCCTGTTCACGCTCTTCGGCCTGCCCGCCGTCCTGCCGCCCTCGACGCCGCGGTCGATAGCATCGGAGCCATGAGCCGGGAGGTGGCGCACTATCGGCGGCACCCTGCGGAGCCGGGTGTCGACCTGCTGAGCGCCCGCTACGTCACCCACCGCTACGCCAGGCACGCCCACGCCACCTACACCGTGGCCCTCATCGAGTCCGGAGTGGAGGAGTTCGAGCACGCCGGGTCGCTCCTGCGGGCCGCCGCCGGCCAGGTCGCGCTGCTCAACCCCGAGGTCGTGCACGGCGGGCACGCGGGCGTCCCCGAGGGCTGGCGCTACCGCGTGCTGTACCCCACTGTGGACGTCGTCGCGGAGCTCGCCGCCGAGCTGGGCGCTCCCGGCGGCACGCCCTACTTCCCCCACACAGTGGTGGACGACCCGGAAGCGGCCCGGCTGCTCCGCGCCGTTCACCGCAGCGCCGAGGCCGGTGACGCCCTCGCGTCCTCCTCCACGCTGCACCACGCCCTCGCCGGGCTCCTTCGCCGCCACGCCGCCCGGCCGCCCCGCTCGATGCCCGACGGCGCGCCTCCGCGCGCGGTCCGCGCCGCCCGCGAGATCCTCCACGAGCGGCTGCCCGACCCGCCGTCCCTCGACGACCTGGCCGCCATGGTGGGCACCGGACGGTTCGCCCTGCTGCGCGCCTTCCGCGCCGCGTACGGCCTGCCGCCGCACGCCTACCTGACGAACCTCCGCGTTCAGCGGGCCCGCTCGCTCCTGGACGCCGGCCGGCGCCCCGCCGAGATCGCCGCCGACCTCGGCTTCACCGACCAGGCGCACCTGACCCGGCATTTCAAGCGAATCGTCGGCGTCCCACCCGGCGCCTACCTCCTCGGCCGCCCCACCTGATCGGTCCCGGACGCGTGGCCTTCGCCCGCGGCCCGGAACCATGCCCGTCAAAACCGTCCACGGCTACCGCTACCGAAGCTTGCACGGACACCCGACGGAGCTCCTCCGCCAAGACGGGCGTAGACCGATCGCTCTGCCGGTGGGTTCCTGATCGGTGTGCTCAGCCCCAGGAGATGAGCGCCGCGTCGATCAGGTCGCGGGCGGTCTGGCCGTAGACAGCGGACCGCCGTAGCCAGCTGAACGCCTTGGTGTACAGGGCGATCTCTCGAGGCTGGTTGATCGTAATCTCTGCCGAGTACGTCTCGACCATGACCCGGTCGTCGAACATGACGAACGAGTTCTGCGGCCAGATGTCCATCTGCGCGCTGGCGGGAATGATGCCGAGGCTAAGCCGCGGTAGCGTCTGCACGGCAAGGAGCCGGTCCATCTGGCCGCGCATCACCTCTGAGTCGCCCACGTTAGTCAGCAGGGCCTGCTCGCCGAGGAGCACGTTGAAGCGACGGTCGCCCTTGTACAGGTACTGCTGGCGCTCCATCCGGGCGGCTACGCCGGCGTCGACGTCGTCGGGGATCTCGTAGAAGTCGATGACCTGGCGGAGCATCGCCGCAGCGTATTCGGCGGTCTGCAACGCTCCCCAGACGACGCTCGGCGCGTAGACGCGGAACAGGTGTGTCTTCTCGTACAGGTTGATGGACTGCTGCTGACGAACTCGGGTGCCGGTGCGGAGCGTGCGCCGCCAGTCCAGCCACATCGCCTCGACGTTCCGGGCCGTCGCGATCAGGTCCGGGATCTGGTCCTCGACGCCGCAGTGCAGGCACCACGCACGGATATCGTCCTCGCTGGCGTTTCGCCGCCCGTGCTCGATCCGGCTTACCTTGGACAGCTGCCAGTGAGTCAGGTTGGCGAGCGCGCGCCCGGTGAGCCCGGCGTCCTTGCGGAGGTCACGCAGGCGGGCGCCGAGTGCCTCGCGTGCCTGCTGGGCCTGATTGGACACTGCGGCTCAGGCAGGCCGGTACTCGCGGTGGGGGATGGCCAGCGACCACAGTTGGTCGCGGATCCGGATGCAGTCGGCGACGACGGCAGGGTCCGTGACTAGTTCGGAGCCCAGGACGCGCATGTCGCCGTCGAAGTGTCCGACCGTGACAAGACGGTCATCGAGCAGCCACCAGTCGTTGCCATCGGCGGGGAAGCTGATCCATTCCGGGACGAGGTGGCGGGGTAGCCAGCGGATGTCCTCACCGGCGCCGACATTGAGGTGGGTGACGCTGTGCTCCCACCGGATGTAGTCGCTGAGCGGCTCGGTGATGACCCGCACTCTCCGGAACGTCTTGCCAACCTGGGTGGTACGCCGAATGCGGTCCAGCCACGGGGTCATCCACGCGAAGTCATCGGGCTCTCCACGGAGCCATTTCGCGACCGGCCCCTCCTCGTAGGCCGTCCGGTAGTCGTCCCGCAGTTCGAGGTGGAAGGCGTCTTTCGCGAAGGTGTCGAGTAGTTCGTTGCGCTGCTCAGGAGTCATCAACCCCATGATCGTTCTCCTCCATGAGAGACCTCAAGGCCGCCGTGGTCACCTCCACGCAGTCCTCGCCGGCTGGTAGGGCAATCTGTGCCAGGGCGTCGGCATCGGTGACCCGTTTGCCTTGGACGATCAGATCCCCGTTGGCCTTGACGTGGACGATCGGTGGCCGCCAACTCGTGATTGTCCCGCGCAAGCCGTCCTTGGCGAGGTGCGACAGCAGCCGCGCGTAGATCTCGACGCACGTCTCACTCTCCGGTATCTGCAGCTTGGCGAGGACTTCTGGATCGGTGACGAGGTATCCCTGGACGACGTAGCTCTCTCGGTCGGTGGCGTACAGGGTAGGGCTGTCGCCCTGTGAGGATTCTTTACCGAGGAACCGTAGGTGCATGGCCGTGCTCCCGTCTGCCGAGTTGCCCCTGTTTGCCGATCCAGCCGATAGTCCGCCCGCTCGCACAGCCTGTCAAGAGCAGTTGGCAAACAGTGGCAAACATCTTCAGTCCGATCTCCGGACGCTCTTAAGCTCCCGGCACATCTCCAACCACAGAGTGTGAGAGGCGGCGGCGATGCATACTCCGACGAACACCCAGGGGTGCGCACAGGACACGAATCCTTCACCCTCGGTCGAGACCGTCAGAGATCTGGTGCTCGAGATCGCGCCGCTGCTCATGCGGCAGGGCTTGAACATCACCGTTGGCCGAGACGGAAGCGTCGAGGTCCAGAACCCCCGTGACACTCGGATGAAGCAGCCACTCGTGCTCCGCGAGCACCAGGTCAGCATCTGGTGGCACTGGGTGTGGTCCGGGCCGACCGGCGACGCGCCCCCGGAGTACGAGCCGATGGTGCCAGCGAACGACGTCGACGAGGCGGCCCGCCGGATCATAAACGTGCTCCTCCTCGACGAGCCCGCCGGGGCCGAGCGATGATTCGGGGAATCCGTCTCGTGGGCCAGCCAGCCAAGCCGGCACGGCGCATGGTCACCCCGGACCCGAGTCCTCAGGATCTTGCCGCGGTTCAAGCGGCCTGCCGAGGCTGGGCGGTGATGTGGTCACGCTGGCGAGGCGCCTACACCGCTTTCGCCACGTTCACGAGGGCCTCTGTGATCATCGACGAGCCCGACCCCGCGCGCCTGCTGCAACGGTGCCGGGAGATCCAGGCGGCAGCCATATGAGCCTCAACGACAAATCGGGGACTTCCGGCGCCTGCTCAATGAGGGCCGTACGGGCCAGACGGGCCGCCGGGTCGAGCGACGGTCCGGTGTGTTCACACGCTCCCCGGCCGCCCACCACAAGACGTCCCGACCGAGCTGAGACGGCCGGGACCGCCGCCGGGTCCGTGAGAGGGAACGGGCCCGGCGGTACCAGGACGGCGGACCGCCGAGAGAGGCCTTCGGGCGTTGCGACCTCTCGGCGGCCCGCGCGAAACCCAGGGACCGCCCGAGCTGCGGCATCCCACACACATCGGGAGAGGACACCGTCATGAGCGTCGGCACCATGGGCAGCGAGAGCCTCCGTCACGAGATGGTCGACCGGCTGGCCGCCGATCATGCGGCGAAGGGCCTCAAGCTGCGCCCCGACGTGGAGGCGGCGATGCGGGCCGTTCCCCGCGAGCTGTACGCCCCGGGTCTCCCGATGGAGGAGGCGTACGAGAACACCGCGGTCATCATCAAGCGACGCGGTGAGGAGAACATCAGCTCGGTGTCAGCGCCGTTCCTGATCGCGGAGATGCTCGGTCAGGCAGCGGACGCACTCAACGGCCTGGAAGGCCGTCACGTACTGGAGATCGGCAGCGGCGGCTACAACGCCTCACTCGTGCGGGAGCTCGTCGGCCCGGCCGGATCGGTCACGACCGTCGACATCGACCCCGACGTGACCGATCGGGCGGCCACCTGCCTGGCGGCAGCGGGTTACAACGACGTCACTGTGGTATGCGCGGACGCCGAGCAACCGATCGAGTCGGGCCGCCGCTACGACCTGATCATCGTCACGGCCGGCGCGTGGGACATCCCGCCAGCATGGCGCGACCAGCTCACCGACGACGGCGTCCTCGTCGTGCCGCTGCGGACGTTCGGAATGAGCCGATCGTGGGCGCTGCGACGCTCCGGAGACCGGCTGGACAGCGTGAGCCACCGCCAGTGCGGGTTCGTGTCCATGCAGGGCACCGGAGCCCACGAGATGCGGTACGTCGACATCGCCGACGGCGTCCACCTTCGGCTGGATGAAGGGCAGCAGGTCGACGCCGCTGCTATCACGGACCTGCTCACCCAGCCCCGGCAGGAGGCGTGGGCCGGGCTGAGCCTGCCGCCCCGCACCGTCCTGTCCGACCTGGACCTGTGGCTGGCGACCCACCTCGCGCGCGAGGTGAGCGAGTTCGTGGTGCTGACGGCGCAGGAGGAGGCCGTCACCTCCGGCGTCGTCGCACCGGCCTGGCGGTTCGGCACCCCCGCGGCCGTACACGGCGGCACGTTCTCCTACCGGTCGGCGCTGCGCTGGACCGACCGGAGATTCGACCTCGGCGCATACGCCCACGGATCCGAAGCCGCCGCGGCGGCCGGGCGGATGGTCGAGCACATGCGCGCGTGGGTGGACGCGGACAGCCCTTCGCCGGTGCTGCACGTCCTGCCCGCGGCGACCCCCGACGGCGACCTGCCGGACGGGGCGGTCCTGGACAAGCGGCACAGCCGCATCGTCCTCGCCTTCACCCCCGAGAAAGGAACCCTGTGATGGAACCCCAGCTGAACCTGCGCCTGGTCGATGCCGGGCCCTCCGCGAGCGGCTACGCCACCAGCACTGACGACGGCTGCGGATCGGGCAACACCGGCTCGGACGCCTGCTCGGGCTGACCCTCGCCACCCGTCGGGCCCGGCCTCTCGCGGGGCCGGGCCCGACCTCTTCTTCCCTACCGCCCCTGGAACGGTGAGAACAATGTTCCGCGTCGCCGACGCCGCGTTAATCAGGGCCGCCGCCTACCCCCACGACCTGCCCCTGCCCGCCTGGCCCGATCTGACCGCCGACCAGCCCAAGGAGTGGCTGGAATGGCTGCGCCAGGTGTGGGCGCTCCCGGCTTTCGCAACGGCTGTCACGACCGCCGCGCCGCAGCTGGCCGGCCAGATCACCCGCGCCCTGGCCGACGAGCTGCCGGAGACGCGCAGGCTGCGACGTCTGATGGAGACGACAGTCCGATACCTGCTGAGGTGGACGACCCGCGCGACCCCGTTCGGCTACTTCGCCGGGGTGGCACCAGTTGAGCTTGGTCCCCGCGCGGCGGTCCGCTGGGGCGAGGGGCATAACGCCGTCGCCCGCCCCGACGAGGAGTTCATCGCCGAGCACACGGCCTCGGCCGAGCAGGATTTGGCCACGCTCCGCGCAGTCGCGGTAGTCAGGAACTCGCTGGGGCATCGGCGCGGCGAAGTCTGGGTGCTGCCCTGCTCCCGTGCCGAGGGCGGCCGGATATGGGATGTCGAGATCGATCTGACCGGACCGGTCCGGGTGGCGGTGGAGACCGCCGGCTCTCCGATCATGTTCACCGAGCTCGCCGCGAAGATGGCCGAGAAGCTGCCCGTCAGCGTGGCGGCGGCCGAGCAGCTACTTGCCGAACTCGTGCACGCCGGAGTACTGCTGTCAGCGGTCCGGCCGCCGATGACCGAACCCGCCCCGACCACGCACCTCACCCGCCACCGCGACCTGCCCGACCCCGGCGAGCAGATCGCGGTCGATCTGCGGGTCGACTGCTCGGTGACGCTGCCCCCGGCAGTCGTCGATGAGGCGCGGAAGGCCGCGTCCGCGCTCGTCGCGCTGGCACCACACCTGCCCGGCTGGACCGCCTACCATCGCGCGTTCATCGACCGGTGGGGGCCGGGCGCGGCCGTGCCGCTGCGCGAGATCCTGCGCGTCCTGGGATTCCCCGCCGGATACCGGGGCGCATCCCGCCGGTGTGACCCGGCGGTGTTCACCGCCCGCGACGGTGTGCTCGCCGAACTCGCCCAGCGCTCCGCCCTGGACGGTTGCGCCGAGGTAGTGCTCGATGACGAACTGATCGGCCGGCTGCGCGGCGATGATGACCGGCCGCCGATCCCGCACACCGAACTGCGGTTCACCCTCGCCGCCGAAACCATCCATGATCTGGATCGGGGTGCGTTCACGCTGACGGTGGTGAGCGGGGCCCGCCACGCCGGCGTCGCGGCCGCCCGGTTCCTGCACCTGCTCGCCCCTGCCGAACTTGAGCGTTTCCGCCGCGTCTACGCGAGCCTGCCGACCGCCCTGCCCGGCGCGGACACGGTGCAGCTGTCCGGTCCTCCGTTGGAGACCCGCTTGGCCACCGTCGCTCGCACGCCCGAACTGCTGCCCGTCCTACCTGCCGGCGGCTTCTGCCCCGACCCGCAACAGACGCTGGAGGACCTGGCGGTCGTCGGCGACGGGCAGCGGCTGTGGCTGATGTCTTCCGCCACCGGCCGACCGGTCGAGCCGCTGCTGCTCAACTGTGTGCTGTCGACCGTTCAACAGCCGCTCGTCTGGTTCCTGACCGAGATCTGGACGGCATGGACGGCTCCGTGCAGCAGGGTCGACTGGGGGCATGCTCGTGATCTGCCGTTCCTGCCACGGCTGCGCCGGGGCCGCTCCATCCTGCACCCGGCCCGCTGGAACATCGGCCAGGCCATGCTCCCCGCCCGCACCGCGACGTGGCCGCAGTGGCGGGACGCCTGGCAGCGACACCGCGAACGCCACCGGCTACCGCGCCAGGTGCTCATCGGCGACGACGATGTGCGGCTACGCCTCGACCTGGACGAGCCCGCCCACCTGGCGGTGCTGCGCAGCCACCTGGACCGGCAAGGACACGCCGTCCTCACCGAGGCCCCAAGCCCATCCGGCTGGATCGGCGGCAGACCCGCCGAGCTCCTGCTCACCCTCACCCACACCCAGCCACGTCGGCCCCCACGCGCCGTACGGCCCGCCAGCACCCTTCACCACCGGCCCGGACATTCGCCCTGGCTGGACGCCCGCCTCTACGGGCGGTCCGACGACATCCTCGCCTGCCTGGCCGGACAGTCCGATGAGGCCCTGCCCGCAGGCTGGTGGTTCCTGCGCTACCCCGACCCGGCCCCCCACCTGCGGCTGCGAATCCCGCTGCGCACTGCCACGTTCACCGACGCTGCCCAATGCCTCGCCCGGTGGGCGGAGCGTCTGCACGACGATGGCCTGCTGGCCGACTACACCCTGAACACGTACCGGCCCGAGACCCGGCACGGGACCGGGCCGACCCTCGCCGCCGCCGAGGCAGTGTTCGCCGCCGACTCCCGCGCCGCCCTCCGCCGGCTGTCCGGCGACCGGCACGCCGCCACGGCCGCGGGGATGATCGCCATCGCCGAGGCCTTCACCGGCGCGGGTCTGCGCTGGCTCGTCGAACACGTTCCCCGCCGCAGCGGTCCACGCCTTCAGCCCGCCCAACTCGCCCTCGCCCGTGCCTCCTACGGCGACGACGGCCTGTCCGGGGCGCTGGTCACCTACCGATCCCTGGCCGACCGCGACGGCCTCGATACCGACCAGGTGCTCGCGGATCTGCTGCACCTGCACCACGCCCGCATGATCGGCGTCGACACCGCCTCCGAACGGCACTGCCTGCGTCTGGCCCGCGCCATCGCCCACACCGATCTCGCCCGGAAGACCCCATGACGGCGGGACAATCCCTTGCCGACGGGGCGGCCGGCATCGCCCTCCTCTACCTGGAGACCGGCCGGTGGGAAGCGGCGTATGCTGCGCTGGAGCAGGCCGTCGACGACGGCGTCAGCATCGCCGGAGGCGCCAGCCTCTACTACGGCGCTCCCGCCCTCGCCTTCGTCCTCGCCGGATCCGACCATCCGAGCCTCGCCAAGGCGCGGGCGGTCGCCGCTGCCGGGACCGCGACGGTGACACGCCACCGGCTGGAGGCCGCCCACCGCCGCATCGACGAACGCCGCCGGCCGCACTACGCCGAATTCGACCTGATACGCGGGCTGACCGGACTCGGCGTCGCTCTGCGCCGCATCGGCGACCTCGATCTGCTCAGGGACGTGCTGGTCTACGTGGTCCGGCTCACCGAGCCCATCGGCGGGCTTCCCGGCTGGTGGTGCCCGACCGGCCCCAACCATGAGCATCCGCCGCCGATCGGAGGCCACAGCAACCACGGGATCGCGCATGGCATCACCGGCCCGCTCGCCCTTCTCGGCCTCGCGCTGTCCGATGGCGTCACCGTCGACGGGCACACGGAGGCGATCACATGCATCTGCCAGTGGCTGGACGCCTGGGAACAACGGACCGGCGGCGACGCCTGGTGGCCGGAGATCATCACGCTCGACGATCTGCGCCGCAGCGAGCCGAGCCAGCCAGGCCCGCTACGGCCGTCCTGGTGCTACGGCACCCCCGGCATCGCCCGCGCCCAGCAACTCGCCGCCCGCGCCCTCGACGACACCGCCCGTCGGCGCAAGGCCGAAACCGCGTTCACCGGCTGCGTGAACGACCCCGCGCAGACAGCCCGTCTCATCGACCGCAGCCTGTGCCACGGAACCGCTGGGCTCCTGGCAACCGGACGCCGGATCGCCGCCGACGCCCTCACCCCCATACCCCTCACACCGCTGCTGCGCCGGCGCCACCAAGCCATCGCCGCAGCGGACGAACCCGCCGGATTCCTCGACGGCTCGGCCGGCGCCGCCCTGGCCGCCGCTGGAACAACGGCGACGTCGTGGGACTCCTGCCTCCTGCTCTGCTGACCGAAAGGCCCACCGTGCAAGAGACGCCTTGGAAACAGGTCAACATCACCTACGTCGGCTCGGACCCTCACCAGCGTGAACGCCACGCCATCAGCCACCTCGCACCGGTCCTGCCCGCCGCCGAGGCCTACGGCCTCATCACCTCCTGGTGGTTCATCCGCAAACACCGCTGGCGCGTCCGCTACCTCCTCACCGAGAAGACACACGACCACGACCGCAGCGACCCACTGCACCCGCTCCTCACCGCCGGAGTCACCTGGACCGACGACATCTACGAACCCGAAATCCACGCCTTCGGCGGCCCCGACAGCATGAACGCCGCGCACGCCCTGTTCCACCACGACAGCCGCCACCTCCTCACCTTCCTCCACAACGACCCCGCCGACCGGCGGGAACACTCGCTCGTACTGTGCACCGCGCTCATGCGGACCGCAGGACTGGACTGGAACGAGCAAGGCGACGTATGGGCACGTGTCGCCGAGCAGCGCGCCGGGCTGCCCGGCCAACCATCCGGCCCAGCCCCCCAGGTGTGGGCATCCTTCACCAGCAACGTCCGCCACCTCCTCCTCGGCACCGCCCGCACGGACACCATCACGGGCGACTGGCTCACCGCGTTCGAGGACACCGGCAGAGCACTCCGAACCCTGCGCGAAAACGGCGAACTCACGCGAGGCCTACGCGCGGTGATCGCACTACACGTGATCTTCCACTGGAACCGCATCGGACTCCCCGCGACCACCCAGGCCACCCTCGCCCGGGCCGCGAAGGAGGCCGTCATCGGCAGCACCCGTCGTGGGTCTACGACAACAACCCGAACCAGTCGAAGTCCACGTTGACGCGGCAACACGGAACGGACCCCGCAATTTCATGCAAGACCACCACACTCCGGGCCTCCTAACCTGCGGATATGGATTCGGACATACGCTCCGCCGTTCGTGACGGGCTGGGGGTCGGCCTGGCCGTCGGCCTGTCGGGGCTGGCGTTCGGGGCCGCGTCGGTCGCGGCCGGGCTGGGGGTGGCGCAGACCTGCGTCCTGAGCCTCGTGGCGTTCTCAGGGGCGTCGCAGTTCGCGCTGATCGGAGTGGTCGCCGGCGGCGGCAACCTGATCGCGGGGGCCGTCGGCGCGGTCCTGCTCGGCGGCCGGAACGCCCTGTACGGCCTGCGGCTCGCGCGGACGCTCGACGTACGCGGATGGCGCCGGTTGCTGACCGCCCACGTCGTCATCGACGAGACGACGGCCGTGGCCACCGCGCAGCCGGGCCCACAGTCGGCCCGCGCGGGGTTCTGGGCCACCGCGATCAGCATCTACACCACCTGGAACCTCGCCACCCTGCTCGGCGCGCTCGGCGCGGCCCGGCTGGGCAACCCGGAGACGTACGGCCTCGACGTGGTCGGCCCGGCGGCGTTCCTCGCCCTGCTGTGGCCGCGGCTGACCTCCGGGGGCACCGAGCGCGTCGTCGCGCTGCTCGCGATGGCGATCGCGGTCGCGACCACGCCACTGGTGCCCCCGGGCGTGCCGGTCATGCTCGCCGCCGTCGCCGCGCTGGCCGGGATCGTACGGCGCCGGACGCCCCCGTCCCGTCAGGACGGCGAGCGCCGGGAACTCTCGGAAGTCTAGAAGGAGGAAGATCATGGCCGTCTGGATCGCCGTGGTGGCGACCGGGCTGGGCTGCTACGCGCTCAAGCTCACCGGGCTGGTCGCCCCGCAACGTGTGCTGGACGACGAGCGGGTGCGGCGGTTCACCGCGCTCGTCCCCGTCGCGCTGCTGACCGCGCTGGTCGCCGTGCAGACCCTCGCGCACGGCCGCGCCCTGGAATTGGACGGTCCCCGCCTGGCCGGCATGGGCGCCGCAGTCGTCGCGCTGCTGCTGCGCGCCCCGTTCCTCGTCGTCCTGGTGGTCGCGGCCGCCGTCGCCGCCGGCCTCCGCGCGCTCGGCGTCTGAACGGGATGACGGCGGTCTCGCGAGTCCGGCGGCCGCTGCGGGTGCCGGAGATCCTGCAGCAGGCGGCCGTCCCTCCGGCCGGGACCCTGCGCCGCTCCGCTCGTCGAGCGGCCGGGGAGATCCGGGGGGCATCCGGGGGTGAGTCCCCGCGCCCCTAGAGGTCGACCACGGAGAGCAGGCGGGGCGTCTGGTTGAGCCGGCGGGCGCCGATGTCGGTGCAGACGACCACGTCCTCGATGCGCGCGCCGTACAGTTCGGGCAGGTAGACGCCGGGCCCGATCGACATGGTCATGCCCGCGTCGAGGGCGGTTCCGTCCTCGGGCGTGAGGTAGGGCGGCTCGTACTCGTCGAGGCCGATGCCGTGGCCGGTGCGGTGGAGGATGAACGCGCCGTACCCGCTGTCGACGATGACCGCGCGGGCGATCGCGTCGATCTCGGCGGCCGTGACGCCGGGGCGCACCGCCTCGCAGGCGGCGGTCTGGGCGGCGAGCACGACGGAGTACATCGCCTCGAAGTCCTCCGGCGGCTCGGCCACCACGAACATCCGCGCGGTGTCGGAGCAGTGACCGCCGTACCGGCCGCCGAGGTTCACCCGGACGGCGTCACCGGGGTTGATCACCCGGTCGGACGGCCGGTGGTGGGGATCGGCCGAGTTCTCCCCCGCCGCGACGGCCACGGACATGATCTCCTCGTGCCCGCTCTCGAGCAGCAGGATCCGCAGCCGCCGCGCCATCTCGCGCTCGGTCGTGCCGGACCAGGTGAGGTCGCGCGCCGCGACCAGCGCCCGGTCGGCCGCGATCGCCGCGCGTTCCATCAGCTCGATCTCCTCGGCGGACTTGCGCATCCGCAGCGGCGCGAGCAGGGGCACGGCGGAGGCGATCGGCGTCTCCGGGCCGAGCGCCTCCTGCAGGGCGAGCAACTCGTGGGCCGGCATCTGCGGATCGACCGCCACCCGCGCACCGGCGGGGATGCGCGAGACCGCCTCGCCGAACGCGTCGGCGACGTGGACCGGCGGGCCGTCCGGCGTGACGACGAGGAACCCGTGGAGCGTCGCCCCGGTGAGGTATCGCAGGTTCGACGACGGCCGCAGGACGAGTACGTCGACGCCGTGCGCGGTGAGCAGGGCACGGAGCCGGTCCAGGCGTTCTCCGCTCACTCGGCGGCCGAGCCGGCTGTGTCCGAGCCCGCTGTGGCCGAACCCTCTGTGTTCGAACCCGCTGTGTCGTAGAGCCAGCAGGCCACCCCGCCCAGTTGCACCGGTTCCCGGACGGAGCAGACGTCCATCGCGCTCGGGCAGCGTGGGTGGAACCGGCAGCCGGAGGGCGGCGCCGCGGGGTTCGGCACGTCGCCGGGGAGCTCGGCGGGCAGCGTGCCGGAGCCGTCCGGCGCGGGGATCGCGGCCAGCAGCGCCCGGGTGTAGGGGTGCTTCGGGTCGTCCCACACCTCGGCGGTGCGGCCGGTCTCCACGATCTTGCCGAGGTACATCACCGCGATCCGGTCCGCGATGAGCCGTACCACCGACAGGTCGTGGCTGATGAACAGCAGCCCGGCGCCGGATTCGACGGCGAGGGACCGCATCAGCCCCGCGACCTGCGCCTGTGCGGAGGCGTCCAGCGCCGAGATGGGCTCGTCCCCGATCAGCAGGGACGGCCGCGCGGCGAGGGCACGGGCGATGGCGATGCGCTGCCGCTGGCCGCCGGAGAACTCATGCGGGTAGCGGCCGGCCATGTCCGCGTCGAGGCCGACCCGCTCCAGGAGCTCGCCCGGTGTCGCCTTGTCGCTGATCCCGTCGGCGATCTGCCTCCCCACGCGGCGGCGCGGGTTGAGCGAGGCGTACGGGTCTTGGAACACCATCTGGATCCGGGTCAGCTCCGGGTCGCGGCGGCGCAGGCCGAGCGGGCGTACCGGGCGGCCCTCGAAGGCGACCGAACCGGCGGAGGGAGCGGTGATCCCGCAGATCGCGCGGGCGAGCGTCGACTTTCCGCAGCCGGACTCGCCGACCAGGCCGACGACCTCGCCCGGGGCGACGGTGAGGCTCGCCCCTGCGACGGCCCGGACCGGCGGCCGGCCGGGGGTGCGGTGGTCGACGACCAGGTCCTCGACGGACAGAAGAGTCATGGGGTGCTCCGGTCGGGCAGGGCGTCCAGCAGGGCACGGGTGTACGGGTCGGCCGGCTCGCGCATGACCCGCGCACGCGGCCCGGTCTCGACGAGGCGGCCGTCCCGCATCACGCTGATCACGTCGGCGACCGACGACATGACGCCGAGGTCGTGGGTGATGAGCAGCACCGCGAGGCCCAGGTCGTCGCAGAGGCCGCGCAGCAGCCGGAGGATGCCGGCCTGCACGGTGACGTCCAGGGCCGTCGTCGGCTCGTCGGCGATCAGCACCCGCGGATCGCAGGCGAGCGCGATGGCGATCGCGATGCGCTGCCGCATTCCGCCGGAGAACTGGTGCGGGTACCGGTCGAGCGCGCCCTCCGGGTCGGGGATGCGGACCTTGCCGAGGAGTTCCGCGGCCCGTTCCCGTGCCTGGCGCCGGCCCAGTCCCAGGTGATGGCGGATGGGGTCGGTGAGCTGACGTCCGACGGAGAGCATGGGGTGCAGGCTGGTCGACGGGTCCTGGAACACCATGCCGATCTCGCTGCCGCGCCGCTTGTTCATCTCCTTCGGCGCGAGCGTCAGCAGGTCGGTGCCGCCGAGCGAGATGGTCCCACCGGTGCGCGCGCCGTGCGGCAGAAGGCCGAGGACGGCCAGGCCGGTCATGGTCTTGCCCGAGCCGCTCTCTCCCGCCAGTCCGTGCACCTTCCCCGCCTCCAGGGCGAGGTCGATGCCACGGATGAGGCGTCGGCCGCCCAGTTCGACGGTGAGTTCGTCGATGGCCAGGATCGTCACAACGCCCGCTCCTTGATCGCCCTGGCGGTCCGCGGGTCGAGCGCGTCGCGCATGGTGTCGCCGAGGAAGTTGAACGCCAGCACCACCGTGAGGATGGCCAGTCCGGGGAAGACCCCGACCCACCACTTGTCGAACACCTGCGTGGCCGACGCCACCATCGCCCCCCACTCCGCGGTGGGCGGTTTGGCGCCGAGGCCGAGGAACGACAGGCCGGACAGCAGCAGCAACTGGGTGCCGATGTCGAGGGTGGCGAGCACGAGGACCGGGCCGGTCACGTTGGGCAGCACGTCGGTGCGGAGCGAGCGCCACACGGAGAAGCCGAGCAGCCGCCCGCTGAGCACGAACTCGCGGGACCGGATGCCGAGCACCAGACCGCGGGTGACGCGCGCGTACGCCGGCCAGGAGACGACGAGGACCGCCAGCACCGCGTTGCGCAGGCTGGCGCCCAGCGACGCGGCCACGGCCATCGCCAGGATCACCGTCGGGAACGCGAACACCAGGTCCGCCACCCGCATGATCGTTTCGTCCACCCACCGGCCGAAGTAGCCGGCGCAGGCGCCCAGCAGGCCACCGATGACCACCGACAGCACCACCAGCAGCAGGGTCAGCGGGATCGACAGCCGCGCGCCGTACAGCACCCGGCTGAAGACATCCCGGCCGAGGTCGTCGGTGCCGAACCAGTGCGAGCCGCCGGGCGGGCTCAGCCGGGGGAACTTCTGCGCGAGCGGGTCGTACGGCGCGAGCAACGGCGCCGCGACCACGACGATCAGCCACGCGATGGTGACGATCAGGCCGGTCACGGCGAGGGGCCTCCGCCACGCCTCCGGAAGACGGCGGATCATGTGCTCCTCACTCTCGGGTCGATCACGCCGTACAGCACGTCGACGATGAGGTTGACCACGACGTAGATCGCGC
Organism: Actinoallomurus sp. NPDC050550; assembly: GCF_040655075.1. Classification (NCBI taxonomy): domain Bacteria; kingdom Bacillati; phylum Actinomycetota; class Actinomycetes; order Streptosporangiales; family Thermomonosporaceae; genus Actinoallomurus; species Actinoallomurus sp. NPDC050550. The sequence continues at coordinate 253,988 of NZ_JBFAJC010000002.1, read as the reverse complement.
CGACCACGAGGCCGACACCCATGACCGCGGGCAGGTCGAGATTGGTCGCGCTCTTGTACGCGTACTGCCCGATGCCGGGCCAGGCGAAGATCGACTCCACCAGCACCGTGCCGGACAGCAGGCTGCCGAATGCCAGGCCGGCCACCGTGATGATCGGGACCAGCGCGGCACGCAGCACGTACCGCAACAGCACCACGTGTCCGGGCAGCCCCTTGGCACGCGCCGCCCGTACGTAGTCCTGGCCGAGCACCTCCAGCACCGCCGAGCGGGTGAACCGGGTCAGCAGCCCGATCGTGTACGCGGCGAGCACCAGCGCGGGCAGGGCCAGGTGGCCGACGGCACTGGCGAACACGTCCCACTGGCCGGCCAGGGCCGCGTCCACCGTGTACAGGCCGGTGACGTGCGGTGGCGGTGTCATGGTGGGGGCGATGCGGCCGGAGCCGGGGGCCAGCCGCAGCCGGTAGAAGACGAAGTAGAACGCGAGCAGCGCCAGCCAGAACGTCGGCACCGACACCCCGGCGAGGCTGAACACCCGCAGGAACTGGTCGACGATCCGGTCCCGGCGCAGCGCCGCGATCACCCCGAACGCGACGCCGACCACGAGCGACAGCAGCAGCGCCGCACCGGCCAGCTCGAACGTCGCGGGCACGAACTCCGACAGGTCCGCGTCGACCGGGCGGTGGCTCTGCTGTGACTCGCCGAGATCGCCGTGGGCGAGCTTCCGCAGGTACGTGACGTACTGGACCGGCAGCGGCTTGTCCAGGCCGTGCTGCTCGCGGAACTGCTTCACGATCGCCGGGTTGCCGAGGGCCTGCTGCCCCAGGTTGGCCGCGGCCGGGTCACCCGGCACCAGGTTGGTGAGGGTGAAGGTGACCAGCGTGACCCCGACGGCCAGCAGTACGGAGACCGCCAGCCGCCGGGCCAGAAAGCGGATCAGCTGGTGCTTCACCTGAACCTCCGAAGGACGCCGCGGCCGTCAGGCCGCGGAGGAATTCGGACTTCGCCAGGACCGGCCCGGCCCAGCCGGGATGGCCCAAAAACGGAATTCACCGCAATTCGACGAACCGCCTTACGTATACGTACGCTAGCTGTAAGGTCGCGCGCATGCGGACGGCGTACAAGTGCCGGGCCTACCCGGACCCCGAACAAGCGGCGGTGTTCAACCGCACGTTCGGATGTGTGCGCCTGGTGTGGAACAAGACCCTCGCCGAACGTCACGCGGCGTATCACCAGCGGGGCCAGAAGACCTCCTACAAGCAGACCGACGCGGCGCTGACCGCGTGGAAGAAGACCGAGGACCTGGCGTTCTTGTCTGAGGTGTCCTCCGTGCCGCTGCGGCATCAGCACGCGGCGTTCGCGAACTTCTTCGCAGGCCGCGCCAAATATCCGCGTTTTAAGACCCGCAACTCCCGGCAGACCGCGCATTACACCCGCTCGGCGTTCCGCATGAAGAACGGCGAGCTGTACATGGCCAAGACGACTACGCCGCTGAAGTTCGTGTGGTCTTTTGAGGACGTCGATCCCGCCACGCTCAACCCGACCATGGTCGTCATCTCCCGGGATCCGGACGGCCGCTGGTACGTGACGTTCGCCATCGACACCGACGCCCCCGACCCGCTGGAGACGGCCGGGCACGCCATCGGCATCGATCTGGGCGTGAAGGACTTCGCGGTCACCTCTGACGGGGAACACATCGCCAACCCCCGACACCTGGAGCGCAAGGCCCGCAACCTCGCCCGCTACCAGCGTCGCATGGCCCGCTGCCAGCGCGGGAGCATGAACCGCCGCAAAGCCAAGGCCAAAGTCGCCCGCGCCCACCGCAAGGTCCGCAACGCCCGCGCCGACTTCCTGCACCGCACCAGCACCAACCTGATCCGCAGGGCCGACACCATCGTGATCGAAGACCTCGCGATCAAGAACATGGTCAAGAACCACAAGCTGGCGCGCGTCATATCCGATGCAGGATGGGGGGAGTTCCGTCGGTAGCTCGAATACAAGGCCGAACGCGGCGGACGCACGCTGGTGGTCATTGACCGCTGGTGCCCCTCGTCCAAGACGTGCTCGGCCTGCGGGCACCTGCTGGCCAAGCTGAGTCTTTCCACCCGGCACTGGACGTGTCCGGGCTGCCGCACCCGGCACGACCGGGACATCAACGCGGCCAAGAACATCCTTGCGGCTGGTCAAGCCGTAACCGGGCACAACCCCGGTGATGCCTGTGGAGCTGGTGTAAGACGGCAAGGGGCCTCCCTTCCGCAGTCGGCGCTGAAACAGGAACCCCGCGCCGCGAGGCACCCGGCGTAAACCGGATCGGCCGTAAGACCGATGGGACTCCCCCTCCTTCAGGAGGGGGAGCAGTCAATTGCTGCCGAGCGCCGCGAGGTCGATGGTCCACACCGGGTTCAGCGCCACGCCGGTCACCGAGGCGGCGCTGACCACGTGCTGGCTCGGCTGGAACAGCGGAACGATCGGACCATTCTGGTTCAGCTGCGTCTGGATCTGCTGGTACTGCTGTGCGCGAGCGTCACCGATGGTCCGCGCGGCCTTGTCACCGGCGCTTTCCAGTGCGGAGTCGTCGCCCTTCTTCCAGCCCGCGCGCAGGCCGATGAGCTTGCCGGGCAGGAAGGCGAGGTAGTCGCTGGCGTCCGGGTAGTCCGGGCTCCACCACCACAGGCCCATCTCCTCCTTGCCGTCGCGGTAGTTCTGCAGCGCGGTCGCGATCGGCGCGGGAGCCAGGTCGACGGTGATGCCGACCTCCTTCAGGTTCGCCTGGATGCGCTCGGCGAGCGGCTGGAACGACAGCCCGTTCAGCGTGAAGTCGCTCGGGAACTCCAGCTTGACCTTCGGGTTCGGGACGCCGCTCGCGGCGAGCGCCGCCTTGGCGCCGGCCACGTCGCGCCCGGTCGCCTGGCCGGCGGGCAGCGCGCCGTTGATCATCGACGGGACGATCCCGGCCGCCTGGACCGAGCCCTCGCCGGCGAGCTGGAGCAGCCCCTGGTAGTCGACGCCCTTGCGGACGGCCTCGACGAACTTCGGGTTGGACGTGACCTTGCTGACGGCGCTGCTGTGGTTGGCCAGCAGGAAGAGCACGTTGGCCGAGGCTCCCTTGGCGACCTGCAGCCCGCCGCCGATCCCCTGGGCCTGGTCGGGCGAGAGGTCCAGCGCGATCTGGCTGTCGCCACGCTGCACGTTCAGCTTCTGCGTCGGCGCCTGGACGTTGCGGATCACCACCTTGCCGTACGTCGGCTTGGTCGTGCCCCAGTACTTGGCGTTGGCCTTGAGCACGACCTGCGTGCTGGCGTTGAACGAATCCAGGACGTACGGGCCGGAGCCCGCCGACTGGCCGTTGAGGAACGACTCCGCCTTGTCGTCGGCGCCCTCGGTGCCGCCGTGGGCCTTGACGACCTTGGAGTTGACGATGCCGAGCGCCGGGTTGGGCAGGATGAACGGCAGCGCCGGGTTCGGCTGCGCCGAGTGCAGCTCGATGGTCGTGTCGTCGACCTTCTTCACGGTCACGCCGTCCAGCAGGAACGACGGGTTGCCCTTGAGGTCGCGGACCCGGTTCAGGGAGAACACCACGTCGTCGGCGGTGACGGGGCTGCCGTCGGAGAACGTCGCCCCCTGCCGCAGCTTGAGCGTCAGCGTCTTGCCGTCCTTGGACTCCTGGTACGACTCGGCCAGCGCGGGCACCGGCTTGCTGACGTCGGATCCGGTGAAGGTCAGCAGCGTGTCGTAGAGCGCCCGGTCGACCAGCAGGCCGGTCTGCTCGTACATCCGGCCGGGGTCGGCGGTCTTCAGGTTGAAGGACGTGTCGAGGACCAGCGCCTTGCCTCCGGACCCCGAGGAGGACGAGGAGGAGGAGCCGCCGCCGGAGCATGCGGTCAGGCTGATCGCGGACGCCACGAGGACGGGCAGGATCGCCCGCCGGGGCGCGGAGCGCAGGCTCGGCATGTACAGCCTCCGATGATTTAGGTCAGGGCAAATGCGACATTCGGTAGCATCTAGACGATTAGGTAGTGATAGTGCAGTGTCGTGCCCAAGCTGTCCACGACCGCCGCAAAAGTCGAGATGAACTGCTTCGGGAGCCTGCCTCAATGGACGAAACGTCGGACGGACCGTCGACTGAAGAGTGGCGGCCTGGACGAATCCCCACCGACCTGGACGTCATCAACCTGCGGATACTGGACGTCCTGCGGCAGGACGGCAGGATCTCGATCTCCGCTCTCGCGCAGCGGGTGGGCATCTCCCGCGCGAACGCCTACACCCGGTTCGAGGCGCTGCGCGCGAACGGCGTGATCGTCCGATTCACCGCCCAGGTCGACCCGGTCCGCGCCGGGCTGGGCGTCTGCGCGCTGGTCTTCGTCACCGTCCGCCAGCAGATGTGGCGGCAGTTCCGGAGCCAGCTGGCGCTCATGCCCGAGGTGGAGTACTGCGCGATCACCACCGGCCAGCACGACGCGATGATCCAGATCAGGGTCCGCGACGTGGCCACCGTGCACCATCTCGTCACCCATCGGCTGGCGAGCATCCCCGCGGTCAAGGCGACCGAGACGGTGTTCATCCTCGACGAAGTGCTGCGCCGCCCCTACATCCTTCCCTCGGACGAACGGCCGCTGCCCGCCCCGTCACCCGCCGCCGAGACCGGCCCGATGCCGCTGGGCAGCATGCGATTCGTCCGCGCGGACGCCGGACGTGCCGACCTGGGCGGGCTGCAGGACCTGTCCAACGAGCCCGCCCGGCGAGAGCCTTAGGGCGTGTCCGGTAGATCTTCGTCCGGACACGCCCTACTAGGCGGGGAGTTCCTCGCACACGCTGACCTGGGGCGTGTCGTCCCCGTCGAACTGGAACTCCTCGACCAGCCGGAACCGCCCGTCCGGCAGCGGCTCGATACGGCTCGTGCTGCGCCCCGCCACCGGACTCCCGCCGTCCTTGGTCACGTGGACGTAGCTGAGCTCGATCTCGTCGTGGCGGCGGGTTCCGACGAACCTGCCGTGCGCGACCGTGTCACCGTCATAGCTGCCCCAGATCACGCCGTCCGCCTCCTGGTAGAGGAACCGCGTGGGCGAGTCGGGGTCCACCCGGCTCGCGGTCGAGCTCACCATGGCGAACCGCCGACCGTCCAGGTTGAGCTGCGTCATCTCGTTCACGGGGTGCATCGTGCCGGGTTTCCCGCCATGCGCAACCGGCGCTGAACGTTTCGGCCGATCCCCCGTCCCCACTTGGACGAACCACACTTCTTCCGGCAAACACCCGCCCATACGTCTCGGCGCCGGACCGGGCGGCGACCGCCGGTGGCCGGCGGTGGCCGCGGCCGGCCGCCGGCTCTCCCGGCGGCCGGCCGGGTCGCGTCCCGACCGGCGTCACCCGCCCGCCGCGACTCCGTTCACGCGGTCGCCGCGTCGAAGAACCAGGCGATGGTCAGCGCGCCGGGGTCAACGACGCCGCGCGCGTGCTCGCCGACGTAACTGGCCCTGCCGCGCCGGGCGAGCAGGTCCTCGGTGGACGCGGCACCCTCGTGGGCGGCCGCCGCCGCCTCGCGGAGCGCGGTGGCGACATCGGCGTCCCGTTCCGCCGCCTCGGAGAGGACCCGGGCCGCCGGCACCATCGCGTCCACCATGGTCTTGTGCCCGACCTCCGCCTTGCCGAGCCACTGGACGACGGCCACGGCGTTCCGTGCGGCCTCGCTCAGCGCCTCGGTGGTGATCTCGGGGCCGAGCGCCTTGGCGAACTCCCGGAACCACATGCCGAACAGCGGGCCGCTGGTCCCACCGGTGTTGAGGAAGGCGTTCGCGACGGCCGTGAAGACCGCGCCGGGCGTGTCCGCGACGCCGGTTTCCAGATTGGCCGTGGCTCGGCGAACGGCGGAGCCGAGGTTCGTGCCGTAGTCGCCGTCGCCGGCCCGGCGGTCCAGTTCGGTGAGCTCGGCGCCGCGGCGTTCGACCTCCGCGATGAAGCGCTCGATCCAGGCCCGGGTGTCGATGGTGGTGGTCTCCATGTCAATGCTCCCGTCTCTCACCAGCTCAGCGCCGGGGTACGGACCGGCGCGTCCCACAGGTCGACCAGTTCGTCGTCGGCGCGTACCAGCGTGATCGAGCAACCGCGCATGTCGAGCGACGTCACGTAGGAGCCCACGAGCGACCGGATCACCGCGACGCCGAGGTCGTCCAGGATCGCGGTCAGCTCGCCGTGGACCGCCGACAGCTCCAGGTCGTGCGTCGATCCGAGGCCGTTGACGATGGCGATCACGGGGTCGCCGTGGCCGAGTTCCAGTGCCTTGGCGATCGGGCGGGTGAGCTCGCCGACGAGGTCACGGACCGGCCCGTACGGCCTGCGGCCCACCCCGTGCTCCCCGTGGATGCCCACACCGAACTCGATCTCGTCGTCGGCCAGGTCGAACGACGGCCGACTCTGACCCGGCTGCGTGCAGGACGCGAGAGCGAGGGCCAGGGTGCGCGCCGATCCGGTCACCCGCTCGCCGAGCGCGGCGAGGTCGGCCAGGGAGGCTCCGCGCTCGGCCGCGGCGCCGCAGATCTTCTCGACGGCGACGACCGCGGCGGTTCCCCGGCGTCCCGGGCCGCCCTCCTCCTGCCCGTCCGTGGCCAGGTCGTCGTCCACGAGGACGGTCCGCGTCTCGATGCCCTCGTCGGCGGCCAACTCGGCGGCGATCTGGAAGTTCAGGACGTCGCCGGTGTAGTTCTTCACGATCAGTAGCACGCCCTGGCCGCTGTCGGCGGCCTCGATCGCCGCCTTGATCTGGTACGCGGTCGGGCTGGCGAACACCGCCCCGGGCACCGCCGCGTCGAGCATGCCCACTCCGACGAAGCCGACGTGCAGGGGCTCGTGACCGGAGCCGCCGCCCGATACGAGGGCGACCTTCGCGCCGTCCCTCACGCCGGCGCGCACCACGAACGCCGGATCGTCGTGGTAGCGGACCAGTTCCGGATGGGCGCGGGCGAACCCCCGCAGCGCCTCCGGCACCAGGTCGGCCGGATCGTTCACCAGTTGCCGAACGGGCATGGCTGCTCCTTCACGCGTCAGGTCGGCCGGGAGAACCCGTCATTCGACATATACGAAAATGATTCGATAATGCCGAATGGCCTGAATGTAAGGTGTCGGCCCGCTGTTGTAAAGTGCGATCGGCAGGCGGGCCGGGCGACGACCGGAAGAGGGCGCGGATGATCCAGTCCGTCGATCGGGCGATCCGGGTCCTGGGGGTGCTCCAAGCCGAGCGCCACCTGAGCCTGTCCGAGATCGCGGCCCGGCTGGAGCTGGCGCCGTCGACCGTTCACGGCATCATCAAGACGCTCCAGACGCACGGCCTGGTGCTGCAGGAGCAGGGCTCCGCCCGCTACCGTCTCGGCCCCGCCGTGCTGAAGCTGGGCAACGTCTACCTCGACACGCTGGAGCTGCGTTCCCGCAGCCTCACCTGGGCCGCCGAGCTCGCGCGGACCACCGGCCACGCCGTACGCACCGCGGTGCTGCTCCCTGACGAGGTCATGATCGTTCATCACGAGCCGCGGCCGGACGGCTCACGGCAGATGCCGGAGGTCGGCATCGTCATCCCCGCGCACGCCAGCGCACTCGGCAAGGCGATCCTCGCCTACGCGCCCGATCAGGCCCGGGCGCTCATGGCGGGCGGCCCATTGCGCAGCATGACCCGTGACACGGTGACCGACCCGGCCGAGTTCCGCGCAGGGCTCGACCGCGTACGCGCCGACGCCCTCGCCACGGAACAGGAGGAGGCCGTCATCGGCGAGTGCGGGCTGGCGGCGCCGATCTTCGACGGCTACCGGACGGTCGTCGGCGCGATCAGCGTGGTCGTCCCCATACCCGAATGGCCCCCCGGCGAGACCGTCGCCGGCGCCGTGCGGGAGGCCGCCCGCCGGATCTCCCGGGAGCTCGGCGCGGCCGGCTGGCCCATCCCGCCGGCCGACCCTCCGGCCCGGTGACGCCCCTGTGCCCGGTGGTCGTGCCAGGCCGGGCGTCCGCCGCTCGGCGACGGTCGTGTCCCCACCGGGCCGACGGCCGCAGCGACCGACCCGCGGTGCGGGCGGCGCCCTGACCGGGGGCGCGGGAACGCGCCTCCGCGACGGGAGTCGCGGCGCGGTGGGCTCAGGATTCGCCGGCCACGACGTCCAGGGCATGCGCGAGGTCGTCCGGGTACGGGCTCTCGAACTCCACCCAGTGCCCCTGCGTCGGGTGCTCGAACCCGAGGCGTACGGCGTGCAGCCACTGCCGGGTCAGCCCGAGCCGGGCGGACAGGGTGGGGTCCGCGCCGTAGAGGAAGTCCCCGACGCACGGGTGCCGCACCGCGGACATGTGCACGCGGATCTGGTGGGTACGCCCGGTCTCCAGCTTGATGTCGAGCAGGCTGGCCGCCCGGTACGCCTCGATCGTGTCGTAGTGCGTGACGGACGGGCGGCCTCCGGCCACCACGGCCCACCGCCCGTCGCCGGAGGGGTGCCGGTCGATCGGCGCGTCGATGGTGCCGCGCAGCGGGTCCGGGTGGCCCTGGACGAGCGCGTGGTAGCGCTTGTCGACGGTCCGGTCCTTGAACGCCCGCTTCAGCCGGGAGTAGGCGATCTCACTCTTGGCGACCACCATCGCCCCGGTGGTGTTCGCGTCGAGGCGGTGCACGATGCCCTGGCGCTCCGCGGCGCCGCTGGTGGCGATCGTGTGCCCGGCGCCGAGCAGGCCGCCGAGCACGGTCGGGCCCGTCCAGCCGGTCGTGGGATGGGCGGCGACGCCGATCGGCTTGTTGACGACGACGACGTCGGCGTCCTCGTACAGGATGGTCATGCCCGGGACCGGCTCCGCCTTCGGGGCCGGGGCGGCCGGCGGCGCGGGCAGGGTCACCTCGAGCCAGGTGCCCGCCTGCATGCGGTCGGACTTGGCGGCGGTATGCCCGTCGACGAGGACGTCACCGGCCGCGATGACCTCGGCCGCGCGGCTGCGCGACAGTCCGAAGAGCCGGGCCAGGGCAGCGTCGAGGCGCTCTCCCTCCAGGCCGTCGGGCACGGGGAGGCTGCGATGCTCGCTCATCAGTGCTTCGCGTCCCGAACGGAACTCCCGTCGGCCGCGCGGCCGTTGTCCTTCGGCGCGCCACCCTCGGTCACGGCGTCACCCGAAGCGGTGGTGCCGTCGGAGGTGGTGACGCCGTCGGAGGCGCTCTCGGCGTCCAGGCGACCGCCGTCGGCGTCGTCTTCGCCGCCGGAGCCGGCCGGACCGCTGGGTCGCTCGCCCTCGTCGTTCGCTCCGCCGGCGGCCTTCGTCGTGCCGAAGGCGCGCTCGGCAGGCGCGTCCGGCTTCGTCGTGCCGGAGGCGAGCGCGTCAGGGCCTGACCCGTCCGCCGCCGAGGCGCCGCCCTCGCCGGTCTCGGAGTCACGCCCGGCCCGCGCGTCCTTCTTCTCGTCGCGGTAGACGGTGCCGTCCACCTGCAGCCCGCGCGAGGCCAGCACCACGGCCAGGGCCCCGCCGCAGACGATCGCCGAGTCGGCGAGGTTGAACACGGGCCAGTGCGGCAGCTCGATCCAGTCGACGACGTGCCCGCGCAGCGGACCCGGGGACCGCAGCAGGCGGTCGGCCAGATTGCCCAGCGCCCCGCCGAGCAGGAGACCGAGGGTGACGGCCCACGGCAGGCTGCGCAGCCGCCGGGCGTACCGAAGGATCGCCACGACGACGCCGGTGGCGATCACGGTGAAGACGTAGGTCATGCCGATGCCGATGTTGAAGGCGGCACCGCTGTTACGGAGCACCCGCAACGTCAGCAGCCCGTTGATCAGCTCGACGGGCGGCCGGTCCTGCAGCGTCGCCACGACGATGACCTTGCTGATCGCGTCGGCGGCGAGGGCGGCCGCCGCGACGGCGACGAGCACGCCGATGCGCCGCGGTCGTTCGGCGGCTTCCTGCTCTGGGTTCATGGCGTCGCTCAGCGACGCTCCTCGCGCTGTTTGCATCTCACACATAGGGTCGCACGCGGAAACGCCTGCAGGCGCGCCTTACCGATCGCCTGACCGCACGACTCGCACACCCCGTAGGTGCCCTGATCGATCCGGATGATCGCGCGTTCGTTCTGGGCGAGCAGGTCACGGGCGTTGTAAGTCAGCGCCATCGCCTGCTCACGCTCGAACGTCTTGGCGCCGGCGTCGGCCTGATCGTCGCCGGCCCCCTCAGCGGCGTCGTTGATGCGCTCGGCGATCTGCGACTCCGCCGTCGCGATCTCGGCGGTCAGCTCCCCCGTCTCCGCCTGCAACCGGCCACGGACCTCGGACAGCTCCGCACTGGTCCACAGGTCCTCCCCCTCGCGGACCGGAAGCCGTTGCGCGGTGGCCGTGGAGATCTGCTGAGCCTTGGCCGACCGGTGACGCGGCCCGGTGCGCGATGTGCGGGGCGCCTCGGCTGTGCGATTCTTATCTCCCGCACCAGTGGTACCGTCCATATGGGCCCCCTCGCGCTGATCATGTTTTTCGGCAGTGCGGGCAGCATAGGTCGCGGTTCGCCAGACGGCAAATGACCAGGGGTTGTCACACTCCGCATATCGCCCATTACGCCACCAGAGCGTCTAGTTCCCTTGGCGTGTCATTGCCCGTTCTTGACCGACGCGCTCTGTCCGAAACCCCCTCCTGCCCGCCTCCGCTCCGTTAACGGGAAGAAGTCACGTGCCCTGGTGCGTTATCGTCGCTATCGGCAAGGCGTTGATGGGGACACCTGCCGCCGTACGCAGCCTTGAGCGACCCGGAGACGGTGCGAGACCGGGGGCGTGCCCGGCGGTCTGATCACCCCTGAGCCGTCGGCGGAACGGCCAGCAGGCCCAGTAGATCCGGCAGCCGACCGTAATGAGCGGGTCGTTCCTTCTTCCCGGAGCGGCCAAGGAGGGTGGTACCGCGGGGTTTAGCCACCTCGTCCCTCCGGTTTCCACGTACAGGTTCGTGACGCCGGAGGTGCACCCGAAATGCCCGACAAGCCGCAGGCCACGCCCGAGACGGGGCGCGGCAGGCTGCGTACCCTCCCCGCGCAGGTCGACCTTCCCGCGCTGGAGCGGGACGTCCTGGCCCGCTGGCGGCAGGGCAAGGTCTTCCAGCGGTCCCTCGACCAGACCGAGGCCGGGCCGCAGTGGGTCTTCTACGAAGGACCGCCGACCGCCAACGGCATGCCCGGCGTGCACCACGTCGAGGCGCGCGTGTTCAAGGACATGTTCCCGCGGTTCAAGACGATGAAGGGCTACAGCGTCCGCCGCAAGGCCGGGTGGGACTGTCACGGCCTGCCCGTCGAGGTGGCCGTGGAGAAAGAGCTCGGCATCTCCGGCAAGCGCGACATCGAGTCGTACGGCGTCGCGGAGTTCAACGCGCGCTGCCGCGAGTCGGTGCTGCGCCACGTCGACGCCTTCGAGGCGATGACCGAGCGCATGGGCTACTGGGTGGACCTCGCGCAGGCCTACCGCACGATGGACCCCGACTACGTCGAGGCCGTCTGGTGGTCCCTCAAGACGATCTTCGACAAGGGCCTGCTGGTCCGCGACCACCGCATCAGCCCGTACTGCCCGCGCTGCGGCACTCCCCTGTCCGACCACGAGCTCGGCCAGCCCGGCGGCTACGAAACCGTCGTCGACCCCTCCGTGACCGTCCGGTTCCCGATCACCGACGGCCCGCTCGAAGGCACCGACCTCCTGGTCTGGACGACCACGCCCTGGACGCTGGTGTCCAACACCGCGATCGCCGTCCACCCGGACGTGACGTACGTCGTCGCCGCCCGCTCCGGCGAGCCCGGTCGCGTGGTGGTGGCCGAGCCGCTGTTCGCCCGGGTCCTCGGCGAGGGCTGGCACATCGTCTCCCGCGTCGCCGGCGCCGACCTCGTCGGCACGTCGTACCGGCGGCCGTTCGACCTCGTCGAGATCCCCGACGCGCACCGCGTGCTGGCCGCCGACTTCGTCACCACCGAGGACGGCACCGGCCTGGTCCACCTGGCGCCCGCCTTCGGCGCCGACGACTTCGCGGCCACCCGGGCGGCCGGCATGCCCGTCGTGAACCCGATCAACCCGGACGGGAAGTTCGACCTGTCGGTGCCGCTCGTCGGCGGCGTGTTCTTCAAGGAGGCCGACCAGCGCCTCACCGAGGACCTGAAAGAGCGCGGCCTGCTGTTCCGCTCGGAGCGCTACGAGCACAGCTACCCGCACTGCTGGCGGTGCCACACGCCGCTGCTCTACTACGCGCTGCCCGCCTGGTACATCAAGACCACGGCGATCAAGGACCGGCTCCTGGAGGAGAACGAGCGCACCAACTGGTTCCCCGCCACGATCAAGGAGGGCCGGTACGGCGAGTGGCTCCGCAACAACGTCGACTGGTCGCTGTCGCGCAGCCGCTACTGGGGCACGCCGCTGCCGCTCTGGCTGTGCGAGGACGACCATGCCACCTGCGTCGGCTCCCTCAAGGAGCTCGGTGAGCTCGCCGGGCAGGACCTGAGCGCGCTCGACCCGCACCGCCCGTACGTCGACGACGTCGTCTTCGCCTGCCCGGACTGCGGCAAGGAGGCCCGCCGCGTCCCCGACGTGATCGACGCCTGGTACGACTCCGGCTCCATGCCGTTCGCCCAGTGGGGCGCGCCGCACCGGCAGCAGGAGACGTTCGAGGCGTCCTACCCGGCGCAGTACATCTGCGAGGCCATCGACCAGACCCGCGGCTGGTTCTACTCGCTGATGGCCGTCGGCACGCTCGTCTTCGACCGCTCGTCGTACGAGAACGTCGTCTGCCTCGGCCACATCCTCGCCGACGACGGCCGGAAGATGAGCAAGCACCTCGGCAACGTCCTTGAGCCGATCCCGCTCATGGACAAGCACGGCGCCGACGCCCTGCGCTGGTACATGGCCGCGGCCGGCCAGCCGTGGGCCGCCCGCCGCGTCGGCGACGCCCCGCTCGAGGAGATCGTCCGCAAGATCCTCCTGACCTACTGGAACACCGCGTCGTTCTTCGCGCTGTACGCGAACGCCTCCGGGTGGACCCCGGACACGCCCGCGCCCGCGCACGCCGACCGGCCCCTGCTCGACCGCTGGGTGCTGGCCGAGCTGCACCGTACGGTCCGTGAGGTCGACACGGCGCTCGAGGGCTTCGACACGGCGGCCGCCGGCCGTCGCCTCGCGGAGTTCATCGACGACCTGTCCAACTGGTACGTCCGCCGCTCCCGCCGCCGCTTCTGGGAGGGGCCCGAGGCGTCCGGCGAGAACGCCGCGGCCTTCGCGACCCTGTACGAGTGCCTGGAGACGCTGACGCGACTCATGGCGCCGATCGCGCCGTTCGTCACCGACTACGTCTGGGACGTCCTGCGGCGCGACGGCGACCCGGATTCGGTGCACCTGGCGACCTGGCCGGAGGTGAACGAGACGCTCCTCGACGCCGAGCTGTCCGACCGGATGGCGCTCGTCCGGCGCCTCGTGGAACTGGGCCGGTCCGCCCGGGCCGCGTCGGGCGTCCGCACCCGCCAGCCGCTCGGCCGGGCCCTCGTCGGCGCCGCTGGCTGGGCGTCGCTCCCCGACGAACTGCGCGCCCAGATCGCCGATGAGCTGAACGTCCAGGGCTTCGACACGCTCGCCTCGATCGGCGGCGAGCTCGTCGAGTACCAGGTCAAGCCCAACTTCCGCGAGCTGGGCAAGCGCTTCGCCAAGCAGACCCCGAAGGTCGCGGCGGCCGTCACCGCCGCCGAACCGGCGGGGCTCGTCCACGCCCTGCGCGACTCCGGCTCGGTCACCGTCGAGGCCGACGAGGTCGGCAAGGTGGAGCTGACGCCGGACGACGTCATCGTCACCGAGCGGCCGCGCAGCGGCTGGGCGGTGGAGAGCGCCGCCGGGGAGACGGTGGCGCTGGACCTGACCGTCACGCCGGAGCTGCGTCGCGCCGGGCTGGTCCGCGAGGTGATCCGCCTGGTCCAGGAGGCCCGCAAGAACACCGGCCTGGACATCAGCGACCGGATCGACCTGTGGTGGCGCACCAGCGACGCCGAGCTCGCGGCGGCGCTGCGCGAGCACGGCGACGAGGTGGCCGGCGAGGTGCTCGCGAGCACCTGGCAGGACGGCGAGCCGGACGCGGACCTGACCCCCGTCCAGGACGAGGAGCTGCGTCTCACCTTCTGGCTGCGCCGCTCCGCCTGACCCTCCGTGCGCCCCGGCGGATCAGCGCCACTCCACCTGATCCGCCGGACGCCGAGACCGTGCGTTCGCGCGCGACACGATCGGCCGATGGCACCGCCGGGGCAGTGGGTCCCCCGGCCGGGGAGGACTGGCGGTGGGACGATGTAGGGCGATACTCAGGCAGTCGGGGTGTTCAGCACGTACTCGCGCGAGGCGTGGACCTCGCCACGCAGGGCGGGCAGGTCGACGTCGAGGACGTGGCCGTTCCACTTGCGGGGCTCGCCATTGATGAAGACGGCGCTGATGTTGCGGGCGTCGGAGCCCAGCACGACGGTGCCGATCGGGTCGTTGAGCGGCATGTTGTTGAGGTCCTCGGCCTGGATGACCAGGAGGTCGGCCTTCTTGCCCGGGGTGAGTGAGCCGGTGACGGCGGCCAGGCCGTTGGTGCGGGCGCCCTGGAGGGTGGCGAAGTCCAGGACGTCGTGGGTGGTGATGCGGTGGGGCTGCTGGTCGGTGCCGTAGCCGGCGTTGACGGCGCGCATCCGCTGGATGGCGTGCAGGGCCCGCATCTGCGTGAACATGTCGCTGGCGAGGGCGACTTCGACGTCGATGCTCAGTCCGGGGCGGATGCCGACGGACAGGGCCTCGTCGACGGCGGGGATCGCGCTCTCCAGGCCGATCTGTGCGTCGGAGGTGGGGGCTAGCGCCACGGTGGTGCCGGTCTCCCCCATCGCCTTCCATGCCTCCGGGGTCAGTCCGGTGGCATGGATGAGGGTGGTGTCGGGGCTGAGGATGCCGTCCTTGGCCCAGCGCAGAATTGCCTCGGAGGAGGACGTGCCGAAGACGGCGTCCACACTCACCCCGATACCCAAGTCCTTCGCGAAGCGGGCGAGTTCAGAACCGTACGCGAGAGCAGGACCTGCGATCTCATCGGTGGCGAGCGTCGCAAGGCGCAGGGTCAGCAACTGATCGTCGCTGCTGAAGTACTGGTCCGTGATGCGGGTCAGGTCGCCGGGCCACTGCCGGTCCCAGTCGCCGAAGTGCGGGCCCATGGAGGCGTGTACGCCGCGGATGCCGGTGTCGCGGAGGGCCTCGATGGCGGCGTCGGAGTGCGCGCGGGTGCGGGAGTTGTGGGAGAAGTCGAGCATGGTCGTGATGCCGCTGTCAATCGCGGTCAGGGCGGCCAGCCTGGTGCCGATGTACATGTCCTCGGGCCGGTAGACCGTGGCGTAGCCGGCCAGAGTGGACATGACGTAGCCGCCGAGGTCGTCGACGTCCGGCATGATCCGGCGCAGCTGGGCCTCCCAGGCGTGCCGGTGGGCGTCGACGAAGCCGGGGGTGAGGATGGCGCCGGTGGCATCGACGACCACGGCGTCGCCCCCGCTGAGGTCGGGGCCGACGGCGGTGATGGCGCCGCCCTCGACGAGGAGGTCGCCGTGGTCGATGACGCCGAGGTCGGGGTCCATGGTGACGATGGTCGCGCCGGTGAACAGGATGCGCCGTTGATCGGCGGGGCGGCGCCGGAGCTGTTCGAGGACGGCGGCGCTGGTGGTGTCGTTGACGTTCATAAGGGTCTTCTTTCCGTACGTCGGAGAGGGTGGTGGTGGGCTGTCGGGGGCGTCGGTGCTGCTCGGCTTCCAGCCTCGAGCCGCTCCCGCTACGGCAACCAGGCCGCCGTTCTCCCAGGTGTCGCGCACCCAGGATCAGGACGTGCAGGAGACGCTCGGCAGTTACAGCAGCGCTCGCGACGGTGGGTGCGCCGCCCCCAGGAAGCCCGCACCTGGGGAGACGGCGGCCTGGTTGCCACCGTCCGCCGGGCTGACCATGGAGCCATGACCAGCAACGACACGCCCCGCGCCCCTCACCCGTACGTCGGGATGTGGGTGACCGCGGACGGATTCATCCGCCAGGAACTGCTGCCGAACGGCCGCTACGACGAGGCCCGCGGAACTCGTCAGAGTGCCTATACCGGCCGCTACACCGTCACCGGCAACCACATCGACTACGTCGACGACACCGGTTTTACCGCCACCGGCGACATCCGCGACGGCGTTCTCTTCCACGAGCACCTGGTGCTCTACCACGAAGGCGACGAGCGCCCCCGGCAGGGAGGCATCCGGTCGCGCGGCTGACAGGTCACGCGGAATTCTTGTCGGGGCTGTTCCTTCCAGGCACTAGCGCCGGGAACGGGATGCCGACGGCGCGGCTTGCAGGTCGCTGAGAGCCCGGCCGGATTCTTCCGGCACCACCTGCGCGGGTTCCCCTCGGGCGGCGCGGGAACGGAGTTCGGCGAAGGCAGCCGCGGTGGCACTGGCCGGCTCGGCCTGGTAGACGACCAGCTGCTGATGCGGGGCGCCGTTGACCGTGAAAGCCGAGAATCGGATCTCCAGAGCGCCGACCTCTGGGTGAGCGAGGTTCTTCGCCTGCTGAGTCTTGCCCCTCACCTCGTGCCGCCCCCACAGCTCGGCGAATTCCGGGCTCTTCGCATCGAGCGCGTCGACGACTTCGGTGATCCGCGGGGAATCGGGGTCGTACCCGTACGCCGCGCGCAGTTCGGCCACGCAGGAGTTCGCGGCCTTGTCCCAGTCCTGGTAGAAGGTACGCCCGGCCGGGTCCAGGAAGATCATGCCGGCCAGGTTGTCGAACTGCTGGAATCCGCTGTGCAGGGCCGCAGCGAGCGCGTTGTGCGCCAGAACGTCCAAGGCAGGTCCCAGGACGAAGGCGGGGGTGTCGGGCCAGCTGTCGAGCAGTTGCAGAAGCTGGGGGCTGATCCGGTCGTGACCGGCGGGAACGCTGCGGCGCGCCTGGGACGCCCGGGTAAGTCTGCGCAGATGGTCGAGTGCCTCGTCGTCGAGGTGGAGGGCGGCAGCGACCGCATCGATCACCTGGGGCGATGGGCTGGTCTCCCGGCCCTGTTCCAGGCGCATGTAGTAGTCGGAGCTCACGCCCGCGAGCATGGCGACCTCCTCGCGGCGCAACCCCGGCACCCGCCTGCGCCCGTACTCCGGCAGGCCCACGTCCTGCGGCTTGAGGGCTTCGCGCCGTGCTCTGAGGAACTCGCCCAAAGGAGTGCTGCCACTCATGACCCCAACCTAGTGGAGGGGAATCCGGGCGGGTTGAGATCACCCTCCGACGGGGCGTGATCGACCTGCTGGACGTGCTTTACGCAGAGTCAGCGAAGAGTGGACGGCGCGTCCTGTGGCAGTCGCGAAAGCCGGGTGAGGGTTTTCTCGACCTGGCGGACGATGTCGGCTGCGGTCAGGCCGACGCGGGCGAGCACCCGATCGCGCGCGGCGTGGTCGAGGAATTCCGCCGGCACGCCGAGGTCACGCATCGGAACGTCGACCCCCGCGTCGCGCAGGGCCTGCGCGATGGCGGAGCCGACGCCGCCGGCCCGTACTCCGTCCTCCACCGTCAGCACCATGCGATGCCGGGCGGCGAGGCCGGGCAGCGTGTCATCGACCGGCTTGACCCAGCGCGGATCGACGACCGTCGCGGTGATGCCGTCGCCGGCGAGGCGATCGGCGACCTCCAGGCACAGCGGAGCCAGCGCGCCGACGGACACGATCAGTACGTCGGTCTCCGGGTCGGTACCGCCGGTCGCCGTCGCGGTGGTTCCCCGAAGCACGTCCATGCCGCCGATTCGCCCGACGGCCGGGACCGGTGCGCCGACGGGTCCCTTCGGAAAGCGCACCACCGTCGGCGTGTCCTCCACCGCCGTCGCCTCGCGCAACTGTTCCCGCAGGCGTTCGCCGTCCCGGGGGGCCGCGATCCGCAGCCCCGGCACGACCTGGAGGAGGGACATGTCCCACACGCCGTTGTGAGAGGCACCGTCGTCCCCGGTGATACCCGCCCGGTCCAGGACGAACGTCACCCCGCACCGGTGCAGGGCCACGTCCATCAGCAACTGATCGAAACAACGGTTCAGGAATGTGGCGTACACCGCGACGACCGGATGCAGCCCGCCCAGGGCGAGTCCGGCCGCGGAGGCGGCGGCGTGCTGCTCGGCGATGCCCACGTCGAACACCCGGTCGGGGTAGCGCCGGGCGAACGGTTCCAGCCCGGTCGACCGCAGCATCGCGGCTGTGATCGCCACCACGTTCGATCGTTCGGCACCGATCCGCACCAGTTCCCCGGCGAACACCGAGGTCCAGTCCTCCCCGGCCACACGCAGCGGCACTCCGGTGTCCGGGTCGATCACCTTGACCTGGTGGAACCGCTCGTCCGCCTGCTCGGCCAGTGGATATCCGCGGCCCTTCTCGGTGATGCAGTGGACGATGACCGGGCCGGAGAATCGTTTGGCCCAGTGCAGCGCCTGCTCCACCGCCGCCCGGTCGTGACCGTCGACCGGGCCGACGTACTTCAGGCCCAGGTCTTCGAACATTCCCTGCGGCGCGACGAAGTCCTTGAGCCCCTTCTTGGCGCCGTGCAGAGCGTCGTACAACGGGCGCCCGATCACAGGGGTGCGTCCGAGGACGTCCCGGGTGAGTCGCAGGAACCGTTCATAGCCGTCGGTAGTGCGCAACGCCGCCAGGTGGGTGGCCAGGCCGCCGATCGTCGGTGAGTACGAGTGCCCGTTGTCGTTGACGACGATCACCAGCGGCAACGACGGGTCGGCGGCGATGTTGTTCAGCGCCTCCCAGGCCATTCCGCCGGTCAGGGCGCCGTCCCCGATCACCGCGACGACGTGCCGATCACCCTGACCGTTGAGTCGGTGCGCCTTGGCCAGCCCGTCCGCCCAGCTGAGGGCGGTGGAGGCATGCTGGTTCTCAACCACATCGTGCGGGGACTCGGCCCGGCTCGGATAGCCGGAAAGCCCGCCTTCCTGCCGTAGGCGCGCGAAGTCCTGCCGCCCGGTCAGCAGTTTGTGCACGTACGCCTGGTGACCGACGTCGAAGATGATGCGGTCGGCCGGAGAGTCGTACACCCGGTGCAGGGCGATGGTCAGCTCCACGACGCCGAGGTTCGGACCCAGGTGGCCGCCCGTACGGGACACCGCGTCGATCAAGAACTCACGGATCTCGGCGGCGAGCCGGTCCAGCTCTGCCGCGCTGAGCCCGTTGAGGTCCGCGGGACCGCCGATCGACGACAGAACGCTCATGGACGACCACTGCTCCTTCGGGAAGTCTGCTTACGTGCGGTTGGTGAGCGGCCCGCGAGACCTCAGGCGTCCGGGCCGCGCTTCGACCAGTCCCCCGGGATATGCGACAGGTGCCGGCGCATCAGCTTTTCGGCGAGCGTGCGGTCGCCCCGCAGGACCGCGTCCAGCAACGGCCGATGTTCGGCTGCGGAGTCGGCCAGGTCGCCGTCCGCGGTGAGGGAGCGCAGGTTGTGCAGGCGCGTCTGGTCACGCAGGACCGCCACGGAGTCGACCAGTCGCCGGTTACCGGTCGCCTCCAGCAGGAGGATGTGGAAGTCGCGATCGGCCTGGAGGTTGCCGGCCAGGTCGCGTTCCTCGGCCGTCTTCTCGATGAGGTCGACGAGCTGCGACAGCCGCTCCACGCGGTCCCCCACGCCCAGCTCGGCGGCCCGGCCCACCCCGGGAACCTCGAGCATCATGCGCAGCTCGAAGATCTCGGCGAAGTCCTGCTCGGTGAACGACACCACCCGGAATCCCCGGTTGGGCAGCGCCTCGAGCAGCCCCTCATCGACCAGCGCGAGCATCGCCTCACGCACCGGACTCGTGGACACCCCGAATCCCGTCGCCAACGACGCCGCCGAATACACCTCGCCCGGCGCCAGGTCACCTGTGACCAGCGCCTCTCTCAGCACTGAGAGTGCCTGATCGCGCAGACTCATCCGCCGCAGCGAACCACCCGCCAAAGCCATGGGGAGTAAAATATCACCGGTTACCCGTCACCCGTCAGAGGCCACGCCACCATGCTTACTGAGTGGTCTGCGCCTCACGCTGGATGCGGTCGAACTCCGCGCCCACGGCCTCGGCCGCCGCCAGGTCTCCGTTCTCCACGGCCCGCCGGAAGGAATGCATGTCCGGATCACCTCTACTCAATTCGTTGACCAGGCGCGGGTGACGCTAACGACGCGGGCCCGCACGGTCCAGGGGTGCCACTCGTGGCAATAATCACCTAGTTGACTATTCGCGCATATGACTACATCGCAGCTATGTTCAGGGCATGTCATTGCGCAATGCCGTCTTGGCCGTGCTTCTGGAGGGTGAGGCATCCGGGTACGACCTGGCCAAGACCTTCGATGCGTCGGTGGCCAACTTCTGGATGGCCACTCCCCAGCAGCTCTACCGGGAGCTGGACAAGATGGCGGCCGATGGCCTGATCCAGGGCCGGGTCGTTCACCAGGAGCGCCGTCCTGACAAGCGGCTGTTCTCCCTCACCGAGGCCGGCCGCCGCGCACTGCACGAGTTCACCGCCGCGCCCCCGCGCCCCGGCGCGATCCGCGACGAACTCATGGTGCAGGTGCAGGCGGTCGACGCGGGCGACGCCGAAGCCGTGAAGAACGCCCTCCGCGAACGCATGAGCTGGGCCGAAGCCAAGATCGCCCGCTTCGAACACCTCCGCGCACGCCTCCTGGACGGCCGCACCGAGGAGGAGCACCTCACGCAGGCCGCCCGCATCGGCCCGTATCTGACCCTGCTGCGCGGACTGGCGTTCGAACACGAGAACGTCCGCTGGACCCGCGAGGCCTTGGTCATCCTCGATCAGCGCACCAGAATCCCCACGGAGTGACCATGCCGTACCAGCGCTATGTCGCGGTGGGCGACAGCCAGACCGAGGGCCTGAACGACGGCACCGAGAAGACCGGTTACCGGGGCTGGGCCGATCGCCTGGCCGAGATCCTCGCCGATCAACATCCGGACTTCCGGTACGCCAACCTCGCGGTCCGAGGCCGCCTGGCTGCTCGGATCAGGGCCGAACAGACCGAAGCCGCCCTCGCCCTGAACCCCGACCTGATCACCGTCATGGCGGGCATGAACGACCTGGTCCGTCCCGGCTTCGACCCCGCCGCGGTGGCAGCCGACCTGGAGGCCATGCTGAAGGCGTTCACGGCCTCCGGCGCGACCGTGGCCACCTTCACCTTTCCCGACGTCGCCAAGATCGCGCCGCTGGTACGCCACCTACGTCCCAGGGTCCTCGACTTCAACGACCGCATTCGTGCCATGGCCGAACACCACGGCGCCACCCTGGTCGATACGTTCCACCACCCGGTCACCACGGATCCGCGCCTGTGGAGCGATGACCGCATCCACGCGACCCCACTCGGTCACGCCCGCATCGCCGCGGCCGTCGCGTATGCCCTGGAGCTCCCCGGCGCCGATCCGAGCTGGGCCGATCCCCTTCCACCACTCCCGCCCATGCCGATCTGGCGACGCACGGCGGTCGAGCTCACCTGGGCCGGCACCTTCCTGGGTCCGTGGATCCTCCGCCGCCTCCAGGGCCGCTCCTCCGGCGACGGCCGCACTGCCAAGCGTCCCGAGTTGCAGCCCGTCAACACCGCGAACATGGGTTGAGGATCGATCGACGCACAACACGCCCCGGGACGGTGGGGCGGCGCGGGAGGATCCAGCCTTCCAGCGTCCACAGATGATCTTCGCCTGCTGAGCCGCGCCGGGAGCTGCACCGCCTGATCCGTTGAGACGCCCACGCGTCGGTGTCGGTCCGGTGTGGCGGATTCCTCCGGCCCGCCGGGCCCCGGCGGCAGCTTCTGACCGTGGGGCGGCTGGTCCTCACCGGGCGGGTGCGGAATGATACTGGCGTGGACCTTCCCGACAAGTCCGTTGAGGCCGACCCCGGGCGCATGCGCGCCTCGGACGCCGACCGGGACCGGATCGCCGACCAGTTGCGCGAGGCGCTCGCCGAGGGCCGTCTCACGCCGGATGAGCACGCCGAGCGTCTCGACGCGGTGTACCAGGCGAAGACCTATGCCGAGCTGGCGCCGATCGTGGCGGACCTCCCGGCGACAGGGGGCACCGCTCCCGCGGCCACGGTCCGCGACGACCTGCCGGCCCCGCAGGCGGGCTCCCCCAACATCGTGGCGATCTTCAGTGGCGCCGAGCGGAAGGGACGCTGGCTGGTCGAGCCGCAGACCAACGTCGTCGCCGTGTTCGGCGGAGTCGAACTCGACCTCCGCCAGGCCGTGCTGGCCCAGCGCGAGGTCACCATCAACGTCTCGGCCATCCTCGGCGGCGTCTCGATCACCGTTCCGCCGGGCGTGCGGGTGCTCAGCTCGGTGGCATCCATCCTCGGCGGCTGCCAGCTGCCGTCCGACGACACCGTCGGACCGGACGCCCCGGTCATCCGGCTCACGGGGATGGCGTTGCTCGGCGGGGTCGACGTCAAGCGCGCGGCGTCGGGCGAGAGCACGGGCGCTGCGGCATTCGACCACCGTGACTTCCACGAGCGCCAGCGGCACCTGCACAGGGAATTCCGGGAGAAGCAGCGCGAGGTCCACCGCGAGTTCCGGGACCAGCAGCGAGAGCTCCGCCGTCAGCGGCGATCCCGCTGAGGCCGTTCGTTCCGTACCGCACGTCCGGTCCCGCCTGAGAACCGGACGTGGCCGCGTCCGTCATGTTCCGGCCCGGCCACACGCACGTCCGTGAACCCCCGTCGGCTGCGGACCGGTCGGCCGCTTCCGGCCATGTCGCGACCTGATCGGAAACACCCGTTCGTCCCGCCCCGCGCCACCGGA
Source organism: Actinoallomurus sp. NPDC050550 (assembly GCF_040655075.1). Lineage (NCBI taxonomy): Bacteria > Bacillati > Actinomycetota > Actinomycetes > Streptosporangiales > Thermomonosporaceae > Actinoallomurus > Actinoallomurus sp. NPDC050550. The sequence continues at coordinate 231,214 of NZ_JBFAJC010000002.1, read as the reverse complement.
CGCGCCCCGAGGGCTTTCGCCGAACCCGGCGCCGACTGAGATCCGACGGCCACATGGAGGACGGCGGAGGGCCGGCGGCACCGTCAAGGCATGGCAGGCCGGTGAAGGCGACACCGTCGGAACGGCCGACCTGTCACAGGAACCGCGCGTCGCTGGAACCAACCTGAGGGCTTCACCGGACCCGGGGCCGACTGACATTCGGCGGACCCGTGGAGGACCCGCGGAGATCCAGCGGACCTACGGATGCCCGGCGGGCCCGCGCAGGACCGACGGCGTCGGGTCAGTCGTCGTCGGGCTGGCAGACCAGGCAGGGAGTGCAGCCGCGCTCCCGCGCCTCCTCCCGCGGCAGGCTCTCGAGGTCGTCGGCGTCGTCGGCGATGTCCTCGATCAGTGCGCAGTCCGGCCGGTGGTAGCGCTTGGTGCCGCTCAGGATGCGTACGGTCGGGCCGGCTGCGGACTCCGTGTCATCGGCCTCGTCCGCGGGCTCTGCGGGCTTCTCACCGGCCGTCTCGGCGGTGGCGTCCGCCGACGACTCGGCGGCCTCTGCGGCCTCGGTGGGCCGGTCGTCCGCGGTGTCCTCCGGCGCCGGCTCGGTCGCGGCCTCGTCGTCCTCGATGTCCTCGGCGTCCTCGGCGTCCTCGTCCGACGGGGCCGCCTCGGGCTCGGATCCGGCCGTCGCGGTCTCGTCGGCCTCGGTGTCCGGAGCCTGGGTGTCCCGCGCCTGGGCATCGGCATCCGGCGCCTCGGCGTCCGACGACGCGTCCTCGGAGCTGGCGGCCTCGCGCTCGGAGTCGGCGGGCTCGGTGGTCTCACGCGGCGACGCGTCCGCTTCCGCGGCATCCGTCTCGTCGGCGTGCAGATCGTCCTGCGGCTCGGCCGCCTCGGGCTCATCCTCGGCCTGGACCGTGTCGGACTCGACGTCGTCCCGCTCATCGGCGTCCGGGGACGCCGTCTCGGCCTTCGCGGACTCGGGCTCGGCGTGCTCCGGCTCAGGCTCGGCGGCGATGACCTCGTCGGCCCGCTCGTCCGTCGCGGTGGCGTCCGTCGCAGCGGTGTCGCTCTCCGTACGCTCCCGGCTCTCGGTGCGCTCCACGGGCTCGAACAGCGACCGGCCGCGCCGCCTCGATCGCTCGACGAGCGACTCGGAGGCATCGGCCGTGGGGACGGCGCCGGGCTGCTCGGCCGGCTCGACGGTCGTGGTCTCGGCGGCGTCGTGGGCGTCCGTCGCCGACGGCTCGGTCGCCGTGCTCTCGCCGGCCGTGGCCGCGTCGGCCGTGAGGGCCTCTCGCTCCTCGGCGGGCGCATCCCGCGTGACGGGGATGTCGAACCGGGTCACCTCGACCGGATCGAGGGCCGCGCGCTGCGGCCTGGTGTCGGTCGCCGTGGCCGTGCGCTCCTCTGCGGGCCGGTCGTCGGCCGGCTCGATGTCGGTGAGGGCGGCACGCGCGGCGAGCGCCGTGTCGGGCAGGCACGCGGTGCAGGCGGTGAACCCTTCCTCGCGCGCCTCGACGAAGGTGAGCTCCTCCTTGTCGCGCCCCGCGAGCTGGCGGCAGGTCTCCAGGTGGTACCTCTTGCGCCCCGGGACGATCCAGACGGTCGTCTCGGCGGGCACGTCGGCCGGGGACGCGGACGTCGCCGGGACAAGCGGGGCGTCCTCTCCCGCTCCGACTCGTGCCTTGGCCTTGACCGGCCTGGCGGTCGTCCGGCCGGCGGACGTCTTGGCGTTCGCCGGGGCGGTGCCGAACAGCTCCTTGCGGCGCAGGAACACGCCGACGGCGAGGAAGAGGGCGGAGACGATGCTGATCCCGATGGAGATGTAGATCAGCTTCAGCCCGTCAAGACCGAGAATCTCATGCCCGGTGTTACCCGTGACGATGCCCGTCACTAGAAGAGCGATCGCCAGGACGACGAGCACGCCACTCAGGATGATCACACAGGTCTCCCTCTACCGACCGTCGTACCGGAGGTGCGCAGCCACGCTAGCGCAACTTCGGCCGGTTCGGCCGCCTCCAACCGGCTAGATTCACTCAGCGCCGGTCGTGCGGATTGTCGGCGGTGTGAAAGCTCCCGGTGGCCCCGTGCTGAGCGTGCTGCGGCTCGCCCTGCGGCGGCTGCGGGAAGGGGTTCGCTCCGGTGTTGCCCGGTCCGACGCTCGGCTGCCCGTTGCGCGGCACCTCGGGGTGCGGCGGCGGAGGGGGGACGGCGGGCTGCGCCGGCTGCGGGCCCGTGTTGCCCGGTCCGAACGGCCCGGCGTGACTGCCGGCCTCCAGCTCGCGCAGCTGACCCTCGAGATACGCCTTGAGACGGCTGCGGTATTCGCGCTCGAACGCGTTCAGGTCGTCGACCATGCGCTCCAGCTCCTCGCGCTGCTGGACGAGGGAGCCCATGGCCTGGCGGTGGCGCTCCTGCGCGTCGCGCTCGAGCGACTCGGCGCGGGCGCGGGCCTCGCTGACGATCTGCTCGGACTGCCGGCGGGCCTTGCCGAGGATCTCCTCGGCCTCGCGCCGGGCACGCCCCAGCGTCTCGTCGGCCTCGCGACGGGCGTCGGCGATCGCCTGGTCGGCGGTCTGTTGGGCCAGGGCGAGCACGCGCGCGGCGGTGTCCATGTTGTCCTCGCCGGGCGTGGCCATCGGCGGAGGCGGCGGAGGCGCCTGCTGCGGGGCGGGGGGCATGCCGAGACCGCCCATCATCGGCTCGGGCTCGAGTTTGGGCTCCGGCGGCTTGGGCGGCTCAGGCAGATGCGCGATCTCCGGCTTGGGCTCGACGATCGGAGCGGCCATCGCCGGCACCTTGCCGCGAAGGCACTCGGCCAGCTTGGCGCGCAGCTCCTCGTTCTCCTGGATGAGCCGGTCGAGCTCGGCCTCGACTTCGTCGAGGAACGCGTCGACCTCCTCTTCGTCGTAGCCCGGCCGGAGCCGGGTGGTACTGAACTGCTTGTTCCGCACATCCGCGGGTGTCAGCGGCATCTGGTCTCCTTGGCGCGCTTGGAGTCTGTCCCCGAACGGACGGTACCCGATCAGAGTGCCTGGACAATTATGATCAAGAACCAGACCATGAAGAAGAGAACCGTGAAGCTCAGGTCGAGTGCAACGTTACCCAGCCGGACGGAGGGGATGAAACGGCGTAGGAGCTTGAGAGGTGGGTCGGTGACGGTGTATGTGGCCTCCGCCAGCACCAATACCACCCCTCTGGGCCTCCACGACCGGGCGAACGCCTGGAGCGTCTCGAAGACCATCCTGCCGATGAGGAAGAGCAGGAAGAGGTACAGCGGGATGCTCAGGTAACTTCCAAGATTCACGAACACTCTCGCTTGTGACTGTCAGCTCTGATTGAAGAACCCTCGTTCTGCCATACGTGCCTTGTCTTCGGCTGTCACCTCGACGTTGGCTGGGGACAACAGGAACACCTTGTTCGTAACACGCTCGATGCTTCCGTGCAGGCCGAATATGAGACCAGCGGCGAAGTCGACAAGACGCTTCGCGTCGCTGTCGACCATCTCGGTGAGATTCATGATCACCGGGGTCCCCTCCCGGAAGTGCTCTCCGATCGTGCGGGCCTCGTTGTAGGTCCTGGGGTGAAGCGTAGTGATACGAGCGAGGTCGGACACGGCCGACTCCCCAACTGGGGGCCGCCGCTCCGGCCCGAACGGCTTCGGCTCCTCCTCAGCGGGCGCCTGGACTGCGGCGGGCTGGCCTGCGGAATCGTCGGTTCCGCGCTCAGCCCGACGCCGCTCGACGGCTTCGTCGTCGTAGACGTCGTAGTCGTCGTAGTCGTCGTCGTAGCGGTCGTCCTCCACGAGGCCGAGGTAGACCGCCATCTTGCGCATCGCGCTGGCCATACGCCCCCTCCGTCGTCCGCCGACAGGAGAATCCCTGCGGGAAGCTTCCGCTCGCCGATCGTTACGTTTGAACGCGGACGCCAAGGTCCACGGTGGGGACATTACCTGACGATTGCCCGTCGTCCTCCGAGCAACGCCGTACCGACTCGGACGTGTGTCGCACCACACGCGATCGCTTCTTCCATATCGCCGCTCATTCCGGCAGAAATCATGTTCGCCTCGGGGTGAGACTTCTGCACCGCGGCGGCGACGTCGGCCAGCCGGGCGAACGCCCGCGCCGGGTCTCCGCCCAACGGCGCGACCGCCATGACGCCCCCGAGGCTGAGGCCGGGAGCCGAGGCGAGCGCGTCGGCCAGCGCCGGGACTCCGTCGGGACGGATCCCGCCCCGGCCCTCGGCGTCGTCGAGCGCCACCTGGACGAGACAGCGGATCGACCTGTCGGCGCGGACCGCCGCGCGCGACAGCGCCGTCACGAGGCGCTCCCGGTCGATCGAGTGCACGACGTCCGCGTAGGACACCACCGAGCGGGCCTTGTTGGTCTGCACCTGACCGACGAAGTGCCAGGTCAACGGCAAGCCGCGGCATTCGTCCGCCTTGGCGGAGGCCTCCTGGTCGCGGTTCTCGGCGACGTCGGTGATACCGAGCCCGGCCAGCAGGCGCACGTCCGAGGCAGGGAAGGTCTTTGTCACCGCGATGAGCGTGACCTCGTCGGCCGACCGGCCGACGGTGGCGCATGCCTTGGCGACGCGTTCGCGGACCGCCGCGAGGTTCGCGGCCAGTTCGGCTTCGCGGCTCGGCATCACTACTTCAGGAAGTCCGGGACGTCCAGGTCGTCGTCCTCGTCGAAGACGACGGGGCGGCGGCGGACCGGGTCGGTGCCGAGGCGCGCCGCGGTCGGCTCGGTGGCCGGCCGCGGCACCTTAGGGCGCGCCGCCGCCTCGGCGGAGGCCGCACGCGACGTCGTGTCCGCCGGGCCCTCGGCCGACTTGTCGGCCGACGGCTCGGGCTTGGATCCCTCCGCCTTGGACGGGTCCGCCTTCGGCTGGTCCTGCTTCGCCTCGGCCGGCTTGGCCTCTCCCAGGCCGGACTCCCGGTGCGGAGCGGCCGTGCCGGACGGGGCCGAGGCCGGCAGCGGGGCGGGCGTCGGCGCGGGGACCGCGGCGACGCGGGGCGGCGCTGGTGGTGGTGGCGACGGTGGCGTCACCGGGCGTGGCGGGGTCACGTGCGTGGGTGCCACGGCCGGGCGGGCCGGCGGCGACATCCGCTTGGGCTCCGCCTGGGGCGCCGGGGCGTTCTGCGGCCGGATCTCGTCGAAGCCCGCGGCGATCACGGTCACCCGGACCTCGTCGCCCAGGGCGTCGTCGATGACCGCGCCGAAGATGATGTTCGCGTCGGGGGCCGCGGCGTTGGACACGAGCTGCGCGGCCTCGTTGATCTCGAAGAGCCCGAGGTCGGAGCCACCGGAGATCGACAGGAGGACGCCGTGGGCGCCGTCGATGCTGGCCTCCAGCAGCGGGCTGGAGATCGCCATCTCGGCGGCGGCGACCGAGCGGTCGTCCCCGCGCGCGGAGCCGATGCCCATGAGCGCGGAGCCGGCGCCCGACATGACCGACTTCACGTCGGCGAAGTCGAGGTTGATCAGACCCGGCGTGGTGATCAGGTCGGTGATGCCCTGAACACCGGAGAGGAGCACCTGGTCGGCCGCCTTGAACGCGTCGAGCACGCTGACCTGGCGGTCGGAGATCGACAGCAGCCGGTCGTTCGGAATGACGATCAGCGTGTCGACCTCGTCGCGAAGCGTCTCGATGCCGGCCTCGGCCTGCATCGCGCGCCGCTTGCCCTCGAAGCTGAAGGGGCGGGTCACCACGCCGATCGTGAGGGCGCCCAGGGAGCGGGCGATGTTGGCCACCACCGGAGCGCCTCCGGTGCCGGTGCCGCCGCCCTCGCCGGCGGTGACGAAGACCATGTCGGCGCCCTTGAGCACCTCTTCGATCTCCTCGCGGTGGTCCTCGGCGGCCTTCCGCCCGACATCGGGGTTGGCGCCGGCGCCGAGGCCACGGGTGAGCTCGCGGCCGACGTCGAGCTTGACGTCGGCGTCGCTCATCAGCAGCGCCTGGGCATCCGTGTTGATCGCGATGAACTCGACACCCTTGAGCCCCTCTTCGATCATCCGGTTGACGGCGTTGACGCCGCCGCCGCCAATGCCGACGACCTTGATGACCGCCAGGTAATTCTGCGGTGCTGCCACGACGAGGGGCCCTTCCGCTCGCTCTATCGAACCGGCCGGCGTGACACCGCTCCGGTGTTTCTTACTGAAGTCACGTACATCGTTGGGCCGGAACCCTCACCCTCAAGTTGAGACTTAGAGTTATGTCAACCTAGGGCTGATACGGACAGTAGGGGCGGCCCACTGCAGGGTCAACTAACCCGGCCCTGAGCACACCGGCGTGTCGCGCGACACCCCAGACATCCCATTTCATCCGATCCGGTGCGCGCCGTTCCCACCCGTCGCGCGAAGACAAGTGTCCCGCGCCAGAGGATCGTTCGCTACTCGGCCGCTTCCAACCCCCGTCACTTCGTGGTGACGACCTCCGGAGAGCTGACATCGATCGTCGTCACCCCCCGCTGCGGCGACTCGCTCAGCAGGCCGTACAACAGCCGGAGTTTCTCCGGGCCGCGCTCCGGGGCGCCCCAGACCACGGTGACCCCGTCCTGCAGCCGCAGCGTGACCGCCTCCGGCGACATGACCTCCACGCCGACCACCCGCCGCCCGAACCACGAAGGCAGGGCCCGGACGACGGACAGGCCGGCGCGCAGCGCCGGATCGCTCTGCGTGGGATTCGCCACGTCCAGCACCGGCAGCCCCCGCGGGCGGGCCGCGGACGTGAGCACCGTCACCCCGTACCGATCGATCTGGAGGAACCGGTTGTCGCGCTGGGCGACGACGATCGGCGTCCGTTCGCGTACGACGATCCGGACGGTGGTCGGCCACTGCCGCTCCACGCGGGCGGTCTCGACCGCCTGAACCGCCTCCACCCGGTCGCGGACGACGTCGGTGTCGAGCCTGGCCATGGGCTCCCCCACCCGCACCCCCGCCGCGGCGAGCACCTCGCCACGCGGGACGAGCCGCTCCCCCGTGACGTCGATACGCCGGACGACGAGCAGCCGGGATCCCAGCAGGACCCACGTCGCCGTGCCGAGCACCGCCGCGACGAAGAGCCCGACGAACAGGACCTTCCACCGGCTCGTGCGCCGGCGGGACGGCGTCCCGTCCGGCACCTCCGCGCTCGAACCGGATATGTCGGTGCCGGATGAGCCCGTAACTGACGTGCCCGTGCCGGGCATGTCCGTCAAGAAGGGGTCCCCCGCTCCCCGCGACGTGCCGTCGGGGTCCATGGCCGCGCCTCCTCACTCGCTCCAGGCGACGCCGGACGCGCCGCGCGGAACGCCCCGAGGGCCCGCCCGGCACCCGCACTGCCGCCGAGGCCGGGAGCCCGGTGAGCAAGGCGCGACGCGACGCCGCCGGAACCGGTCGCTCAGGCGCCGAGCAGCCGCAGGATCTCCGGACCGAGCCGGGTCACGTCGCCGGCGCCCATGGTGATGATGACGTCCCCAGGAGCCGCCATGGCCGCGACACGCCCGGCCACCGCGCTTTCGTCCGGCTCGTACGTGACGCGCCCGTGTGGGACGGCCTTGGCCACGAGCTCGCCCGTCACCCCGGGGATGGGGTCCTCGCGGGCCGGGTAGACGTCCAGGACGACGGCCTCGTCGGCGAGCCCGAGCGCGGCGCCGAACTCGGTGGCGAAGAACTGCGTGCGGCTGAACAGGTGCGGCTGGAAGACCGCGACGATGCGCCCGCCACCGAGCTCATCGACGTAGTCGCGGGTGGCGCGCAGGTCGGCGGCGAGCTCGGTCGGGTGGTGGGCGTAGCTGTCGAAGACCTTGACGCCCCCGACCTCGCCCTTCGGCTCGAGCCGGCGCCGCGCCCCGCCGAAGCCGGCCAGTCCCTCGGCGACCTTGGCGGCGTCGACGCCCAGCTCGACGGCCACGGCGTACGCCGCCGCGGCGTTCTGGGCATAGTGGCGGCCCGGCACCGCCAGCTCGAACTCCCGCCCCGCCACGGTGAACCGCGAGCCGAGCCCACGGGGGGTGAATCCCTCGACGCGGTAGTCGGCGTCGGCGGCCTCCCCGTACGTCCGCACGGTGAGACCGCGGCGGACGCCGATCTCGCCCAGCGCGCGGGCCCCGGGGTCGTCGGCGCACACGACGAGCAGACCGCCCGTCTCGATCCGCGTGACGAAGTCGGCGAAGGTCTCCTTGACCTTCTCGAATCCGCCATAGTTGTCCAGGTGGTCGGCCTCGACGTTGGTCACGATCGCGGCGTGCGGCGTGAACATGAGGAACGACCCGTCGCTCTCGTCCGCCTCCGCGAGGAACAGGTCACCCGAGCCCTCCCCTGCTCCCAGACCGGTGGTGACGAGCTGGCCGCCGATGCAGTACGACGGGTCAGCCCCGGCGTGCTGCAGGGCGACGGTCAGCATCGACGTGGTCGTGGTCTTGCCGTGGGTGCCGGCCACGGCCACGGCGCGGCGGTCCGCCATCAGCGACGCGAGCGCCGCCGCGCGGTGCAGGACGCGCAGACCGCGCTCGCGTGCGGCGGCCAGCTCAGGGTTCGTCTCGCGGATGGCGGTGGAGACGACCACGGTGGCGGCGTCGCCGACGTGCTCGGCGGCGTGCCCGACGTACGTCGTCGCGCCGAGCTCGCGCAGCTCGGTCAGCAGCTCGGAGTCCCTGGCGTCGCTGCCGGAGACCGGGATGCCGCGGCCCAGCATGATCCGGGCGATCCCGGACATGCCCGCGCCGCCGAGCCCGACGAAGTGGACCTTGCCCAAACGGTCGGCGGAAATGATCTCCACCGGCGTGACGAGAGTCATGACTGGGTTCCTTGGGCGACGACGCGGGCGACCATGCGGGCCAGGGCGACGTCGGCGTCCCGCCGGCCCATGCGGGCGGCGGCCTCGGACATCGTGGCGACCCGCTCGGGCTCGCCGAGGATGGGCAGCACGTTGGCGCGGATCCAGTCGGCGGTCAGCTCGCCGTCCTCGATCAGCAGGCCCCCGCCGCCCTTGACGATCGGCTCGGCGTTGAGCCGCTGCTCGCCGTTGCCGATCGGGAGCGGGACGTACGCCGCGGGCAGGCCCACGGCGGTCAGCTCGCCGCAGGTCATGGCGCCGGCCCGGCACATGGCGAAGTCGGCCGCGGCGTACGCGAGATCCATCCGGTCGCAGTACGGCAGCATGATGTAGGCGGGGTCGTCGGGCGTGAACTCCGGCTCGGCCAGGTTCTTCGGGCCGACGATGTGCAGGATCTGGATGCCGGCCGCCCGCAGCTGCGGCACGGCCTCCCCGACCGCCCGGTTGAGCGAGCGGGCGCCCTGGGAGCCGCCGAAGACCAGCAGCGTCGGCAGATCGGAGCGCAGGCCGAAGTGGGCCCGCGCCTTGTCACCCATGCCGAGCCGGTCGAGGGTGGCGATCTCCCGGCGCAGCGGGATGCCGACGACCTCGGCGTTCGAAAGCGGCGTGTCGGGCGCGGCGACCGCGACGTGGTCGGTGAAGCGGGCGCCGAGGCGGTTGGCCAGGCCCGGCCGCGGGTTCGCCTCGTGCACGATGATGGGGATCTTCCGGCGCCGCGCGGCGAGATAGCCGGGGGTCGCGACGTAGCCGCCGAACCCGACGAGTATGTCGGCCTGCGTGCGGTCGAGGATGGCGGCCGCCGCGTTGATCGCGCCGGCGAGGCGGCCGGGCACCGTCAGCAGCCGGGGCGTGAGGGTGCGGGGCAGCGGCACCGGGGGGATCAGGGCGAGCTCATAGCCCCGTTGGGGCACGAGACGGGTCTCCAGGCCCCGCTCGGTGCCCAGGCAGGTCACCTGCACGCCGGGGTCCTCCCGGCGCAACGCGTCGGCAAGGGCCAGGGCGGGTTCGATGTGTCCGGCTGTGCCACCACCGGCCAGGACAACCCTCATGCTCGCGCTCCTGATCATTCTCGCTCCGTCACGGGTTCGACACCCTCAGCGCTTTGCCAGGCCCAGCCAGCTTAGAGCCATTACGGCCGGTCCCGGACCACGTGCGGCGAGGGCCTGCCGGGCACCGGGCTCGCGTTTCGCGAACGACAGCAGCATGCCCAGCACGAACAACGTCGGGATGAGGGCGGACCCACCGTACGACACCAGCGGCAGCGGAATGCCGGTAATGGGCAGGACGCCGATCACCGCGCCGATGTTGATGATGGCCTGGACGATCAGCCAGGCGGTCCCCCCGGCCGCGGCCAGCCGCATGAAGGGATCCTTGACCCGGCGGGCGATCCGCAGCCCCGCGTACGCCAGCAGGCCGAACAGCCCGAGGACGATGAGAGTGCCGATCAGGCCGAGTTCCTCGCCGATGATGGCGAAGATGAAGTCGGTCTCCGGGTGCGGCAGGTAGTTCCACTTCGCCCGGCCCTCGCCGAGGCCGGTGCCGAGCAGCCCGCCCGAGGCGATGGCGTAGAGCCCCTGGATCCCCTGATAGTTGATGGTCAGCTGGTTGCCGGACTGGTCGAGGAAGCCGGTCAGCCGCGTCATGCGGTACGGCTCGACGACGATGAGGATGGCGACCAGGACGCTGGTCACGCCGGCCATGCCGACGAACAGCCGGCCCGGCGCGCCCACGACCCACAGCAGCGACAGGAAGATCGTCAGCAGTACCACGGTGGTGCCGAGGTCGCTGCCGAGCATGACGAACAGCACGAGGACGCCGGCGCCCGGCAGGAGGGGGATCAGCAGCTGCCGCCAGTCGGTGAGCTGCCGCAGCTTCTCCTTGCGGGCCAGCAGGTCGGCGCCCCACAGCACCAGGGCCAGCTTGGCCGGCTCCGACGGCTGCAGCTGGAAGGGTCCACCGAAGCTGATCCAGCGCTGCGCGCCGTTGACGCTCTGCCCGAGACCGGGCAGGAGGGCCACGGCGAGGGCCAGCGCCGACAGCAGCAGCAGCGGGTAGGCGATCGTGCGGAACACCTTGGGAGGCAGCCGCGCGGCGATCCACATCAGCGGCAGGCCGATGCCGACCCACAGCGCCTGCCTCTCGAACAGGCTGAAGGCCGACCCGGTGTCCTGGTACTGCTTGATGCTCGACGCCGACAGCACCATGACCATGCCGAGCGCGAGCAGCAGCAGGGAGCTGCCGAGCACCAGGTAGTAGGAGGTGAGCGGGCGGTCGAACAGGCCGGCCACGCCGGACGCCCAGGCGCGCGGCCCCGACCGCGGCTCCTCCTCGTCGTAGACCGCGCTCACGGTCGGCTCACCCTCCTCAGAGACCCGGCGCGCCGCTCATCCCGAGTGCTCCCCGAACCGTCGTCGGCCCCGCTCACGATCGGCTCACCCTCCTCAGAGACCCGGCGCGCCGCTCGCCCCGAGTGCTCCCCGAACCGTCGTCGGCCCCGCTCACGATCGAAATCACGCCCCTCGGAAACCCGGCCCGCGGCTCACCCCCGGAGCCACCGGCCACGGTCGGCTCACTCTGCTCGGAACCCCACCGCGCCGCTCAGCCCGGGAGCCGGCGGACGGCCGCGGCGAACGCCTCGCCGCGCGCCGGATAGCCGGTGAACATGTCGAACGACGCCCCGACGGGCGCGAGCAGGACGGTGTCTCCCGGCCGGGCCAGGCGGGCCGCCGCGGCCACGATGCGATCCATGGCACCAGTGTCGGTGTCGGCGACGTCCACGACCGGGACATCCGGGGCGTGTCGCGCGAGTGCCTCGGCGATCCGTCCGCGTTCGGCGCCCATGAGGACGACGCCTCGGAGCCGCTCGGCGCACGAGAGCACGAGCTCGTCCACGTCGGCGCCCTTGAGGAGCCCGCCGGCGATCCACACGATGGAGCGGAACGCCGCCAGGGAGGCCGCCGCCGCGTGCGGGTTGGTCGCCTTGGAATCGTTGACGTAGTCGACGTCGTCCACGGTCGCGATGTGCTCGATGCGGTGCGGGTCGGGCCGGAACCGCCGCAGTCCGTCGCCGACCGCCTCGGGCGGCACGCCGTACGCGCGGGCCAGCGCGGCGGCGGCGAGGGCGTTGGCGACGTTGTGCGGGGCGAACGGCCGGACGTCGGAGAGCTCGGCCAGCTCCGCCGCCTCGCGTACGGGGTCGGCGGTGAAGGCCCGGTCGACGAGGAGGTCCTCGACGACGCCGAGCCGGCCGGGACTGGGCACGCCGAGCGTGAAGCCGACGGAGCGCTCGGCGCGCTCCCCGAGGCGTACGGACCACTCGTCGTCGGCGTTGACCACCGCGAGCGTGCCGGGACCGAAGATCCTGCCCTTGGCGGCGGCGTACTCCTCGAGGGAGCCGTGCCAGTCGATGTGGTCGGGCGCGACGTTGAGCACGGTCGCGGCGAGCGGGCGGAGCGAGCTCGACCAGTGCAGCTGGAAGCTGGACAGCTCCACGGCCAGCACGTCGTACGGCTCCGGGCCCGCGCCGTCGGCGCCGGCGACGATCTCGACGATGGGGGTGCCGACGTTGCCGACCGCGATCGTCCGGTGGCCCGCGGCCTCGAGCATCTGCGCCAGCATGCGCACGACGGTGGTCTTGCCGTCGGTGCCGGTGATGGCCAGCCAGGGCGGGGCGTCCGGGCCGCGCAGCCGCCAGGCCAGCTCGACCTCGCCGATGACCTCGACGCCGGCCTTGGCGGCGGTCTCGAGCAGCGGGGCCGTGGGACGCCAGCCCGGCGAGGTGACGACCAGCTCGGTCTCCGGCGGCAGGGTGTCGCCGTCGCCCAGGCGCGTCGTGACGCCCGGCAGGGCGGCGTCGGCGCGCAGGGCGTCGTCGTCGCGGGCGTCGACGAGCGTGACGTGGGCACCGCGGGCGGCCAGGACGCGGGCGGCGGCGCGGCCGGACAGGCCGGCGCCCGCCACGCACACCCGCAGGCCGTTCCAGGCGGTCATCAGTTCGGCATCCATTCGAGGTAGAACAGCGACAGGCCCGCCCCCACGCACAACAGGGAGATCAGCCAGAACCGCACCACGATCGTCGTCTCGGCCCAGCCGGACAGCTCGAAGTGGTGCTGCAGCGGCGCCATCTTGAAGACGCGTTTCCTGGTCAGCTTGAACGACCCGACCTGGATGATCACCGACAGTGTGATGAGGACCGGCAGCCCGCCGAGGATGATGAACAGCAGCTCGGTGCGGGTCATCACGGCCAGCCCGACGATCACGCCGCCGAGGCCGAGCGAGCCGGTGTCACCCATGAAGATCCGGGCCGGCGGGGCGTTCCACCACAGGAAGCCGACGAGGGCGCCCAGCACCGCAGACGCGACGACGGCCAGGTCGAGCGGGTCGCGGACGGTGTAGCAGTTCGGCGCGAGCCCGACGTAGAAGCAGCTGTTGCGCAGCTGCCAGTTGCCGATCAGGACGTACGCGCCGAGGATCGTGCCGACCGCGCCGCCGGCCAGACCGTCGAGGCCGTCGGTGAGGTTCACCGCGTTGGACGTGCCCGCGATCATGACCAGTGCCCAGATCACGAACAGGTACGGGCCGATCGGGGGGCCGAAGTCGCGCAGGAACGACAGGTACGGCATGGCCGGCGGGGCACCGTACGCGTTGGGGAAGCGCAGCGCCAGGACCGCGAACACGACGCCGACGATGATGATGCCGATCATCTTGGCGCCGCTGCGCAGGCCCAGGCTGCGCTGTTTGAACACCTTGATGTAGTCGTCGACGAACCCGACCATGCCGAGGCCGGTCATCAGGAACAGCACGAGCACGCCGGACACCGTGGGCGGCGTGGCCGTGACCGCGTGGGCGACGAAGTAACCGATGAGCGCGGCGACGATGAACACGGTGCCGCCCATCGTGGGCGTGCCCCGCTTGCTCAGGTGCGCCTCGGGCCCCTCCTCGCGGATCATCTGGCCGTACCCGAGACGGCGGACCACGCGGATCCACACGGGCGTGCCGAGGAGTCCGAGGATCAGGGACAGGGCCGACGCGACCAGGATGGTCCTCACGCCTCATGCCCCCCTTCGGACATCTCCACCACTGCCTGGGCGACCTTCTCCAGCCCGGCGACGCGCGAGCCCTTCACCAGCACGACGTCACCCGGCCGCAGTCTCTCGCCCAACGCGGCCACCGCCGTGTCGGCATCCTCGACCCGCACGCCTTCTCCCGTCCATGACCCCACTTGTCCAGCACCTTCCAGCACGGACGCGGCGGTCTCGCCGACCGCGATCAGGCCCGCCAGGCCGCCCCGCGCCGCGTGGACACCGATCCTCTCGTGCTCACTCACCGTGGTCGCACCCAGCTCCGCCATTTCGCCGAGCACGGCGAAGGCGCGCCGACCGCGGGCCATGTGGACGAGGGTGTCCAGCGCCGACCGTACCGACTCCGGGTTGGCGTTGTATGCGTCGTTGATCACGGTGACGCCGTCGGGGCGCTCGGTCACCTCCATCCGCCAGCGGCTCGCCGGAGTCGCCTCCGACAGCGCCTCGGCGATGTCCGCGACCGGCATGCCGAGCTCGTGCGCGACGGCGGCCGCGGCGAGGGCGTTGCTCACCGTGTGCGCGCCGTACAGGCGCAGCGCGACGTCGGCCGAGCCCTTCGGGGTGACCAGGGTGAACCGCGGGCGGCCCGCGTCGTCGAGGGACTCGGCCGTGGCCCGCACGTCCGCCTCCGGCACCCGCCCGAACAGCATGATCCGCGCCGAGGTGCGGGCGGCCATCGCCCGGACGAGCGGATCGTCGGCGTTAAGGACGGCCACGCCCTCGGGCGACAGCGCCTCGACGAGCTCGCCCTTGGCCTCGGCGACGACCTCACGGCTGCCGAACTCCCCGATGTGGGCGCTGCCGACGTTGAGGACGACGCCGATGTCCGGGGGCGCGACGTGCGCGAGATGGGCGATGTGCCCGATCCCCCGCGCGCCCATCTCCAGGACGAGGTAGCGCGTGCTCTCGTCGGCGCGCAGCACGGTGAGCGGGTGGCCGATCTCGTTGTTGAACGACCCGGGCGGCGCGACGGCCGTGCCGAGCCGGCCGGTGAGCCACGCCATCAGGTCCTTGGTCGAGGTCTTACCCGCCGATCCTGTGACGCCGATCACGGTGGTGCCGGGGAGCCGGTCCACCACCGCGCGGGCGAGCGCGCTCAGGGCGGTCAGGACGTCATCGACGACGATCGCGGGAACGCCGACGGGCCGCTCGGCGAGCACGGCCGCCGCGCCCGCCTCGACCGCCTGGGCGGCGAAGTCGTGCCCGTCCGCGTGCTCGCCCTGGAACGCCACGAACAGCGCCCCGGGCTCGGCCTTGCGCGAGTCGATGACGACCGGACCGCTCACGACCTCCTCAGGGGACGCACCGTCCATCCTCCCCCGGGTGATCTCCGCGATCCTCGCGAGCGAGAGTGGGATCAAGTCTGCTCCTTGCCGGATGTCCGAATGGTCGATTGCGGGGGCATACCACCGTGCGTCGCATACGCGAGCGAGGCGTACCGCGGCCGCCGGTCGTCGGCGCGCCGCGCGCGCTCAGTGGTCATCTCGTCTCTCCCGGCGCTCGCGCAGGACGCGGCGCAGGACCTCGCGGTCGTCGAACGGGAGGACCGCACCGCCGACATACTGCCCCTGTTCATGACCTTTGCCGGCGATGACGACGACGTCGCCGTGCCGGGCCCGGTCGGCCGCGAGGGCGATCGCCGCCGCCCGGTCGGGCTCCACGACGACGTGGGCCCGGTCGTTCTCCGGCACGGTGAGTATCCCCCCGACCATAGCGTTGAGGATGGCCCAGGGGTCCTCAGACCGCGGGTTGTCGTTCGTCAGGATGACGACGTCGGCGAGGCGTGCCGCGAGTTGTCCCATAACGGGGCGTTTTCCGGTGTCCCGGTCACCGCCGGAGCCGAGCACGATGATCAGCCGTCCGTCGTCGGCGGCGAGCGGCCGCAGGGTCTCCAGGACCGCCTGGACGGCTCCGGGCTTGTGGGCGTAGTCGACGAGGGCGGCGAAGTCCTGGCCCTCGTCGACGCGCTCCAGCCGGCCGGGGACCCCGGCCACGCCGGCGACGCCCCGCACCGCGAGCTGCAGGGAGATCCCCGACTCGACCAGCGCCACGATCACGCCGAGCGCGTTGGCGACGTTGAAGGGTCCGGGCAGCGGCACGCTCGCCTCGGCCTCCACCCCGCCGGGGCCGACCACCCGGAAGTCGCTGCCGTCCGGCCGCAGCCGCACGTCCTCCGCCCGCCAGTCCGCGCCCGGGTCGCCGTCCGCGGAGAATGTCGTGACCGGGATCTTCGCGACCTGGGTGAGCCGCCGGCCCCAGGAGTCGTCGACGTTCACGACGCCGATCCGGGAGTACTCCGGGGTGAACAGCAGCGCCTTGGCGGCGAAGTAGTCCTCCATCGTCGGGTGGTAGTCCAGGTGGTCCTGGGAGAGGTTCGTGAAGATCGAAACCTCGTAGTAGGCACCGCCCACCCGGCCGAAGTCCAGGGCGTGGCTGGAGACCTCCATGGCCGCCGCCGTCACGCCGCACTCGCGCATCAGGGCGAACAGGCCGTGCAGGTCGGTCGCCTCCGGCGTCGTCAGCGCGCTCGGCAGCACCTCGCCGCCGACGCGGATCTCGATCCCGCCGACCAGGCCCGTCTCGTGCCCTGCGGCCCGCAGCCCCGCCTCCAGCAGGAACGTCGTGGTCGACTTGCCGCTTGTACCGGTGACGCCCAGCAGCGTCAGGTCGCGCACCGGATCGCCGTACACCCAGGAGGCCACGCGGCCGAGCACCGCGCGCGGGTCGTCCACGACGAGCACTGGCAGCCCCGACTTCTCGGCCCGGATCCGGCCCTCGCGGTCGGTGAGGATCCCGGTGGCACCCGCCTCTGCGGCCTGCGCCGCGAACACGGCGCCGTGGAAGCGGCTGCCCGGAAGCGCGGCGTACAGGTCGCCCGGCAGGACCTTCCGGGAGTCGTGCGTGACACCGGTGACCATTCCCCGCAGCGGCTCGCTCCCCTCGCTCAGGCCGAGGAGGGAGGCGAGCCCGGACAGCGGGCGGGCGGGAACTGTCTTGGGTCGCATGAGATCGGGATCGGGTCTGTTGGACACGGCGGAGAGGGTACCGTCGGTCAGCGCTGGTCTGGGGAGATACGGATCTTCTGGGCCCGGCCCGAGCTCGGCGGGATGCGCCGGCTCTGCAGGGCGAAGCTCATGACGTCCTTGAACACCGGAGCCGCCACCTCACCACCGTAGTAGCCGTTCTGCGGCTTCTGCAGCACGACCTCGACGACGAGCTGTGGGTTCTCCGCCGGAGCGAAGCCCACGAAGGTGGAGGTGTAGCCGCCGCCCTGGTAGCAACCACAGCTCGGGTTGATCCGCTGGGCGGTGCCGGTCTTGCCCGCGACCCGGTAGCCGGGGATCTGCGCGGCGGGCGCCGTGCCCTCCTTGGTGGTGACCCCTTCGAGCATCTTGGTGAGCTCGGCGGCGGTGGTCGCGCTGATGACCCGGCGCTGCACCGGCTTGGCGGCGGGCGTGATGTTGCCGTGGTCGTCCGTCGTGCCGGAGATCACGTTGGGGGTCACCCGGACCCCGTGGTTGGCGATCGTGGAGTAGACGCTGGCGACCTGCAGCGCGTTGACCGACACGCCCTGCCCGAACGCGATCGGGTAGCGGTCGGTGCCCCACCACTGGTTCGGCGGCTTGAGCAGGCCGGGGTTCTCGCCCGGCAGGCCGACGCCGGTCTCCTGGGCGTACCCGAAGGCGCGCATGTACTGGTAGAGCTGCGCCTCGGTCAGCCTCTCGCTGGCCATGATGGTGCCGACGTTGCTTGACTTGGCGAGGACGCCGCCGAAGGTGAGGCTCTCGGCCGGATGCGTCTCGGAGTCGTGGAAGGTCCGGTCGAGCCTCGTGATGTGGTCGGGCACGGAGAACACGGTGTCGGGCGTCACGTGCCCGACCTCCAGCGCCGCCGCCGCGGTGACCACCTTGCTGGTGCTGCCCGGCTCGAACCCCTCGCCGACCGCCCGGTCGCCCCAGTCGTCGGGCTTCCACTTCCAGTATGTGGACGGGTCGAAGGTCGGCGCCGTCGCCATGGCGAGGACCTGCCCCGTCCGCGGATCCATGACGATGGCGGTGCCGCTCTGCGCCTTGGTCGCCTTGACCTGGCGGGCGATCGCGTCCTGGGCCTTCCACTGGATGTCCTGGTCGAGGGTGAGGCGCAGGCCCTTGCCGGGGATCGGCTTGCTCTGCTGGTCCTCGCCCATGGGGATGCGCTGGCCCTTCTCGCTCACCTCGACCTTCTGCCAGCCGCTGCGCCCCTTGAGCAGCTTGTTCATGCTGGACTCCAGGCCCGCGGCACCGTCGTTCTGGGTGTTGACGAAGCCGACGACGTTGGCGGCGAGATCGCCGCCCGGATAGTCCCGGCGGTACTCCTGGAGCGTGCCGATCCCCGTGAAGTCCATCGCGGTCACCATGCGGGCGCGGTCGGGCGGCACGTGGTGGATCAGCTCCCGGTAGTGGTCCATCTTCGTCCGGGGGGTCAGCTTCTGCAGCAGCGTCGCGGGGTTCAGGCCGAACATCGACGCGAGCGTCGTGGCGATCTTGTTCCGGATGTTCGTCCGGTGCTTCTGCTCGTACTGCTGGATCAGCGACGGGTCGGCGTAGATCACCCGGGCGTCGACGGTCATCGCCAGCGGCTGCCCGCCGGTGAAGGTGATGGACCCGCGGACCGCCGGCAGGTCGATCCGGTTCAGCCGCTGCCGCACGGCCGCCTCGGCGTAGCCCTTGGACTCGATGCCCTGCAGCTGGACGAGACGCCCGGCGAACAGCGACAGCACGAACGCGACGAGCAGCAGGCCGACGTTCAGTCGCTTGACCGGATCACGGCGGGTGATCCGGCGCCGCAAGAGCGCGCGGGGCCGCCGCCGCGGCGCCGCCGGCGGACGGCCGCGGGCGCGCCGGGCGGACTGCGCCGAACCGGCGGCCCCCCGCGAGCCCGAACGCGCCGATGACGCCTGGCCGCGACCGCCCTGGCCGCGACCGGCCTGCCCGGGACCGCTCGAGCGGCGCGGGCCTCCGGGCGGTGAGGGTGCGGCCGGTCCGCGGCCGCGGCGCGAGGTCACCGCGTGCCGCCTCCGGTCGTACGTGGCGCCGTCTTCGAATGCGGAGCCGTGCCGGTGTTCCGGCGCGGCGCCGTGGTGGTCCGGCGCGGGGGCGTGGGATCGGCCGGGGGCACGAGCGCGCCGGGCGCGCCGGTGACGGCACCGGCCGCCGCGGCGGCCACCGCGGCATCGGACACGCCCTGAGGGCGGGCGCCGCCTTCGATCAGCCGTCCCGTGCGGGGGTCGATGAAGGCCGGGCCCTGCGGGTCCTTCATGTTCAGTCCGAGGGCCTTCCGGTGCAGCACCTCCGGATCGCTCTCCCGGGCAATGTCGGCCTGGAGCGCCTGCTTGCGCTCGGCCAGCTGCCGGTTGTCGCGCTGCAGCTCGCTGAGCGTGAAGGCGTCCTGTGCCAGGACGGTGTTCAGCAGCAGGAGGCTGACGAGGGCTCCACCGAGCAGGCCCACGATGAGCAGGACGAACGGCGCGCGGCCGCGCGGCGGCGCGGGCTCTCGTGACACCCGCGGGCGGGTCGCGGCGCCGCTCCCGGCGGTCCGGCGCGTCGGCGTCCCGGTCGCCGTCCGGGCCTTCGTCGCCGTGGCGCCCGACGCCGGCGTCGCGGACTTCCGGCCCGCCGATGCGCCGGTCCTCCCGGCCGCGGCGCCGGCCGCCTTCGCCGAGGCGGGGCGGCGCGCGGTGGCCGTGCCGGTGGCCGCCGACCGCGAGGCCTCCTTGGCACCGCCGGTCCGCGGCCTGCCGCGCTTGGCCGCGCCGGTGTCGGCCGTCCCCCGCGCGGCGGCGCGGCCGCCGGTCCCGGAACCCTTGGACGTCCTGCCGCCCTGCGTCTCCTTGGGGGCGCCCTTTGGGGCTTCCTTGGCACCCGACGCGCTCTTTGGAGCCGCCCTGGAACGCTTTTCGCGCGGCGGATCCGCCCGGTCCTTCGTCGGGATATCGGTGTCGTTCGCGGCGCGCGTGGACGCCTCCTCGCGCCGGAGGCGGCGCCGCCGGGTCTCCGGTGGAGTCGTGATGGTCATGCGATGCCTCCTGCTCCACTCCGCCCGCTCGGCGGCTCTTCACCGAGGGGCATCGCGCCGATGCCTCGCGGACGTCGCTCCTCCCGGATCCGCTCGGCGGCGCGCAGGCGTGCCGAGGCGGCTCTGGGGTTGGTCTCGGTCTCCTCGTCGGACGGCTGCTCCGCGCCCCGGGTGAGGAGACGGAACCGGGGCTGCAGCTCCGGCAGCGGCACCGGCAGGTCCGGCGGGGTGGTGTCGGTCGTGCGCGCGGCCAGCGCGCGCTTGACGATCCGGTCCTCCAGCGAGTGGTAGGACAGGACGGCGATGCGGCCGCCGAGGGCCAGGACGTCGAGCGCGGCGGGCACCGCGCGCTCGAGCGCGGCGAGCTCGCCGTTCACCTCCATGCGCAGTGCCTGGAAGGTGCGCTTGCCCGGGTGGCCTCCCGTACGACGCGAGGCGGCGGGAATGGCACCGCGGACGACGTCGACGAGGCGGGCCGTCGACGTGAGCGGGGCGCGCCCCCGCTCACGGACGATCGCCTCGGCGACGCGCCGCGCGAACCGCTCCTCGCCGTAGTCGCGCAGGATGCGCGTCAGGTCGGCGACCGAGTAGGTGTTGACCACCTCTTCGGCGGTGAGCCGCTGGGTGCGGTCCATCCGCATGTCGAGCGGCGCGTCGTAGGAGTAGGCGAAGCCGCGCTCGGCCTCGTCCAGTTGCGGGGACGAGACCCCGAGGTCGAACAGGACGGCGTGCACCCGGCGGACGCCGAGCTCGTCCAGGACGCGGGGCAACTCGTCGTAGACGGCGTGCGCGAGCGCGAACCGGCCGGCGTACGGCTCGAGCCGCTGCCGGGACCGCTCCAGCGCCGTCGTGTCGCGGTCGAGCCCGATGAGGCGCGCCCGCGGGTGCGCGGCGAGCACGGCGGCGGCGTGTCCGGCGAGGCCGAGGGTGGCGTCGACGTAGATCGCGTCCTCATCGGAGGGCACCGACAGGGCCGGAGCGAGCAGCGCCAGGATCCGGTCGAGCATGACCGGAACATGGCCCTGCGCGCGCGAACCCTCCTCGCGCTCATCGTCGCCGTGCATGAAAAACCCCCTCAGGACGCCACTGCTCGCGGACAGCGCTGAAACCGCGCCCGCTGTCGCCCGTCGCCCCTGAGAGAGAACAGATCAGGAATGATGTAGGCGGCCGGTGTGGCCGTCTGCCCCGTGGAAGACGCCACCCCTCCTGCTCGGCGGCTCACCGCTCAATGGCTTACGCCGGCCCCCGTCGGATTTCGTCCGGCCAGGTCCCCATCCGCTGCTCCGTGAGGAAGAGTCGTGCAACGGCCATCTGGCACCGGGGAAGGTGCGCCAGCTGGGAGCGGGTGGAGACCTCGCCGAACGGATATCCGATCACCGGCGATGGTGCGTCAAAGAATCCCTGGCAGCACCTCCTCCGACAGGTCGGAGAACTGCTGCTCCTGGTCGTCCAGGTAGGTCTCCCACGCGGAGGCGTCCCAGATCTCCAAGCGCGTGTTGGCCCCGATGACGGCGCAGTCGCGGGTCAGGCCCGCGTAGCGTCGAAGCGCTTGCGGAATGGTGATCCGGCCCTGCTTGTCGGGGACCTCGTCTGAGGCACTGGCGAAGAAGACCCGGCTGTAGTCCCGCACTGCCTTGGCGGTGACCGGTGCGGTGCGAAGCGCCTCGGTGATGCGCTGGAACTCGGCCTCAGGGAAGACGTAGAGGCAGCGTTCCTGGCCCTTCGTGATCACCAATCCCCCTGACAGCTCCTCGCGGTACTTCGCCGGCAGGAACAGTCGTCCCTTGTCGTCCAGGCGCGGTGAGTGAGTGCCGAGGAACATCGGCCCCCACCTCCCGCATCGCGGAGGGTCGTACACCGTCCCCCACGGCGCCCCACTGTACTCCACTCTCCTCCACGGTCAACGACCAAAACACCGGTCACACGGCATCTCGCCGCGCGAATGGCCTGGTCAGAAGTGGGCGCCGTCGTGGGGTGTCAGAGGGGCCGTCAGAGCCGACGGGCGCGCCGGTTCGGACCGCCTGTCGGGCCTCCGGAGGGCGTCCGGAGGCGGTGGTGGGGGGAAGTGGAGGAGAAGTTGAGGAACGGAGGGAACACGGCCGGAAGAGCCGAGGGAACGCGGCCCGTCACCCGGAGGGTGGAGCGGAGGGAACACGGCCCGTCACCGGCGACGACGCGGGCCGCTCCGGCACCCCCAAGACATCGCCGTGAATGGGCCTGACGACGTACTGTCAGTACCACACGGAATTGGTATGACCCAGTTACAGATGACATATCGGGTGAGTGCCCGTCCGCGGGCGGTGGAGCGGCAATCCGCGCTCGCCGTTCGGGTGGCCGAGGAGGGGTAAGTGTCAGTGACCACGCACGACGGTGTAGACGGCGGACTAGACGGGCTGGGCCAGATCTCGAAGAAGATCCTCGCGGCCATCGAGTCCGTCATCGAGGGGAAGCCCGACGTCGTACGGCTCGCGCTGACCGTCCTCCTCGCCGAGGGTCACCTACTCATCGAGGACGTCCCAGGTGTCGGCAAGACGATGCTGGCGAAGGCGCTCGCCCGGTCGATCGACTGCTCCGTGCGACGGGTCCAGTTCACGCCCGACCTGCTGCCCAGCGACGTCACCGGGGTCAGCGCCTACAACCAGGAGAGCCGGGAGTTCGAGTTCAAGCCTGGGCCGGTGTTCGCGAACATCGTCGTCGGCGACGAGATCAACCGGGCCTCGCCGAAGACGCAGTCCGCGCTGCTCGAGTGCATGGAGGAGCGGCAGGTCACGGTGGACGGCCACACCCACACGCTGGACGCCCCCTTCATGGTCATCGCCACCCAGAACCCCGTCGAGATGGAGGGGACCTACCCTCTTCCGGAGGCGCAGCGGGACCGGTTCACCGCCCGGATCGCGATGGGATATCCCGAACCCGGCGCGGAACTGGAGATGCTCGACGTGCACGGCGGGCCGTCGCCGCTGGACCGGCTCCAGCCGGTCGCGCACGCCGCCGACGTCCGCTCGATGATCGAGGTCGTCCGCAGGGTGCACGTCGCCCCCACGCTGCGCTCGTACGCCATCTCCCTGGTCACGGCCACCCGGGAGCATCCCGAACTGCGCCTGGGCGCCTCGCCCCGGGCCACGCTCCAGCTCGTCCGCGCCGCCCGCGCCTACGCCGCCCTCGACGAACGGGAGTACGTCCTCCCCGACGACCTGCAGCGCCTCGCGGTCCCCGTCCTCGCCCACCGGCTGCTGCCGACGGCCGACGCACAGGTCCAGCGCCGCGCTCCCGAGCAGGTCGTCGCCGAACTGGTCCAGCGCGTCCCGGTCCCCAGCCACCGGCGCTGACATGACCACGCTCAGCGCCCTGACCACGCGGGGCCGGTCGTTCATGGCAGCGGGGATCACCGCCATCGTCTGCTCGTTCGTGCTGGGCGAGCGCGACCTGCTCCGCGCCGGCCTGCTGGTCCTGTCGCTCCCTCTCCTGTCCGTCCTCGTCGTCTCCCGGACCCGCTACCGGCTGACCTGCTCACGCCGGACGACCCCCGCCCGGTTCCCGGCGGGACAGGAGGCGCAGGTGCACGTCCTGCTGGAGAACGTCTCCCGACTGCCCACCGGGATCCTCCTCCTGGAGGACCAGGTGCCGTACACGCTGGGAGGACGGGCGCGGTTCGTCATCGACCGGATCGAGCCGCACGGAGCGCGGGAGATGGCCTACCGGGTGCGCGCCGACGTCCGTGGCCGCTACCACGTCGGACCGCTGACCGTACGTCTCGCGGACCCGTTCGGCCTCGTGGAGCTGGCGCGGTCGTTCTCGGCCGCGGACGCCATCACCGTCACCCCGCCGATCGTGCCTCTCCCTCCGGGCCGGCTGACCGGCTCGTGGACGGGCGGCGGCGAGAGCCGGGCCCGCATGGTGGCCAGCGCCGGGGAGGACGACGTCGCCCCGCGTGAATACCGCCACGGCGACGACCTGAGGCGGGTGCACTGGCGGTCGACGGCGCGCCGGGGCGAGCTCATGGTGCGCCGCGAGGAACAGCAGTGGCAGACCAGCGCCACCCTCTTCCTCGACACCCGGCGCACGGCGCACTGGGGCGACGGGCCCGGAGCGACGTTCGAACAGGCGGTCTCGGCGGCAGCCTCCATCGGGCTGCAGCTCGGGCGGGACAACCTCGGCCTGCGGTACGTCACGGACGAAGGCGTCGCGCTCCCCCCGTCGGCGACGTTCGAGGGGGCGCTGCTCGACCTCCTCGCCGTCGTCCGCACGTCGACCGGCCGGTCCCTGCGGCCGGGCGTGGCGGCCCTCCGTGAGGCCGCGACCGCCGGCGACGGCCTCATCGTGGGCGTCTTCGGACGGCTGACGTCGGAGGACGTGCGGGAGATGACCCAGATCAGGCGTGGTGGCGCCGCCTGCGTCGCGGTGATCGTCGGGGAGAGCGGCACGGCCCCCGAGGTCATCCGGCTGCTGCACGTGGCGGGATGGCGGGTGCTCACCGTTCCCTCGGCCGCCGCCCTGGAGACGGCCTGGGCCGAGGCCGGCGGCTCCGGGTTCCGCGGTGAACCGGATCGGACGGAGGCGCGATGAGGATACGTCTCACGATCGTGGCCTGCGTGGCGACGCTGCTCGCCTCGCTCGCGCTGTATCCGCTGTTCAAGACGGCGACGTGGTTCGGCAGCGGGCTCGGCGCGGTGCTGACCGTCGGTCTGGCGGGCGTGCTCACCCGCAGGCTGCGGCTACCGATCCTGGCCTGTCTCGCGATCGGCCCCGTGGCACTGCTGATCTACCTGACGGCAATGTTCGCGTCCGGCCCGGCGCTGCTCGGCGTCATCCCCACCCCCGCGTCGATCTCCTACCTCGCCGCCCTGCTCCAGGACGGCTGGCAGGAGGTGTTCCAGTACGCCCCGCCGGTGCCGGTCCTGCCGGGGATCGAGCTGATGAGCACCGGCGGCATCGGCCTGATCGCATTCCTCGTCGACCTCCTGGCCGTACGGCTGCGCCGCGCGGCGCCCGCCGGGCTCCCCCTGCTCGCGATGTACGCCCTGCCGGCGAGGTTCCGCCAGGAGAGCACGGGGTGGCTGGTCTTCCTGCCCGGCGCGGCCGGATACCTGGCGCTCCTCGTGACCGACGCCCGGGACCGGCTGTCCGGCTGGGGCCGCCCGGTCTTCACCCGGCACTGGTCGGGCGAGAAGTTCGCGCACGACCGCCCCGACTCGAGCCCGCTGGCCGTCACCGGACGCCGCATCGGGCTGACCGCCGTCGCGATCGCCATCGTCGTCCCGCTCGCGGTGCCCGACATCCATCCTCGCTGGCTGCCCGGCAGCGGCGGGCCCGGCGAGGGCGGACTCACCACCGTCACGACCCCGGACCCGCTCGTCAGCCTCAAACGCCAGCTGGTGCGGCAGGACGACGCCGTCGTCCTCACCTACCGCACCACCGACGCCCTGACCCCGGAGTACCTGCGGATGTACTCCCTGGACCGGTTCGACGGCGACGGCTGGACGTACTCCCCCATGCACGGGGACAAGGACGCGCGGGTCGACGGCAAGACCCTGCCCGCCGCACCGGGCCTGGGCGACAGCTCGATCCGCACGGTGAGCACCAGGATCGCCGTCGACTCGCACGTGCGCGGGATGAACGTGCTGCCGACCCCGTACCCTCCGACCAAGGTGGGGATCAAGGGCGACTGGCGCGTGGACGCCCCCTCACTGATGATCTTCTCGCTGCGCGACTCGGCCGGCGGGCGGACCTACACGGTGTCGAGTGTCCGCCCGACGCCCACGTACCAGCAGCTCGAGTCCACGGCGCCGATCCCGTCCGACGTCGCGTCGCGCTACCTCGCCGTCCCCCACGGGATCCCCTCGGACGTCGTCACCCTGGCGAACCGGCTCACCGCCTCCGCGTCGACGCCGTACGACCGCGCCGTGAAGCTCCAGCAGTGGTTCGTCCGGCCGGGGAACTTCACCTACAGCCTCGACGCGCCGTCCCCACGTAACGTCGGGGCGCTCCGCGACTTCCTGTTCACCAGCCGGACGGGGTACTGCGAACAGTTCGCGGCGTCCATGGCGCTACTCGCGCGGATCATCGGCATCCCCGCGCGCGTCGGCATGGGCTACACCGCGGGCACCCGGCAGTCGGACGGGAGCTGGATCGTCCGGACCAAGGACACCCACGCCTGGCCGGAGCTGTACTTCAGCGGCATCGGCTGGCTGCGGTTCGAACCGACCCCGTCGGGCGGCGGCGGTCAGGGCAGCGCGACCGTTCCGGACTACACCGCGCCGCAGCTCCTCCCCGGCGCCCCGACCGGAGGGACCACGAACCGGCTCCCCTCGACCGGGTCGACGCCGGACGGCCGCTCGACCGCCGGCCCCGGCACGGGCCTGCGCCACCGCCCCGACCCGCTGGACCGGAACGGCGCGGCCGGCGCGTTCCCCCCGCCCGATCGTGGCGGCCCGCCGATCGGCCGGCTGCTCCTGCTGCTGGCCGTCGTCCTGCTCCTGGCGGTACCCGCGACGCTGCACCGCCTCTCGCGCATCCGCCGCTGGGCCGGGTCGGCGTCCCACGCCGACGTCGCGCACGCGGCGTGGGACGAGCTCAGGATCGCCGCCGTGGACTTCGGGCTGCCCTGGTGGCCCGGGGACAGCCCGCGGGCCACGGCCCGGCGGCTCATGGAGGCGCGGCCTCTCGGCGAGCCGGCCACGGACGCCCTCGCCCGGCTCGTGAAGGCCGAGGAACTCGCGCGGTACGCCCCTGCGCCGGGCCCCGCGACGGGCCTGCGCGACGACGCTCGGGCCGTACGGGCCGCGATCGCCGCCGGGGCGGGCCGTCGGCGCCGGTGGCGGGTCCGGCTGCTGCCGCCGTCCGCGATCGTGCTCCTGCGTCACGGGATCGGACGGGTGCTGGACGCCTTCGACCGGCTGGACTCCCTGACGCTGCGCCGCCGGCACTCTCCGAGCTGAGCCGGCACCGGGTGCCCTGGACCGGCTCACCGAGCCGAGCCGACACCTGGTGCCCTGGACCCGCTCACCGAGCCGAGCTGACGCCTCGTGCCCTGGACTCGCTCACCGAGCCGGGCGGGCGCCGTGTCCGCGCCTGGCGGGATCAGGGGATCCGGGGGTGGCCGGTACCGGCCGTCAACGAGTCACCGCCCGGCGGGCCGCCGGGCGGTGACGTGGGTCTCGTGGGGGCTCAGGGCTCTTCGTGACGGCGGCGCCAGCGCTCTTCAAGGCGCTCCATAAACCCGCCGCTCTTGGCCGTTTTCGGCCGTTTTCTCCCGCGCTTGCGCGGCGCCGGGGCGGCGACACCGTTCATGCGCTTCCAGCTCGTCAGGCCCCATGCACAGCATGTGACCATGAGCAGGAAGCCCGCCACGCTGATCACGATGCTGATCGGCATGGTGTTCACGATGACGCCTGCCAACACCACGAACAGGCCCAGTGCGGAGCCGATCGCGGCTTTCCAGATCCTGCGCCTGTAATGCACCTGCGGATCGGTCGAGCGGACCGCCGAAGCGAACTTCGGATCCTCGGCGTACAGCGCGCGCTCGATCTGGTCGAGCATGCGCTGCTCGTGGTCAGAGAGCGGCACGGCGCCTCCCAAAGACAGCCCCGCGAGGGGGATTCCCACGCCGGACGGGGACATGGCTATCGGTGATATGCCCAGAATACGAGCCCTGACGACCGGGGGAAAGAAAACGTTCGACTGGGGATAGGCGGATCATGATTCAATGTCCCTGGTCACTGCCCGTAGTCACCATGATCACGCCGGTCTCGCGGGTCATTCC
This sequence comes from Actinoallomurus sp. NPDC050550, assembly GCF_040655075.1. Classification (NCBI taxonomy): domain Bacteria; kingdom Bacillati; phylum Actinomycetota; class Actinomycetes; order Streptosporangiales; family Thermomonosporaceae; genus Actinoallomurus; species Actinoallomurus sp. NPDC050550. Next base: position 203,506 of record NZ_JBFAJC010000002.1, on the reverse strand, counting down.
GACCCTCCCGAGCGTGGCGATTATCACGCTCACGCTCGGCGCGGACCAGCGCGGCGGGGCGCACGGCCCCCGCGCCGAACTTCCGGGCGGCCAGGTCCATGGCCGCCTCGGCCTGCCGCCAGCCGGTCTCCGGCTCCCCCAGGGCGAGCTGCCGGGGCGTCGTGCCGGTCGGCATGAGGTTCTCCACGCGCACGCCGACCAGCCGCAGCGGAACCCCCTCCAGGCCAGACGCCTCGTACAGGGCGCACGCGGTGGCGTAGACGTCACGGGCCAGATCGGTCGGGTCCGGGAGGGTGCGGGCCCGGGTGATCGTGCTGAAATCCCCGCGGCGCAGCTTGACGGCGATCGTACGGCCGACCAGTCCGGCGCTCCGCAGCCGTCCGCCCACCCGGTCGGACAGTCTCAGCAGCTCCCGCCGGATCGCCTCCGGATCGGCGATGTCCTGGTCGAAGGTCTCCTCCGCACCGATGCTCTTGTCGGGAACGGTGGCCGTCACCGACCGCGGGTCCCGTCCCCACGCGAGCGCGTACAGGTGCTCGCCCACCGCCTCCCCGACCTCGCGCCGGAGGGTGTCGATGGGGGTCCGCGCCAGATCGCCGACCGTGCGCAGCCCGAGGCGCCGGAGGATCTCCTCGGTGCGCTCCCCGACGCCCCACAGCGCCGCGACCGGCAGCGGATGCAGGAAGTCGACGACTCCGTCGGCGGGCACGACGAGCAGACCGTCCGGTTTGCACCGGGTGGACGCCAGTTTGGCCACGAACTTCGTGCTCGCGACCCCGACCGAGCAGGTGATGCCCTGCTGCGCGGCGACCTGCTCCCGGATCATCCGGCCGATCTCGGCGGGCCGGCCGAGGCGGCGCAGCGCGCCCGCCACGTCGAGGAACGCCTCGTCGAGCGCCAGCGGCTCCACGAGCGGCGTGATCGAACGGAAGATCTCCATGACGCCCGCCGACACGACGGCGTACTTGTCGTGGCGCGGCGGCAGCACGACCGCCTGCGGGCAGAGCCGCCGGGCCCGGCTCATCGGCATCGCCGAGTGCACGCCGAAGGTCCGGGCCTCATACGACGCGGCGGCCACGACACCACGCGGCCCCGCTCCGCCGACGACGACCGGGCGGCCGCGCAACTCCGGGCGCTCCAGCAGCTCGACGCTCACGAAGAAGGCGTCCATGTCGACGTGCAGGATCGTGCAGCCGGTGTCGTCCCCCGGCGGCCCGGGCGGCGGCCCCGGCCGATGCAGCTGCTGCTTCCTGCTCAATGGTCGCTCGCCCTCCTCACTCGCTCCGCGAACGACCTTCGTCGTGCGGGAGGCGCGCCCGGCCGACGCTGTCGGCCGTTCACTCCGCTCGCTGCGGCGGGCTCACTCCTGCTCATCGCCAACGCCTAGCGCCGGTACGCGAGTGCGTGGAGCTGGGTGGCGACGTCCTTCAGGACGGGGTGCATGGACACGGCGCGCTCGAGGGCGACGAGCTCGTCGGCGGCACCGCGCTCACCGTCGATGATGCCGCTCGGCACGAGGTCGGAGAACACCCGGACGCCGTGCACCGGCCCCGCCCGCAGGCCCGCGCTCTCGATCAGCTCGGCCAGCATGCCCGAGGTGAACCGGCGCGGAACCGGATCGCGGTCCCCCCACCGGCCCTGCGCGCTCGACAGCACGCGGCGGGCGTCCTCGAAGTGCCCGGCGAGTGCCCGGTGGAGGACGGCGGCGACCTGGTTGGCGGCCAGCACGCTGACCGCTCCGCCGGGTCGGACGGTGCGGGCGATGGCGGCCAGCGCCGTGGCCGGGTCGTCGACGTACTCCAGCACGCTGTGGCAGATCACGAGGTCGGCGCTGTCCGGCCCGACCACGTCGAGCAGCCCGTCGGCGTCGCCCTGCACCGCGCGGACGACGACGCCGGCCTCGGCCGCCCGGCGCTCGAGGCCGGCGAGGGCGTCGGGACTGGCGTCGACCACCGTGACCCGGTGCCCGAGCTCGGCGAGCGGCACGGCGAACCCGCCCGTGCCCCCGCCCGCGTCGACGACGTCAAGCCCGTCCCGCCCCGACTCTTTGGCGCTCTCGTCGAGAACGTCGCGCAGGATCTCCCACACGACGGCGGTGCGCATCGACCGCGATCGCGGACGATCGGTCACGCCTGCCCCCTCCCGGCTCGGCGACTCTCCGCCCACACTAGACGTCTACAACGACAGTGACGGCTTGAGCTCGAGCAGCCGCGACAACAGGCCGTTGACGAACTTCGGCGACTCGTCGGTGGACAGCTCGGTGGCCAGGGCCACCGCCTCGCTGACCGCGACGCCGTCGGGGACGTCGTCGCGCCACAGCAGCTCGTACGCGCCCAGGCGCAGGATGTTGCGGTCGACGATCGGCATCCGGTCGAGCGTCCAGCCGACGGCGTACGTCGTGATCAGCTCGTCGATGCGCTCGCGACGCTCGGCGACGCCCTCGACCAGGTGCTCCATGAAGTCCTGCTCGGCGAGCCGATGCTCGGACTCCTGGATGCGCCGGTCGAGGACCTCGGCCGGCGCGTCACCGCGGACCTCGGCCTCGTAGAGGATCTCCAGGGCGCGCCTGCGTGCCTTGCTCCGTGCGGCCACGGATCAGGCTCGACCGAGGTAGTCGCCCGAGCGCGTGTCGACCTTGATCTTCTCGCCCGTCGTGATGAACAGCGGGACGTTGATGGTCGCGCCGGTCTCGACCGTGGCCGGCTTGGTGCCGCCGGTGGAGCGGTCGCCCTGCAGGCCGGGCTCGGTCTCGGTGATCTCCAGGACCACGGCCGCCGGCAGCTCGATGTAGAGCGGGGTGCCCTCGTTGAAGGCGATCACGGCGTTCTGCTCCGGCAGGAGGTAGTCGGCCGCGTCGCCGACCGTGGCACCCGGGATGTGAGGCTGGTCGTAGGTCTCGGTGTCCATGAAGACGAAGTCCTCGCCCTCGCGGTAGAGGTACTGCATCTCCCGCTTGTCGACGTTGGCCACATCGACCTTGGTGCCGGCGTTGAAGGTCTTGTCGACGACCTTGCCGGACATTACGTTCTTGAGCTTGGTACGGACGAACGCGCCGCCCTTGCCAGGCTTGACGTGCTGGAACTCCTGAACGGTCCAGAGCTGGCCGTCGAGGTTCAGCGTCATGCCGTTCTTGAGGTCGTTCGTCGTCGCCACAGTGTGTCGTTCTCCCGCTTCGGCGGTCTGCCGCGTCTAGATGACGAGCAGGTCCTTGGTCGTCTTGGTGAGCAGCTCCGGACCGTCCGCACGGACCACGAGCGTGTCCTCGATGCGGACTCCGCCGCGACCGGCGACATAGACGCCGGGCTCGACGGTGATGGGAACTCGATCCGTCAGTTTACCGGTCTTGTCATACCCCATGAGCGGTGCCTCGTGGATCTCCAGACCGACACCGTGTCCGAGCCCGTGCGGGAAGTCGTCGCCGTGGCCGGCCGCCCCGATGAGATCGCGGGCGGCGGCGTCGACCTCCTTGGTGATCGCGTCGGCGCGCGCGGCGGCGACGCCGGCGGCCTGCGCGGCCGCGACGAGGTCGTAGATCTCGCGTTCCCAGGCGCCCGCCGCGCCGACCGCGACCGTACGGGTCATGTCGGCGTGGTAGCCGCCCTGGCGGGCGCCGAAGTCCATGGTGACGAGGTCGCCGTGCTCGATCGCGCGGTCCGACGGGACGTGGTGCGGGATCGCGCCGTTCGGGCCGCTCGCCACGATCGTCGCGAACGCGGTCTGCTCGGCGCCGAGGTCGACCATGGCGCGGTCCAGGGCGATCGCGATCTGACGCTCGGTGACGCCGGGCCGGATCGCCGGCAGGACCGCGTCGAAGGCCCGGTCGGTGATGGCGCAGGCCTCCGCGAGGAGGGCGATCTCCTCCTCGTCCTTGACCTTCCGCAGCTCCTCGACGGCATGGCCGAGCGCGACCAGCTCCGGCGCGTCCGGCTCCGCGGCGAGCGTGTCGCGCGCCTCGACGGTGACGTCGTGCGCCTCGAACGCCAGCCGGCCCGGCACCTTGGCGGCGAGCGCCCCGGAGGTGTTCCGGTCGATGACGCATTCGAGCTCCGGGCAGACCCGCGCGGCCGTCCCGGCGTATCGCCCGTCGGTCGCCAGCACGGCGGTCCCGTCGGCGTGGACGAGCAGGGCGGCGTTGGAACTGGCCAGGCCGGTGAGGTAGCGGACGTTGACCAGGCGAGTGATGAGCGCGGCGTCGGCGTCGCGGGCGGCGATGAGCCCGGCCAGCCGCGCGCGGCGCGCCTCGTGGATCTCCGGCATGCCCCCGACTGTACGCCCGGCGGCTGACCTCGAAAGACACGGCCCAGGCGGGCCCGTGTCACCACGGGCCCACTCGCGCCGTCACACCGAGGCGGCCGGCTCCCGGACCTTCTCGATCAGCCTGACACGACGGCTCGGCTCACACCGAGGCGGCGAGCTCCCGGACCTTCCCGATCAGCTTGACGCGGCTCTCGTGGTCGCCCGCCATCGGCGCGACGTTGAGGGTCGTGACGCCGGACTCCTTCAGTGCCGCGAGACGGTCGCGGACGAAGCCCTCCGAGCCGATCAGGGAGGTCTTCTGCAGGAGCTCGTACGGGACCTTGGCGGCGGCCTCGTCCTTCTTGCCGTCGAGGTAGAGGTCCTGGATCTCCTCGGCCTCCTTCTCGTAGCCGTAGCGCCGGGCGAGGTCGTTGTAGAAGTTGCGGCCCTTGGCGCCCATGCCGCCGATGTAGAGCGCGGCCATGGGCCGGCCGAGGTCGAGCAGGCCCTCGACGTCGTCGCCGATCGCCAGGAACGCCTGCGCGACGATGTCGAGCCCACCGAGGGAGGGGTCGCGCTTGGCCTTGCCGCGGGCGAGCGACTCGCCCCAGACGTCGCCGGCCTTCTCCGGAACGTAGAAGATCGGCTCCCAGCCTTCGGCCAGTTCGGCGGTCATCTCGACGTTCTTCGGGCCGAGGGACGCGATGAAGATCGGGATGCGCTCGCGGACCGGGTGGTTGATGAGCTTGAGCGGCTTGCCGAGGCCGGTGCCCTCCTCGGCGGGCAGGGGCAGCTTGTAGTACTTGCCGTCGTAGGTGAGCCGTTCGCGGCGCCACACCATGCGGCAGATCTCGATGATCTCCCGGGTCCGCCCGATGGGCGCGGTGTAGGGGACGCCGTGCCAGCCCTCGATGACCTGCGGTCCGGAGGCCCCCAGCCCGAGCACGAACCGCCCGCCGGAGACGTAGTCCAGGCCGGCCGCCGTCATCGCGGTGAGTGTCGGGGTGCGGGAGTACAGCTGGAGGATGCCCGAGGCGATCTGCAGCCGCTCGGTGCGCGCCGCGATGAAGCCCATCTGGCTGACCGCGTCGAAGCTGTAGGCCTCCGGCACGAAGACGATGTCGAGCCCGGCCTTCTCATAGTCCGCGAGCTCGTCGACGGTCTCCTTGAAACCGCCCGCGTAGTTGAGGGACATCCCGATGCGCATGCGCCGCACCCCAATCAGACCAAACCGACCAGTAACCGAATGAGATTCAGTTTTACCGTACCGGAGTCGGCCGGGGACAGCCCGCGAGCGGGCCCCGGTCAGTCCGCGCTCTCCGCCAGGAGCTCGGCGATCGCCTGCAGAGCGAGGACGTACGAGAGGAGACCGAAGCCGGCGATCGTTCCGGTGGCCACTGCGGCGACGACCGAGGTGTGCCGGAACTCCTCCCGCGCGGCGGGGTTGGAGATGTGCACCTCGATCAGCGGGGCGGTGCGCTGGGCGATGGCGTCGCGCAGCGCGTACGAGTAGTGCGTGAACGCCGCCGGGTTCAGGACGACCGGGATCCTGCCGTCGGCGGCCTCGTGCAGCCAGGACACCAGCTCGGCCTCGTCGTCGGTCTGGCGGACCTCGGCGTGCAGGCCGAGACGCCGGGCCGTGTCGCGGCAGAGCGCCGTCAGGGCCTCGAAGTTCGCGGCGCCGTACACGTCGGGTTCGCGGCTGCCCAGCCGTCCGAGGTTCGGCCCGTTCAGGACGAAGACCTCACTCATCGACCGCTCGCCGTCCTCTCTTAGCGGGTGACCCGCTCGTACGCCCGCACGAGCAGGTCCTCGTCCGGGTCCTCCAGCCGGCCCGGCACGGCGATGCCGTCGAGCACGACGAACCGCAGCCGCGCGCCACGCGCCTTCTTGTCGACGCGCATGGTGTCGCGCAGCGCCGGCCACACGTCGGGGCGGTAGGAGACGGGCAGGCCCACGGCGGTCAGGATCGCCCGGTGCCGTTCGACGTCCGCGTCGCCGAGGCGGCCGGCCAGGCGGGCCAGCTCGGCGGCGTACACCATGCCGATGGAGACCGCGTCGCCGTGCCGGAAGCGGTACTCCTCGAGCTTCTCGATCGCGTGGCCGAGCGTGTGGCCGTAGTTCAGGATCTCGCGCAGGCCGCTCTCCTTGAGGTCCTCGGACACGACCCGGGCCTTCACGGCGACGGCGCGCTCGATGAGCTCCAGGGTGTGCGGCCCGTCGGGCCGGGCCGCGGCCTCCGGGTCCTCCTCGACGAGTTCGAGGATCCTCGGGTCGGCGATGAAGCCGGCCTTGATCACCTCGGCGAGGCCGCTGGCGTAGTCCTCGCGCGGCATCGTGACGAGCGTCGTCAGGTCGCACAGGACGCCGGCGGGCGGGTGGAAGGCGCCGACCAGGTTCTTGCCCTCGGGGATGTCGATCGCGGTCTTGCCGCCGACCGCGGCGTCCACCATGGCGAGCAGCGTGGTCGGCACCAGCACGACCTTGACGCCGCGCAGCCAGGTCGCGGCGGCGAACCCGGCCAGGTCGGTGGTCGCGCCGCCGCCGACACCGACGACGACGTCGGTACGGGTCATGCCGAGCCGGGCGAAGCCGGACCACAGCCCGGCGAGCACCGCGACGTCCTTGCCGGCCTCGCCGTCGGGGACGGGGAACGCGTGGACGTCATAGCCGGCCTCGGCGAGCACCCCGCACACGGGCCGGGCGATCTCCGGCAGTCCCTCGGGGTGCACGACGGCGACCGTACGGGCCTCGCCGACCAGCGCGGGCAGCTGCCCGAGCACGCCGGTGCCGATCACGACGTCGTACGGCGCGTCGCCGCCGACGTGGACGCGGGTCACGACAGCCCCTTGACGATCGCGTCGACGATGTCGGCCGGCTCCCGGTCGTCCGTGACCACCGTGAGGACGGCGAGGCGCTCGTAGATGGGGCGCCGCTCCTCCATCAGCTTGCGGAACTGGCTGCGCGGGTTGAGCACGAGCAGTGGTCGCGCCGAGGCCAGCCCGACCCGCTTGACCGCGTCCGAGAGCCCGACCTCGAGGTACACGACCCGGGCACCGGCCAGGTCGGCCTGAGTGCCGGGGTCCAGGATCGCGCCGCCACCGAGGGCGATCACGCCGTCGTGCGTCGCGAGGGCGTCCTGGACGGCCGCGCGCTCCAGCGCGCGGAAGTGCTCCTCGCCGTCATCGACGAAGATCTCACCGATCGGCTTGCCGGCCGTGGCCTCGACGTCGTGGTCGGTGTCGCGGAACGGGACGCCGAGGCGCTCGGCGAGCAGCCGCCCCACGGTGGTCTTGCCGGATCCGGGTGGTCCGATGACGACGACCTTGGAATTCACTTGATCACCAGAGATGAGAGGTAGCCCTGTAGATTACGTGCGGTCTCCTCGACGGAGTCGCCGCCGAACTTCTCGACCATGGCCTCGGCCAGCACCAGCGCCACCATCGCCTCGGCGACGACCCCGGCGGCGGGCACCGCGGTGACGTCGCTGCGCTGGTTGATCGCCTTGGCCGGCTCGCCGGTCGTGACGTCGACCGTGTCCAGCGCGCGCGGCACGGTTGAGATCGGCTTCATCGCGGCCCGCACGCGGACCGGATCGCCGGTGGTCATGCCGCCCTCGATGCCCCCGGCGCGGCCGGTGCGCCGCCGGATGCCCTCGGGGGTGTTCTCGATCTCGTCGTGCGCCCGCGAACCCGGGCGGCGCGCGGTCGTGAAACCGTCGCCGACCTCGACGCCCTTGATCGCCTGGATGCCCATGAGCGCCCCGGCGAGGCGCGCGTCGAGCCGCCGGTCCCAGTGGACGTGGCTGCCCAGGCCCGGCGGCAGGCCGTAGGCGAGGACCTCGACGACACCGCCGAGCGTGTCACCGGCCTTGCGGAGCTCCTCGATGTGGGCGACCATCGCGGCGCTCGTCTCCGGGTCGGCGCAGCGCACCGGGTCGGCGTCGATCCGCTCGAGGTCGTCAGGGCCCGGGAGGACGCCGTCGGGGACGCCGACCTCGCCGAGCGCCACCACATGGCTGAGGACGCGGGCGCCCGCCACCTCGTGCAGGAACGCCTTGGCCACCTCGCCGATCGCGACCCGCGCGGCGGTCTCGCGGGCGCTGGCCCGCTCCAGGATCGGCCGGGCGTCGTCGAAGCCGTACTTCTGCATGCCCACGAGGTCGGCGTGGCCGGGTCGTGGCCGCGACAGCGGGGCGTTGCGCGCCTGCGCCGCCAACTCGTCCGGGTCGACCGGGTCGGCCGACATGACCGTCTCCCACTTGGGCCACTCGGTGTTGGCGATCTCGATCGCGACCGGGCCGCCCTGGGTGCGGCCGTGCCGGATCCCGCCGACGATCGTCACGCGGTCCTGCTCGAACTTCATCCGGGCGCCCCGCCCGTGACCGAGGCGACGGCGGCGCAGCGCCTCGGCGATGTCATCCGAGGTCACGCGCACACCGGCGGGCAGCCCTTCCAGAATCGCGACGAGGGCCGGGCCATGAGACTCCCCCGCGGTCAGCCAGCGCAGCATGTGGTGAATCCTTTCATCCCCACGGAAGGCTACGCGCAGGTGTCCGCAGCGTGAGACGCAGGCGGCCCGGCCGCCTCAGCGCTCGTCGGAATACCGACCGTCATAGCCGAGGGCCGTAAGCGAGCGCCCGCAACTCGTCCCATGACGCCGTACGTACCTCGGGCTGAAGTCCCTCACGACCGATCGAGGCATCGGGGAGGACGTAACGGCCGGAGACGTCGTCCGTCGTCGTGCCATCGCGATCCGTATCCACGGCCGTATTCTGCCGCTCTGATCGGCGGCGAGGGCCGGAATAACCACTTGTCCACGGCGGTGAATGTCAGAGACCGGGCGAGGGGATCGCGCCCGAAAGGGTCATCGAACGACCTTTCCGGACACGATCCTGGTGCCGGCGGTCGGCTCAATGGTCACGGCGGACCCGGCGGAACCGGCGGAAGCGCCCGTCGAAGAAATCGCGGCCGCGGACTCGCGTGTGCGCGAAGATGGGCGGGTGGCCGGCCGTCTCGACGCAGACGGCCCGGCGGCCCTGCCGGTCGGCGCCGCGGAAGTCCGGGTCGAAGAAGCAGCCGAGGGCGACCTCCGGGAATCCGATCGCCCCGGTGAACTCCAGGTGCCGGCGGGTCTTGAACGGCCCATCGAAGAATCTGCGGTCGAAGAAGCGCCGGTTGTCGTCGTCTCTATCGGGGCCGATGTTGACGTTGGTCCCGCCGCCGTCCGTGATGGCGCTCGGGCTCGGGGACGGCTGAATGTGCGGCACGGCGTTCTGGTGTGCCGGGCGGACGGCGTCCGCGGCGGCCGGCGCCGGGTTCCACGATGTCGCCGCCGTCAACACCCCGGCCGATCCGGCCGTGATCAGGGCGATCCACGAACGAAGGCCGGTGATCGGGCTCTTTGTCCGCCCGTTAGCGCGAGGAGTCAATTGTTTCCCCATATCTGTTCGGCCCGGTAGGACGGGTTTCTTTCGGAGCACGCCAAGGGCGTACCCCAAAATTGAATACCCCTTCCGATCCGACGGGGAATCACGACTCACGTCGGGAAAAGGCAAACAGCGAGGAATGATATTCCGGCACCCGGACATCATTCATACTTCGGGCACGGAATGGCCCGTTCAAGCGTGGCCGAGCACGGCCGCCAGCACGCCCGCGAGCATGAACGGCCCGTACGGCATCTCGGACTTCAGCTTCGCCCGCCGGCTCACCAGCAGCGCGATCGCGTAGACCGCGGCGAGCACATATCCGGCGCACACCCCGGCCACCCACGCGCGAAGACCGAGCCAGCCGAGGTAGAGCCCCAGCACGCCCGCGAGCTTCACGTCGCCCAGGCCGATCTGGCTCGGCGCGATGAACCACTGCACCGCGTAGAGCGCGAACAGCGCCGCCATCCCGAGCAGCGCCTGCGTGAAGCGGGCGCCGCCGCCGTCGGTGAAGGGCGCCGCCAGGCCGAGCAGCGCCAGGCCCACCGCGTACGACGTGAGCGTCAGCGGGTCGGGCAGCCGCTTCAGCGCCACGTCGATGAACGTCAGGATGACACCCGCCACGGCCAGGTAGGCGAACGCCGGAAGGTCGGGGGCCGGCCCGATCCGCAAGGTCACCAGCGCGAGGACGGCGACGGTGGCCGTGATGACACCGAGCCGTCGCCGGATCACCGGCTCGGCCCAGTCCGGGGTTGTCACCCCGGCACCTTATCCGCGGACGATTCCGATCTCGACGCCTCCGGCGACGTGGCCACGGAGGCGGTCGGCGAGGCGGTCGGCGGCGGCGCGCACGTCCGGGGCACCGGCGCCGTCGGCCAGCCGGAGGCGCACGGCGAGCTCGGCCCGCTCACCGGGCTCCACGCGCACGCCGGTGATGCCGGGCAGGCCGTCGACCGCGGCGTGCACGGCCATGAGCACGTCGGGGTCCTCGTGCGGGGCGGTGATCGCGCCACCGTTCGCGAGGACGTACAGCCGGGCCCCTTCGATCGCGTACGGCACCGGCCCCGCCACGTCGAGGACGAGCGCGTCGGCGGACTCGTCGACCGCGGCCTGGCAGGCCTGCCGGGCGTGCACCGCGACCGGCCGGGCGTCCGGACGCCAGCGGGCGAGGCTGTCGGTGGAGGTGAAGGCGAGGACGGCGCGCCTGCCGTCGGCCCCGACGAGCGTCGGGAGGGCCATCTCGCTCTCCTTCTCCCGCCGCAGGCCGTCGACGGTCTCGTCCTCGGTCAGCACCGCGACGACCGGGACGAGGAGGCGGGTGTCGGCGAGCACCGCCAGCACGGCCTGCTCACCGGCGCGGCCCGCGGCGTAGTCGCCGAGAGCCTGCGCGACCGCGGGCGGTGTGCCGCCGTCGTCGTCGGGGAACTGCGGCTGCGGGATTCGGTGTCCGGACACAACAGCCCAGCGTATCCGAGCCCTCAGGACCCGCCCCTGGTCCGGGCCCGCAGGGAGGCCCCGCATCCGAGCCCCGGGACACCTCTCTGATCCGGGCGCTCGAAGAGACCCGGCTCCCGGGAGATCTCGCTACAGCCTGCGGAGCCGCTCGACGGCCTCGTCGATGACCTCGTCGCGTTTGCAGAAGGCGAACCGGACGTACGGGTCGCCGGCGTCGGAGTCGTAGAAGACCTGCGTCGGGATGGCGACGATGCCGGCCCGCTCGTGCAGGGCGCGGACGAACTCCCGGCCGTCGCCGAAGCCTAGCGGCCGGACGTCGGCCTGCGCGAAGTACGTGCCCTGCGGCCGGAACGTCGTCAGCCCTGCGCCGGCCAGCCCCTCACTCAACCGGTCGCGCTTGGCCCGCAGCGACACGCGGAGGGCCTCGACCCACTCGTGCTCCTCGCGCAGGGCGTACGCGACCGCGCGCTGGTACGGGGCGCTCGCGGTGAAGGTGAGGAACTGCTTGACCGTCTGCGCCGCCCGTACGAACTGCGGGGGCGCGGTGATCCAGCCGACCTTCCAGCCGGTGACGGAGAAGGTCTTCCCGGCCGAGGAGATCGCCACCGTGCGCTCGCGCATGCCCGGCAGCGTGGCGAGGGGGATGTGCGCGGTCCCTTCTCCGGTGTCGTCGAAGGTGAGGTACTCGTAGACCTCGTCGGTGACGGCGATGAGGTCGTGCTCCCGGCACACCTCCGCGATGATCTCCAGCTCTTCGCGGCCGAAGACCGTGCCGGTCGGGTTGTGCGGGGAGTTGAGAAGGAGGACCCGGGTGCGCGGCGTGACGGCGGCTCGCAGTTCGTCCGGGTCGAAGGTGAACCGCCCGGCGTCGGGTCGCAGGGTCACCGGCCGGCGCACGCCGCCGGCCAGCGCGATGATCGCCGCGTAGGAGTCGTAGTAGGGCTCGAACACGACGACCTCCTCCCCCGTCTCGACGAGGGCGAGGATCGTCGCCGCGATCGCCTCGGTGGCGCCGACGGTCACGAACACCTCGTCGGCTGGGTCGTAGGCCAGGGAGTACCGCTCCGCCCGCTGGGCGGCGACGGCCTCGCGCAGCTCCGGCAGCCCGGGGCCGGGCGGGTACTGGTTCGCACCGCCCGTGATGGCCTCGGCCGCGGTCTCGAGCAGCTTGGCGGGGCCGTCGGTGTCCGGGAAGCCCTGGCCCAGGTTGATCGCGCCGGTGCGGATCGCCAGCGCCGTCATCTCGGCGAAGACCGTCGTGCCGAATCCCCGCATGCGGGTGACGAGTGGATCGTTGTTCACCGGCTCAGGGTAGTGAACGCGGGCGTGCCGCCCTCGATCTCGTACGGTGGGGGGAGGACGAGATGAGGAGGCCGTGATGCGGATCGCCCTGTGCCAGATTCCGGTCGGCGACGACTCGAAGGAGAACCTGGAGCGGGTCCGCGAGGCGCTCGCCGCCGCCCCGGACGCCGACCTGGCGATCTTCCCGGAGGCGACGCAGGTGCGGTTCGGCAGTGCCATCACCGCGGCGGCCGAGCCGCTCGACGGCCCGTGGGTGACCGCCCTGGCCGAGGCGGCGCGCGAGCACCGTACGGCCGTGATCGCGGGCGTCTTCGAACCGGCGCCCGACGGCCGGGTGTACAACACCGCCGTCGCGCTCGACGCGGAGGGCGCGCCGGCGGGCGCCTACCGCAAGATCCATCTCTTCGACGCGTTCGGGTACCGGGAGTCGGACCTGATCGCCCCCGGTGACACCCCCGTGGTGGTCGAGCTGTGCGGTGTCCGGATCGGCCTCATCACCTGCTACGACCTGCGCTTCCCCGAGCTGGCGAGGGCGCTCGTCGATCGCGGCGCCGAGCTGCTGGTGATGATCGCCTCCTGGGCCCAGGGCACGTTCAAGGAGGAGCACTGGGTCACGCTCGTCCGCGCCCGCGCGATCGAGAACACCGTCTGGACGGCCGCGGTCGACAAGGCCCCGGACCCGCCGAAGGCGGAGGGGCCGACCGGGGTGGGCCGCAGTCTGCTCGTCGACCCGATGGGCACGATCCAGGCCGATCTGGGGCCGTTCCCGGCGGTGCGCGTCGTGGAGACCGATGACGCGGTCACCGAGCGCGTACGGCGGATCCTCCCCGTGCTCGCGCATCGCCGTCCTGAGGCGATGGGCTGACGCGGCGGCGGCGCCGGACGAACGCCAGGACCAGCCCCGCGGCGAGCCAGACGGCGGCCACGACCTTCGCCATCGTGGTCGCCGACACGATGATCCAGACGGAGACGGCGGCTCCCGCGACCGGCACGAGCAGGTGCGGCAGCCACGCCCGGCTCCGGCGGCGCACGACGAACAGGCCGATGACCGACGCATGCAGCAGGGTGAAGGCCGCGAGGGCGCCCATGTTCACGATGGACACCAGCACGTCCAGGCCGTCCGAACGCCAGGCCGCCCACAGGGAGACGACGGCCGCGACTCCCGCCGTGGTGAGCAGCGCGGCCCGGGGCACGCGGTGGCGGGGGTCGACGGTGCCGAGCTTCCCGGGCAGGCCGTGGTCGCGCGCCATCCCGTACATCAGCCGCGACGCGGCCGCCACCGCGGACATCGCGGAGAACGCCGGCCCGATGCCCTTGACGACGACGAACGTCAGGTGGAGCCATGGCCCGAACGCCGAGTCGGTCATCTTGTAGAACGCGGTGCCCTGTTCGGCCGGCGCCGACGCGAGGTGCTGCGGGCTCACGGGCATGAGGAGCCCGGCGAGGTAGGTCTGCGCGAAGAAGAGCAGTCCGGCCAGGCCCAGGCAGAACAGCACCGCGCGGCCGATCTGCCGCTCGTCCCCGGTGTTCTCCTCGGCGAAGGAGGCGATGCCGTCGAAGCCGAGGAAGGACAGCACGGCGACCGAGACGGCCCCCATGACGGCGCTCGCGGTCGTCCCACCGACGCCGGTGAGCGGCGACGTCCACGGCCGGGCCGGCCCGTGGGTGGCGATGATCACGATCGCGGCGACGATGAAGACCACCAGGAGGACGATCTCGACGACGAGCACGACGAATCCGACGCGGGCCGCGAGGCGCACGCCGGCCAGGTTCAGGGCGGTGGTCCCCACGAAGGCGATCGCGGTGAAGACCCAGGCGGGGATCGAGGGCACCTGGGAGTGCAGCGCGATCCCGCAGAACAGGTAGGCGACGGCGGGGATCAGCAGGTAGTCGAGCATCGCCATCCAGCCGGCCAGCAGGCCCGCCGGCCGGCCGAGCCCCGCGCTGGCGTAGGCGAACACCGATCCCGCGTTCGGCACCCGGCGCGACATCTGCGCGTACGACAGGGCGGTGAAGCCCATGGCGATCGTCGCCACGACGTACACGAGGGCGACCGCACCGGAACTCTTGGCGTCGAGCACGCCGAAGACGCCTACGGGCGCGAGCGGTCCGATGAACAGCAATCCGTAGACGATGAGGTCGCGCAGCGACAGGCTGCGGCGAAGGCCCTGCGGCTCCAAGGGGGATCTCCCGGGGAATTCGGAGGTATCCGTATGTCGGAATGTATCCGTCCGGAAAACGGAACGCCAAAGCGTTTTACCAGGTCAGAGGGTTACCATGACCTGAAATCGCCTCAGCGTTCGCAGGAGCCCCAGGAGTCAGCCGACGTTGGACGCGACCTCGGCGAGCGCGCTCTCGAAGAACTCCCGCGACTGCGCCCCGGACACCGCCCAGGTGCCTTCGAAGACGAAGAACGGGACGCCGGTGACGCCCATGGTCCGTGCCACCTCGAGCTGCGCGGTGACCGCCGCCTCGCCCTCCCCGGCGGCGAGGCGCTCGGCCACGCCGGGCAGCCCGGCCTCGGCGGCGAGTTCGGCGAGCGTGCCATGGTCGTTCAGGTCGCGCCCCTCGGCGTGGTGGGCGCGGAACAACCGGCCGACGACGGCGTCCTGAACCCCGGCCTCACCGGCCATCGCGACGACCCGGTGCGCGTCGCGGGTGTTGGCCTGCAGCGCCTTCTCCGGCGCGTACGGCAGACCCTCCTCCGCCATCAGCCCGCGCATCCGCTCATGCATCTCGGCGACCCGCTCCGGGCCGCCGAACTTCTCGGCCAGGCTCGCCTCGACGAGCCCGCCGGCGGACGCGTCCGGATCCAGCTGGTACGGCCGCCAGGTCACGGTGACGTCGCCACCGAACCCCTCCACGGCGCCCGCGAACCTCGCCCGGCCCAGATAGCACCAGGGACACACGACATCGGAGAAGACCTCAATGTTCACAAGGAATGCCAACGGGCACACCCACGCCCGCATTCCTCCGCTCACCAGTGGATACGCTGGGGGACTCGATATCTCCGACAATGAAAGACATCCAATGGCGCTTGAGCGACCCGAGATCGACTTCCCCGAGGGCGCCCCGCCCGCCGACCTGCAGATCACCGACATCACGGTCGGCGATGGTCCCGAGGCCAGGCCCGGCTCGACCGTCACCGTCCA
Organism: Actinoallomurus sp. NPDC050550; assembly: GCF_040655075.1. NCBI lineage: Bacteria > Bacillati > Actinomycetota > Actinomycetes > Streptosporangiales > Thermomonosporaceae > Actinoallomurus > Actinoallomurus sp. NPDC050550. Next base: position 187,936 of record NZ_JBFAJC010000002.1, on the reverse strand, counting down.
CTACGTCGGCGTGTCGCATTCGACCGGCGAGGAGTTCGACGCCTCGTGGAACCGCGGTCAGCCGTTCAGCTTCCCGCTCGGCGGTGGCAAGGTCATCCAGGGCTGGGACCAGGGCGTCGCCGGCATGAAGGTCGGCGGACGCCGCAAGCTGGTCATCCCGCCGCACCTCGGCTACGGCAACCGCGGCGCCGGCCGTGCCATCAAGCCGGGCGAGACGCTGATCTTCGTCGTCGACCTGCTGGGCGTCGGCTGACCGATTCCCTGAGAGCTTGACCGACGGCCCCGTCGCCGATCCCTCGGCGACGGGGCCGTCGCGCACCCCGGGGCTGGGGGCTGACGTGCACCACGGGGCCGGCTGGCAGTTGTGCGCCTCGGGGCCTCTTCGCCGATCCCGGTGGCGGGCCGTCGGGCACCTCATCGGCGGTGGGGCCGTCGTACGCCTCGGCCCGTTCCGTCAGTTCGCGATCCCGATGTGGCGGCGTACCGTCGCGTCGTCAGAGAGCATGGCGAGGATGCCGGTGGCGAGGTCGGCGCGGGAGATCCGGATGCCGCCCCGGACGTTGAGGTCGGTCGCGGTCCGGTAGCGCCCGGTGCCCTCCTTGTCGGTGAGCATCGGCGGCCTGGCGATCGTCCAGTCGAGGCCGCTGTCGCGGACCTCCTCCTCCGCACGGCCCATGTCGGCGAAGCCGTGCCGGAGGACCCGCTTCAGGATCGGTTTCGCGACGTAGCGGGTGACCGGGCCGTCGCCGGCGTCGACGACCATCCCGGCCGCACTGATCATGATGAAGCGGCGGGCGCCGGCCTTGCCCATCGCCGCGATGATGCTGCGGGCTCCGTCCTGGGACACGGTCGTCGGGCCGGATTCGCGGGGGCCCAGCGCGGAGACGACGGCGTCGGCGTCCGCGACGGCGGGCTCGATGGCCGCCGGATCCATCACGTCGGCCGTCACGACCTTCAGCCGGTCGTGGGCGGCGACGTCGAGCCGCGCGGGATCGCGGACCACCGCCGTCACCTCGTGTCCGCGTTCCAGCGCCTGCCGCACCAGCTGCGTGCCGGTGCCTCCGCTCGCCCCGAAGATCGTAAGTCGCATCGCTCGTCGCCTTTCACCTGGCAGCCTCGGTCAGTGAGTACTCACTAACCGGGGACCATAGCAGGTTGGTGAGTGCTCACTAACCACGATAATGTGAGAATGTCCGATCGACAAAGGGGGATCGTGGGAACCCGGGATCGCATCCTCGACGCCGCCGCCGGCCTCATGCGCGAGCGCGGCGTCACGCGCACCACCACCAAGGAGATCGCGAAGGCGGCCGGGCTCTCCGAAGCCGCCCTCTACAAGCACTTCACCGACAAGACGGAGCTGCTGCTCTACGTGCTGCGCGAGCGGATGCCCGGTTTCGCCCGCGTCGACGCCCGCCCCGGCGCGGGCAGGGTCGAGGAGACCATCGCCGAGCTCACGCGCGCCACGGTGGACTTCTACCTCGACGCGCTGCCGATGCTGGGCTCACTGATGGCCGAGCCGCAGCTGATGGCCGCCCAGCGCGAGTCGCTCCGCAAGTACGGCGCCGGACCGGAGCACGTCGTCCGCCGGTTCGCCGACTATCTGCGCGCCGAGCGCGACCTGGGGCGGATCGCGGCCGACGCGGACCCCGACGCGGCGAGCGCCCTGCTGGTCGGCGCCTGTTTCCAGCAGGCATTCCTTCGCTACTTCGCCGAGGGCCCATCGGCCAAGCCGGTGCCGGACGAGACGGTCTCCGCGCTCAGCGCCACACTCGTCCGCGCCCTGGGCGTACGCGGCTGACCGAGCGATCACGCCAAACTGCCCGGATTCTTCACCGGATTGCCCGAACCTGGCCACCACATCCCTGCATCAACCCCTATGAAGAGCTTTAAGATCCACTGAGGGGAAGCTGGGGATGGATGCGCGGAATGCGGTTGATCACGTCGTGCGTGCTGGCGGCGGTGCTCGGAGTGGTCTCCGGCCTGTGGCCTGACATCCGGGCACGGATGCACGCCCCCGCCGCGCACGCAGCGGAACATCCGGCGATGGCGCAGGTCCTGGCGCCGCCCCAGTGGCCGGCGCCGAAGCCGGGCACCTGGCAGTTGTCCTACCAGCGGCACGGCGACGGCCTGCCACCGGTCGTCGACCGGATCGCGACCCAGGACAAGGTCGTCTTCATCACGATCGACGACGGCTGGGAGCACGACACCCGATTCGTCGACATCGTCCGTACCCAGCGGGTGCCGATCCTGGTCTTCCTCACGGACCAGGCGGCCCGGACGGGCTACGAGTACTTCTGGGCGCTGCAGCACGCGGGCGCGCCGATCGAGGACCACACGATGGACCACGCGGCGCCGTACAACGACATGCGGCGGCTGTCCTCCGCCGCCCAGCACCGGCAGATCTGCGACTCGGCCGACATCTACGCCCACCAGTACGGCAGGCGACCGGAGATCTTCCGGCCGCCCGGCGGCTCGTACGACCAGGTCACCCGGACCGCGGCCCGTGACTGCGGCATGAAGTCGGTCGTCACCTGGTCGATCGAGTTCTACAACGGCCTGTCCGGCAAGTTGGCCCGGATGGACGGCGGCTCGGACCTGCGGGCCGGCGACATCATCCTGATGCACTTCCGGCCCGGCCTGGCCCGTGACTTCCAGCGCCTGCTCACCTGGATCCGCCAGGCGGGACTGCGTCCCGCTGCGCTGGAGAACTACCTGCCCCGTTCCCTCGGCGGCAAGGCGGCGGGGTGACCCATCCCACGTTCGCGTTTCGTTAAATCAGGTTGATCGATCGCCGAATCCGGACATCTCCGATAGATGTCCGCCATCGCTCCTGGGGGATACCCGATGGTCCTTCGCCCACAACTCCGCACCCTCGCCGCGGCCGCCGTCGCGGTGCTCACCGCGGGTGGCGTGGCAGCCTGCCACTCGGGCAGTCCGCACGAGCGGACCGCGGCACCGGTGGCGTCGCGTGGACCCGGAGGCGGCGCTCCGAACGAGACGCCGACCGGCAACCCCACGTCGGCGTCAGGGTCGCCGTCCGCCTCCCCTTCGCCCACGCCGAGCGGCTCGACCCCGTCCGGCACGCCCTCGGGGCTCCCACGGTCGCGCCACGGCCTGCCTCCGGTGATCAGCAACATCCCGGTGCAGGACAAGGTCGTCTTCATCACCATCGACGACGGCTGGGAGAAGGACGCCGACTTCGTCCAGCTGATCCGGGATCGGCAGATCCCGGTGACGCTCTTCCTGGCGAACATGGCCATCAAGAAGAACTACGGCTACTTCCGCGAACTGCAGCAGACCGGCGCGCTCATCGGAGATCACACGATGACGCACCCGTACATGCCGCGGCTGTCCTACTCGCGGCAGAAGCAGGAGATCTGCGACGCGGCCGACATCTACACGACGCAGTACGGCGCGCGCCCGACGCTGTTCCGCGCGCCGTACGGGTCGACCGACAATGACACGCTGCGCGCCGCGCGGGACTGCGGGATGAAGGCGATCTTCTTCTGGCGGGAGGTCGTCAGCAACGGGCAGATCGCCTACCAGCGGCCCGGCCGCCTGCACCCGGGCGACATCCTGCTGGTGCACTTCAACCCGAACATGACCGCCGACTTCAAGAAGATGCTCCGCACCATCCAGAAACAGGGTTTCCGGCCCGCCCCGATGCGGGATCACCTGCCGGCCGAGTTCTTCCAGTAGGCCTCCGGTCAGGGGCGAAGGGCGGTGCGCAGCGCCCGGAGCCAGTGCGCGGTCGTCGCCTTGGCGATCGCGCTCTGCGGCGCGAACCCCTCGAAGAAGTGCCAGGCGCCCGGCACGTGGTGCAGTTCGACGGGCACGTCCGCCTCGATCAGCCGCCGGGCGTAGTCCACACCCTCGTCGCGGAGGGGGTCCATCCCGCAGGTGAGGATGTACGCCGGCGGCAGGCCGCGCAGGTCCTCCGCCCGGGCCGGCGCGGCGTACGGTGAGGTCTCCCCTCGACCCGGGCCGAGGTAGTTGTCCCAGGTGCGGCGGATGCTCGGGCCGTTGATGGTCCTCCGGTCGGTGACGTTACGGCGGGAGGCGGTGGTCTCCCGGTCGTCGAGGCACGGGATGAGCAGGCACTGGTAGGCGATGGCGGGCCCCTGCCGGTCCCGCGCCATGAGCGCCATGGCGGCGCTCAGGCAGCCGCCCGCCGACGCGCCCGCGACGGCGATCTGGTCGGGGTCGACGCCGAGCCCGGCGGCGCCGTCCGCCATCCAGCGCAGCGCCGCGTAGCAGTCCTCGACCCCGGCGGGGAAGCGGTGCTCCGGCGCGAGCCGGTAGTGCGCGTTGACGACGACGGCGCGGGCCTCGGCGCAGGCGTCGCGCGCCATCGGGCTCGGGCCGTCCAGCTCGCCGTACGCGAAGCCGCCGCCGTGGATGTAGAAGATCCCGGGCAGCACCTCGCCCTCGGCAGCGTCGGCCGGCCGGATGACGTGCAGGTCGATGTTGTTGCCGTCCGGCCCTGGGATGACCGCGTCCTCCACGGTGACGCGGGGATCAGGGCCCATCTGCGGGGCCATCAGCGCGCGGAAGCCGGCGCGAAGCGCCTCGATGTCGGCATAGGGGTCGGCCGGCCGCTCCGGGAGCGCGGCGAAGATGTCGGCCAGTTCGGGATGGACGTACACGAGCACCTCGATAGTCTCACTGATACGGTATCGGTGAGATGAAAGTATGGTCTCAGTGAGACGGTGTCAACGGGAGGCGCGTGTGGAGTTGAGCATGTCGGCGTACGTCGTGCTCGGCCTGATCGCCCGCCACGGCCCGATGACCCCGTACGAGCTGAAGGCGCGCGTCGAGGAGACCATCGTCCCCTTCTGGCCCATCCCCCACGCGCAGCTCTACCGCGATCCGCCCCGGCTGGCGGAGCTGGGCCTGCTGACCGAGGAGACCGAGGAGGGCGGCAGGCGCCGCCGCTTCTTCCACCTCACCCCTGCGGGCGAGCGGGCCCTACAGGAGTGGCTGTCGGCCCCCGAGGTGCCTCAGGCCGAGTTCCGCGACCCGGCACAGCTCAGGCTGGCCTTCGCCGACCTCGGCGACCCCGGCGACCTGGTGCGTCTCGCGCGGACCCAGGCGCGGCAGCATCGTGAGCTGATGAGGGCGTACGAACAGCGGCGCGCCGCGCTCGAACCGGATGACACCGCCACCGTCTCCCGCGAGCGCATGCTGTCCTTGGGGATCCTCCACGAGCAGGCACACGCCGCCTTCTGGGAGACGATCGCCTCGGCGGAGGAGGACCCGGACGAGCTCTCCGGACCGACCCCAAAGGACCGCTGGCAGGACAACTAGCTTGAGTTTTAACCTCTGACCACCTGTTGAGAGTTGCTGCGCGGCACGAATGGGCAGGTCGCATTGCTCTCAAGCCCGGTTCTTCCCCTCGACGAGGGTTTCGGGACACCGGCGGTGGGGCGCAAGGTCTGCCGGTGTTCCATAACGCCCATCCCTGCTCATGGGACGCAGCCACTATGGCCGACCGCTCCTCGCGGACCGGCGGGCGTCTAATGATCTGCGTGCTGCCCGTGCGAGGTCTCGGGCTGCCGTATCCACACGGCCAGTAGCCGAAGCGCCTCTTCGGAGCTGGAGCCTGCCTCGGCGGTGTAGACACTCAGCCGCTGATCCGGGTCGGCGGGCAGGGTGAGGGACTCGTAATTGAGGGTGAGCGGGCCGACGATCGGGTGGTGGAAGTGTTTGCTGCCATGCGTGTGCCGATGCACGTTCTGGTCGGCCCACCAGCGGCGGAAGTCCTCATCTGTGATCGAGAGTTCGCCGACGAGTTCGGCCAGCAGTGGATCGTGGGGATGGCGTCCGGCGTAGAGCCGGAGCGAGGCGACAATGTCGTGGGCGTGGGTGTCCCAGTGGGTATACAGCGAGCGGGCGGTCTCGTCGCAGAACATGAACCGCACCAGGTTCCGCTCGCGGTGCGGCAGCGCGTCGAAGTCGGTGAGCAGCGCACGTGCCATCTGGTTGGACGCAAGTACGTCCAGTCGCCGCCCCAGCACAAGGGCGGGGGTGTGCTCGAGGATCCGGAGCAGGTCGCGCAGCCCCGGGCGGACCGGCTGCGGACGCGTCGCCGTTCGGCGGGGCCTGCCTGCGGCGGGCTTGGCGAGCTGGAACAGATGGGTGCGTTCGACGGGATCGAGGCGTAGCGCGCGGGAGATGGCGTCCAGCACGGTCTCGGAGACGTTCAGTCGGCGTCCGCGTTCCAGGCGTACGTAGTAGTCGACGCTCACGCCCGCCAGTTGCGCGATCTCTTCGCGGCGCAGTCCCGGCACTCGCCGAGAGCCGCCGTCGTCGGACAGGCCCGCCTGGCGCGGGGTGATCCGTGCCCGCCGAGAGCGGAGGAACTCACCGAGAGCTGTGTTGCGGTCCATGCCGTTCACGATAGGGCCCAAGATCGCCCCGACGGCCCGCGAAAGGGGGACTGGCAGTCCCCTGGTCCGGCTACCCCCGGGGCGAAGCGGACCTCCCGGAAGTCGATCAGCAGCCGATTCCGGTGCTGAAGTGGAACGTGTCGAGACCGACCAGGGCCTAACCGCCCCGGTCGGCCTCTGTTCGCATCGCACGAAGGGAACTCCTGTGTCGGACACCAAGACATTCCTGATCACCGGCGTCAGCGCCGGCCTGGGCCGCGCACTCGCCCGCGCGGCGTTGGCCGCGGGCCACCGGGTGGTGGGCACGGTGCGCACGCCCGCCGACGCACGGGCCTTTGAGTCGCTCGCCGGCGACGCGCACGCCCGCATCCTGGACGTGACCGACCATGACGTGGTGGACACGGTCGTGGACGAGACCGAGCGCGACCTGGGCCCGGTCGACGTACTCGTCGCCAACGCCGGGTACGGCCATGATGGCCTCTTCGAGGAGTCGTCGATGGATGACCTTCGCCGTCAGTTCGAGGTGAACGTCTACGGAACCGTGGCGGTGATCAAGGCCGTGCTGCCACACATGCGGGAGCGCCGTTCGGGCCACATCATCGCCGTCACATCGATGGGCGGGCTGATCACCATGCCGGGCCTCAGCTTCTACCACGGCAGCAAGTTCGCGGTGGAGGGCATCCTCGAAACGCTCGGCAAGGAGGTCGCCGATTTCGGCATCCATGTCACCGCCGTCGAGCCGGGCAGTTTCCGGACCGACTGGGCCGGCCGCTCGATGATCCGCGCACCCCGTGTGATCGCCGACTACGACGAGCTGTTCGAGCCGCTGCGCGCCCGGCGCATCCACGGCAGCGGGCACCAGCCGGGCGACCCGGACAAGGCCGCGGCCGCGGTGCTGCGAATCGTGGCGGCCGACCAGCCGCCGACGCGCCTGCTGCTCGGCACCGACGCGCTTCGGCTCGTCCAGGCCGGACGCGACGCCTTCGAGCGCGACATGCTGGCATGGGCCGAGCTGTCGGCCTCCACCGACTTCGACGACGTCAGCCGGTCCGCCTAACGTCACTCGCCGTCGGGCCCCAGCGCGGGGCCTCGACGGCGGCCGTCATCACCAAGCCGACCCTCTCTTGGTCCACCACAGCCGGACCTGCTCGTAGCCGTTCACGCCACCCAGCGCCTCCTGGTAACCGGCTGGAGATTAAAACTCAAGCTAGGGGAGGCAGCCCCCTCGAGGTCAGGAGCGGGCGATGTCCTGCTCGAGCAGTTCGTGCGGCGTGCGCTGCGGCTGCGGGCTGAGGCCGGCGCGGCGCGTGCCGAGGCCGAAGCGGCTCAGATGCCGACGGGGTGCCAGACGGTTTTGGTCTCCAGGAACGCGGTGATGCGGCCGGTGCCGGGGTCGGTGTTCCAGTCGTCGGTGGCCGGGTGGTGGACTCGTTTGAGGGTGTCGGCCGCGGCCCGTTCGCAGTCGGTGGCCAGGTCGGTGGGTGCGCCGGTCAGGTCGAGCGCGTTGACGTCCTGGTGGGAGGCCAGCCAGGGCGCCAGCTCCGCGCGGTGCCCGGTGAGCAGGTTGACGACGCCGCCCGGCAGGTCGCTGGTGGCCAGGACCTCGGCGAGCGTGATCGCCGGAAGGGGCGCGGACTCCGAAGCCACGACGACGACGGTGTTGCCGGTCACGATCACCGGGGCGATCACCGACACCAGCCCGAGCAGCGGCGAGTCGGGCGCGATCACGCCGACGACGCCGGTGGGCTCGGGCGTGGAGAAGTTGAAGAACGGCCCGGACACCGGGTTCGCCGACCCGGTCACCTGGGCGACCTTGTCGGCCCATCCGGCGTACCAGACCCACCGGTCGATCGCCGCCTCCACCTGCTCGGCGGCCGCCGTCTTACCCAGCCCGGTCGCACGCAGTTCTTCGACGAACTGGCCGTGGCGGCCCTCCAGCATTTCGGCGACGCGGTAGAGGATCTGCCCCCGGTTGTAGCCGGTGCGTCCCGCCCAGCCGGACTGGGCCTTGCGGGCGGCCACCACCGCGTCCCGCACATCCTTGCGCGAGGCGCGCGCGGCGTTGGCCACGAACCTGCCCTTGGCATCGTTCACCGCAAACGTCCTGCCGGATTCGGAGCGGGGGAACGCGCCCCCGATGAACAGCTTGTAGGTCTTACGGACACTCAGTCGCTCGCTCATCGAAGGTAGGCCTCCAGTCCGTGCCGTCCGCCCTCACGCCCGAAACCGGACTCCTTGTACCCACCGAACGGCGAAGCGGGGTCGAACTTGTTGAACGTGTTCGCCCACACCACCCCCGCCCGCAACCGCTGCGCCATCCACAGGATCCGCGACCCCTTGTCCGTCCAGATCCCCGCCGACAGCCCATACGGGGTGTTGTTCGCCTTCTCCAGCGCCTCAGCCGGTGTGCGGAACGTGAGAACGGACAGGACCGGACCGAAGATCTCCTCCCGCGCGATCCGATGCGAAGCCGCAACATTCGTGAACACCGTCGGGACGAACCAGAACCCGCGCTCAGGCAGCTCACACGCCGGCGACCAGCGGACCGCACCCTCGGCCTCACCCACCTGAGACAGCTCACGGATCCTCGCGAGCTGCGCAGCGGAGTTGATCGCACCGACATCAGTGTTCTTATCCAACGGGTCACCGACCCGCAGCGTCGTCATCCGCGCCTTCAGCCGCTCCAGGAGTTCTTCGGCGACCGATTCTTGGACCAGCAGCCGCGAACCGGCGCAGCACACGTGGCCCTGGTTGAAGAAGATCCCGTTGACGATCCCCTCCACCGCCTGGTCCAGCGGCGCGTCGTCGAAGACGATGTTGGCGGCCTTACCACCCAACTCCAGCGTGAGTTTCTTGGCCGTGCCGGCGACCGACCGGGCGATCTGCCGGCCGACCTCGGTCGAACCGGTGAAAGCGACCTTGTCGACCCCAGGATGCTCGACCAGCGCACGGCCGGTCTCCCCCGCCCCGGTCACGATGTTCACCGCACCGGGCGGCAACCCCGCCTGCACACAGATCTCAGCGAACGCCAACGCCGTCAACGGCGTCGTCTCCGCCGGCTTCAGCACGACGGTGTTACCGCACGCCAACGCCGGCGCGATCTTCCACGCCAGCATCAACAACGGGAAGTTCCACGGGATGACCTGCCCCGCCACGCCCAGCGGCCGCGGGTCAGCGCCGAACCCGGCGTGACCGAGCTTGTCGGCCCAACCCGCGTAATAGAAGAAATGCGCCGCGACCAGCGGCAGATCCACATCCCGCGACTCACGGATCGGCTTACCGTTATCGATCGACTCCAGAACCGCCAACTCCCGCGACCGCTCCTGAATCAGCCGCGCGATCCGAAACAGATACTTCGCCCGCTCCGCGCCCGGCATCGGACCCCACACCGTGTCGTACGCACGGCGGGCTGCCGCGACCGCGCGGTCCACGTCATCGGCGCTCGCCTCGGCGACCTCGGCCAGGGTCTCCTCCGTGGCCGGATTGATCGTTTTGAAGGAGCTCTTCGCCTCGACGAACTCCCCGTCGACGAACAGGCCGTACGACGGCTTGATGTCGACGATGCCCCGTGACTCCGGCGCGGGAGCGTACTCGAAAGTCATGTCTGCCTCAGTCCAGGGTGAAGTAGTCAGGACCGCCGTACACGCCGGTCGTCAACTTGCGGCGCTGCATCAGCAGGTCGTTGAGCAGGCTGGACGCCCCGAGCCGGAACCACTCGGGCGTCAGCCAGTCCGGCCCCGCCGTCTCATTCACCAGCACCAGATACTTGATCGCATCCTTGGTCGTCCGGATCCCACCCGCCGGCTTGACGCCGACCTGGCGGCCGGTCCGCGCCCGGAAGTCACGCACGGCCTCGAGCATGACCAGCGTCACCGGCAACGTCGCGGCGGGGCTCACCTTGCCCGTGCTCGTCTTGATGAAATCGGCCCCGGCGAGCATCGCCAGCCAGGATGCGCGGCGCACGTTGTCGTACGTGACCAGCTCACCGGTCTCGAGGATCACCTTCAGGTGCACGTCGCCGCACTCGGCCTTGACCGCGACGATCTCCTCGAACACCTTCTGGTAGTCGCCCGCCAGGAACGCGCCCCGGTCGATCACCATGTCGATCTCCGACGCCCCGTCATCGATCGCACGCCGGGTGTCAGCGAGCTTCGCCTCCAGCGGCGCCCGCCCCGACGGAAACGCCGTCGCCACACTCGCCACGCCGACCCCCGTACCGTCCAAAGCCCGGACCGCCTCACCCACCAGATCGGAATAGACACAGACGGCCGCGACCTTCGGCACGCTCACATCAGCCGGATCCGGATGCGCCGCCTTCGCACACAACGCCCGCACCTTCCCCGGAGTGTCCGCACCCTCCAACGTCGTAAGATCCACCATCGAGACCGCCAGATCGATCGCAAACGCCTTCGCCGACGTCTTGATCGAACGCGTCGCCAACCGCGCAGCCCGCTCCTCCGCCCCCACCTGATCCACCGCCGGCAGACCGCGCAGGAAGCCGCGGAGCTCGGCCGGCGACACGGCCGCCTCCGCGAAGGTCGACAGGTCAGGCACGTCTCCCCCTGTGTTCGAGTATCCGGTCGAGGATAAGCGCCGCCGTGCGGAACATGACCACCCGGAGGTGCGCGATCCCCCCACGATTCAACAACCTGCCCGGAACGAACGGCAACAGCACGACGACGACCGCACGAACACCGTGACGCCACGGAATCGGGCGGCGTGAACTCACGCGGCTCTCATCGTTGATCGGGTGGAAGGGAAGGCGTGCTCGTTCGTCTGACGGTGGCCGCGGCCGCCCTGCTCGCCGCAGCCGGTTGCTCCCAGCACACCGGCGGGTCGACCGGCCGTACGGCGGCGGCCCCGTTCCCGAGCACGTTCACCCCGAGCGCGACCCTGGACCTCCACGACGCGGTACGGCGGTGGTGGCGGCGCTCCGTGGCCATGCCGCGCTCGCAATACCTCACTCCGAAAGGGTGCGGACTGAAGCAACCGGCCGACATCTGGCTGCTCGGCGGCGGCCCGGTTCAGGACGAGGCTCACCGTCGCTGCGGCGTTCCCGCGAACCGGTCCATCCTCTCCCCGGTCATCCAGGGATTGGCCGACACCGGCCTCCTGTCTCCATCGGAACCCGTGATCGACTCGGGCCCGCTGGACGTCCGGATTCACCACGCGCCGTCACATGTGAGGACTCAGTGATCGGATCCCAGACCCAGTTGCCGGGCCGCCGCGTCCACGGTCTGGGCGAGGAGGACGGCGATCGTCATGGGGCCGACGCCGCCGGGGACCGGTGTGATGAGGCTCGCGCGGGTCATGGCGGACTCGAAGTCCACGTCGCCGACGTTGCCGGGGTTGTATCCGGCGTCGATCACGACGGCTCCGGGTTTGATGTCCTCGCCGCGGATGAAACGCGGCCGGCCGACGGCGGCGACCAGGATGTCGGCCTGCCGCACCATCGACGCGAGGTCGGTCGTGCGCGAGTGGCAGTACGTGACCGTGGCGTTGGCGGCGAGCAGTTGCATCCCGACCGGCTTGCCGAGGATGGCGCTGCGGCCGACCACGACGGCGTGCCGGCCCGCCGGGTCGACGTCGTACTCCTCGAGCAGCCGCATGATGCCGCCGGGCGTGCAGGGCACGAAGCCCGGCAGCCCGAAGCTCAGCGCGGCGAACGAACTCAGCGTGAGCCCGTCGACGTCCTTCTCCGGGGCGATGGCCTCGAACGCGGCCCGCTCGTCGATGTGCGGCGGGACGGGGTGCTGGAGCAGGATGCCGTGCACCTCCGGGTCCTGTGACAGGGCGGTGATGGCGTCCACCAGTTCCGCCGTCGTCGTGGTGGCGGGCAGGCCCACGTGCCGCGAGACGATGCCGGCCTTCTCGGATCGGCTGCGCTTCATCCGGACGTAGGTCACCGAGGCGGGGTCGTCTCCGACCAGTACGGTCGCCAGGCACGGCGGCGTGCCGCTCTCGCGGGTGATCTGTGCGGCTCTGGCGGTGCTCTGCTCGACGATGCGGCGGGCGAGGCCCGCACCATCCATGAGACGGGCGGTCTGCGTCTGGGACATCGGCTGCTCCTGAACGGTCTTCGCGACTCGGCCCAGGCGCACGGCACAACGTTTTCCGGGCCGCTCCCCGGTGGTGCTCCACCTCAGCGCCAGTCACGACCCGAGATCCACCATACTCCGTAGTGATCGGCACAAGCCCTGGACTTCCTCGTGATCACGATGCGCCCGCTCCTCGAAAACGCGTTGAACCAGGGCGTATCGGTGGTGGAGGCTCTCGATCGTGTTTCGTGACGAGGATCCGTCGTGACGGGTGGCTGGACCGGTGATCTGCTCTTGGGCGGCATCGTCCTCCTGGGCGCGTCCGTCCAGCGGCTGGCCGGGATGGGGTTCGCGCTGGTCGCGGCGCCTGCGCTCGTGCTGCTCCTCGGCCCCTCCCAGGGGGTGCTGCTGTCGAACGCCGCCTCGGGTGCGATCAGTGTGGTCGGGCTGCTGGACGGATGGCGGCGGGTCCGGCTGCGCGCGATGGTGCCGCTGGTCGCCGCGGCCGCCTGCACGGTGCCGGCCGGGGCCTGGGTCGCCGCTCGCCTGCCTCAGCAGGTGCTGCTCGCCGGGATGGGCGCACTGGTGACCGCGGCGGTGCTGCTTGTGATCTTCGGCACGCGGGTGCCCGCGCTGAGAGGCTCCGGAGGTGCGGTCGCCGCCGGCGCCGCGAGCGGCTTCATGAACTCCTCGGCCGGGGTCGGCGGCCCGGCGATATCGCTGTACGCGGTGAACGCCGACTGGACGGTACGGGAGTTCGTCCCGAACGCGCAGTTCTACGGGGTCGCCGTGAACGCCCTGTCCCTGCTAGTCAAGGGCGTGCCGCGGCTGACCGGCCCCGCCTGGCTGCTGGTCACGGCCGCCCTCGCGGGCGGCGCCGTCGCCGGGCGGGTGCTCGGGGATCACATACCGGAACGCGGTGCGCGGCGGATCGTGCTGCTGCTCGCCCTGGCCGGCGGACTCACCACGCTGGCCAAGGGCCTGTGGGAGCTGACGGTCACCTGATCGCCTGGCGGTCGCCGCACCCCGTACGGTCGCTCAGGTCAACCGTCCGGCAGCTCGCAGGTCGTCGAAGATGATCTGGTCCACCGGAGAGACGCGGTCGCGGTCGGCGTAGGACAGCCACACGACCTCCTCGATCTCGCTGCTCGGTGCGAGCGTGCCCTGATAGTCGCCGGTGTAGCAGGTCATCCGGACCGTGACACCGTCGGGATGACCGTGCGCCTGGGCCTCGTACGTACCGAGGTGAGCGACGGTCTCCGGCACGATCGCGACGGTGAGCTCCTCCTCGATCTCTCGCGCCAGAGTCTGAGCGTCGCTCTCCCCCGCCTCGCGCTTGCCGCCGGGAAGGTAGTAGACGTCCTTGCCGTGTGAGCGCGTGCTGAGGATTCTGCCGCCCTCGATCCGAATCCACGACACCTTGTCGATGACCGACATCTCGCGCTCCGATCCTGGACGGCCTTGATCCCCCGCACCCTACCGAGGCCGGAGGCCGCGGCGGGTCGACGGCCGGTCGCCGCCGTCCCCCTGGCCGGCGGGTCGGGCGCTATTCCGGCTCGCCGGGGCGGCCGCCGGGCATGACGTCGCGTTCGCCGGGGGCGATGACGCCGGCGCCGGTGTCGCGTGGGGCGCGCTGGACGGCGTTGAGGACGTGGTAGCCGAGCAGAACGGCGATGGTGCCGAGGGCGATGCCCTGCAGCGGGAAGTCCTTGGTGATCTTCAGCGTGACGTTGCCGATGGCCAGGATGATGCCCGCCGCCACGGGGACCAGGTTGACCGGGTCGCCGAAGTCGACGCGGTTCTCGATCCAGATCTTCGCGCCGAGCAGGCCGATCATCCCGTACAGCACGACCGTGATGCCGCCGAGAACGCCGCCGGGGGTCGCGGCGACCAGCGCGCCGAACTTGGGGCACAGGCCCACGAGGATCGCCACGATGGCGGCGACATAGTAGGCGGCGGTCGAGTAGATCCTGGTGGCGGCCATGACGCCGATGTTCTCGGCGTACGTGGTGGTGGGCGCGCCGCCGACCCCGGTGGCCAGGACCGTGCCGAGGCCGTCGGCGGCGATGGCGCGGCCGAGGTACGGGTCGAGGTCCGCGCCGGTCATCGCGGCGACGGCCTTGACGTGGCCGGTGTTCTCCGCGATGAGCGCGATGACCGGCGGCAGGGCGACGAGGATCGCGGAGGTCTTGAAATCGGGGGCGTGAAGGTGCGGGAGGCCGAACCAGTCCGCCGCCTTGACCTTGCTCAGGTCGACGCGGAAGTGGGAGGTGACCTTGCCGGTGCCGTCGGGTGCGGTGATCCGGCCGGCGGTCTCGTCGAGGATCCACGACAGGAGGAAGCCGAAGACCAGGCCGATCAGGACGGCGATCCGCGACCAGAACCCGCGCAGCACGACGGCGCACAGGACGACGACGGCGAGGGTGGCCAGGGCGACCCACTGGTCCTGCGGCCAGTAGACGTTCGCGACGACCGGGGCGAGGTTGAAGCCGATCAGCATGACGACCGCGCCGGTGACGACCGGCGGGAAGATCCGGTGGATGATCCCGGCGCCGAGCACGTGGATGATCAGGCCGACCACGGCCAGCACGGCGCCGGCGACGAGGATCGCGCCGGTCACGTTCGCGGTGCTGCCGCCCGCCGCGCGGATGGAGGCGACCGCACCGACGAAGGACGCGCTGGTGCCGAGGTAGCTGGGCACCTTCCCGGCGGTGATCAGCAGGAACATGACCGTGGCGATGCCCGACATCATGATCGCGAGGTTCGGGTCGAGGCCCATCACGACCGGGAACACGAAGGTCGCGCCGAACATGGCGATCACATGCTGGGCGCCGATGCCGACGGTGCGGCCCCAGGACAGGCGCTCGTCCGGCGCGACCACCTCGCCCGGCGGGGGTGTGCGCCCGTCCCCGTGCAGTTTCCAGCCGATCGCCATGGAGTCCCCCGGGTGGTCGACAGTCCGTCTCCGAGGTCTAAGTCTGGTCTCCTGCTCCGGGTGCGCGGACCACGGGGCGTTTCATGGTGTCTCCTCGGCCGTGGCGGAGACGAGGGTCGGTGTCTCGGGGCGGCTGATCGGCCGGAACGTGACGAGGACCATCAGGAGGGCTCCGGCCGTGCACCAGGCTCCGATGACGGTCGAGGTGGAGAAGTGTTCGCTGAGGGCGCCGGTGGCCAGAACGGCCGTGCCCTGGGCGATCTGGATTCCGCCGCTCATGACGCCATGCGCCCGGGCCCGGTAATCGTCCGGGAGCACCTGCTGGAACAGACCTTGCGCGGCCGGCAACAGCAGCGACATGGCCATACCGGAGGCGCCGGCCATGACCAGCGCTCCTGCGAGTGGCGGGTCGAACAGCGCGGGGGCCAGGCTCAGAGGAGCCAGGACCGCGAGCGGCCGGATCAGCCGGGCCCGCGTTCCCGGCCGCAACAGCCGTGTCAGTATCAGGCCGCCGATCGCGACGCCGAGCGGGTTGGCGGCCATGATGAGGCCCTGGGCCGCGCCACCGCCACCGAGCTGGGACGCCCAAGCGGCGGCGAGGCCCTCCGGGACGATCACGAAGGAGACCACGCCGAAGCTGATGAGCGCGATGACGCGCATCAGCGGGTGGCCGAAGACGAGCGTGTATCCCTGCCGTGTCTCCCGCCACAGGCCGGCGCGGCGGGTGGCCGCGAGCGTCGCCGGGCGGGGCTTGACGTAGCGGCGCAGCAGGAGCGCGGAGCAGGCGAAGGTGACGGCGTCCAGCAGCAGCGCGACGTGCGGGCTGTATCCGGCGATCACCCCTCCGGCGGCGTACCCCACGACCTGCCCGAGGTTGTAGATGGAGTTGTTGAAGGCGACGCCGAGCGGGTAGCGGTCGCCGGTCAGGATCCGCGGGAGCTGGGCGGAACGCGCGGCCTCGAACGGCGGGGCGAGCAGTTCGCCGGCGAACAGCAGCACGAGCATCACGGGCACGGGCACGCCCGGGATCGCGATCAGCCCGATGAGCACCATCCTGGCCAGATCGCAGGAGATCATCACTGAGCGTGCGGGGTACCGCTCGGCCAGCGCCGCGAGCAGCGGGCCCGCGGTGAGCCAGGGCAGATATCCCAGGGCGAAGGCCGCCGCCGAGGCGAACACCGAGCCGGTGCGATCGAACACCAGCAGCGCCACCGCGGCCCGGCACAGATAATCCCCGGCCCAGGAAAGCGCACTCGCGGTGACCACCGCACGGTATTCCACCAGGACGAACAGATCCCGATAGCCTGGCGGCCGGCCCTCGCCGGTCGGACGACTCATTCGATCTCCGTGGTAGACGAAAGACGGCCGACCCCGCCGGACCGAAGGTCGGCCGCCGCTGAGTCGAGTCGCGGGTTACGGCCAGGTGCTGTTGATGCGCATCGTCGTGCACCTCCCCTCGTCTTCCCTGGAGACGCCCTGCGGCGTGATCTTGTGGCTCGGAGTCTTGCCGCGAACGGCACCGGCCGGGGAGGACCGCACGCGCCAACAGGGGGACCCTGCGCGCCAACTTCGGTCAGGTGGGCAGGTTCCAGCGCCGGACCGCGCGGCGCAGGGCGCGAACGTCGGAGTATCCGAGCTGTGCGGCCATGGCCGCGCGCGATGCCCCCTCCCGCAACAGCCGGGCGGCCTGGTCGCGCCGTACCGCGTCGACCTCCTGCCGCCAGCTCGTGCCGTCCTCCTCCAGACGGCGCTGGAGACTGCGCGGGCTCATGGCCAGCCGCGCCGCCACCGCGTGCAGGGACGCCGTCCGGCCACGCAGATCGGCGGCGATGGCCTCCCGCAGCGGGTCACGCCACCCCGGCGCACGACCGGGCGCCGCGGTGATCGCATCGGCGTGCGCGCGCAGGATCCGGGCCAGCACGGGATCGGCGCCCGGCAGCGGCTGCTCCAGATCGGCCGGGGCGAAGGTCATCGTGGTCTGGTCCTGCCCGAAATCGACCCGAGGGGTTCCGAACGCCGCGACCAGGTCCCGGTGACTGGGCGGCGGATCCCCGCAGAAACCCACATGCACCGGCGAGATCTCCGCCCCGAGCGTGTCCCGGGCCCGGCGCAACAGCGCTCCGAGCGCGAACTCACTGATCAACGCGCTGGTCTCCGGGGACGGGCTCCGGACCTGATACCGGACCGTGAGATGCCCGTCGTCGCCGATCACATCGACGTCGTCGGCGCCGTTGTCGTCACTGACGACGTGGGCGTAATCGATGGCGGTGGTGAACCCGTCGCCCAGCGTCGCGGCCGTCTCGAACAGATAGTCGTGCAGATGCAGCCGTCCCCGGCTCCACCGGCCTGATATCCGCAGCCCAAGGTGGGGATCGGGAAACTCCAGGTGGCCGAGTCGCCACACCTTGAACAGCTGCGGCGTCGGCACCCGCACGGTGTCGTCGCCCAGCGCCCAGACCGGAAACCCCACCTGGCGGCTCAACGCCGCGGAGTCGACGCCGAACCCCCGCAACGAATTCAGGACGAACCGCGCGAGAGCGGTCGAGACCGTCCCTTGTGTCACCGATCCCCCAACAGCCGTGGGCCTCGACGAAGCCGAAACCTACACCTGCGGTGTCGCCGCGGGGATGGTGGCCTCAGATCCCCCGCATGCGCAGGACGTGCAGCGCGAGGGTGAGGTTGAGGCGGAGATTGGCGTCGTCGGTGAACCGGCCCAGCAGGCGCTCCAGTTTGCCGATGCGGTAACGGAGCGTGTTGTAGTGGAAGTGCAGGCGGCGGGCGGTCTCGGCGACGTTGAGGTTGGTCTCCAGCAGCACCTGCAGCGTGCGCCGCAGGTCGACCGCCTCCGGGTCCTGGTCCCCCGCGAGCTCGCCGAGAGTCTCCTGGACGAAGGCGTGCAGCTCGGCGGTGTCCTCCACCAGGCTGAGCAGCCGGAAGACGCCGAGCTCGTCGAAGTGCACGATGGCCCCGTCGCCGTGCATCTGCCGCCCGACCCGTACCGCCTTGACGGCCTGGTCGTAGGCGGACGGCAGGTCGGCGGCCACCTCCGCGACGCGGCTCACCCCGACCGAGAAGGTCCGCTCCTGGTCGGCGAAGACCGCGGCGGCGTCCTTGGCCAGAGCCTGGACGTCGCAGGCGTCGGCGGCGACCACGGCGACGACCTCGCCCGAGAAACCGGCCACCGCGCCGCTGCGGTCGCGGCGCCGGACCGCCGAGGTCCAGGCGGTGACGAGCCGGTCCTGGAGCACGCGTTCCTCCGGGCCGCGCGCGGGCCCGCGGTCGAGGGCGGCGACGATGACGGCGGAGGGGCGGCCGAGGTCCCAGCCGAAGCTCGCGCTGTGGGCGACGACGTGCTCGTCGTCGCCGGAGTTGCCGGTCAGCACGTCGCGCAGGAAGTCCGCGCGGTACTTGCTCTCCACGGCGGACACGGCCTGCTGCTTGGTGATGACGAGGGCGACGACGGTGGCCGCGCGTTCGAGGATGCCGGCATCGGGTGCCGGCACTCCGATCGCCGCCATCCGGCCGTACGTGAAACCTCCGGCCACGACGGGCGCGGCGACGTGCCCGCCGAACTCCTCCGTTCCCGGGTCGTCGCAGGTGACCGGCCCGATGGCCGGAATGGGCCCGTCGGCTGCCGGGAGGAAGGGCGCGGCGGCGGCCGACCCCAGGGGCGGGAGGGCGTCGGGCGGCGTGGGGTCGCCGGCGTCCGGCGGCGTGGCCCGCAGCCGGGCCAGGAGCGCCTCGTCGCCGGAGGCCGCGAGCCGCCGGCCTTCGCCGTCCAGTACGGCCACGGCCGCGCCCAGGAGGGTGGCGACCTCGTCGGTGACCTCCTGGAGTCCGCCGCCGCACAGCACGATCTGCAGGAGGGCCTGGTGCACCTCCTCGCCGCGCGCCAGGACCGCGGCCTGCCGGTTGAGGATGTCGGTGAGCACCTGGTTGAGGATGTCGTCGAAACCGACGTCCTCGGGCAGCAGGATGAGAGGAAGGTCGAGCCCGTCGGCCTGGTCGATCATCTCGGCCGGCAGGCGGTCGAGATAGCGGCCGGGTTTGACCGCGAGGGCCGCGAGCCCGCACGTGTCGAGATCGGCGACCAGGTGGCCGAGGGATTCTGGAGTGTTGCGGAGCGGATAGCCGGTGGTCAGCAGGAGCTCGTTGGGCTTGACCCAGGCGAGGACGTCCGGGACCTCCATGACGTTCAGGCGCTGTACGACGCGGCCGAGCCCGCCGGCGCCGGCGACGAGCCGGGCGTCCGCGAGGGTGGACAGGCCCAGAATCTCCCCGACGGACAGTCCGTAGGTCAGGGTGCCGGCGCCGTCGATTTGAAGAGTCGGAGGACGAGGTACCGAAAAAGACGACATGGCCGCCCCATCTGCCGAAGTTTCCCGCCGGTAACGATCACACGATGACGAGAAATACGAACGCTGGCAACCATCGTTGGCAGAATTATCCATACGGCCATGGCCCGCACCGGATTACCTTCACGACCGTGGCCGGGGGCGATCCCCGGAATCCCGTGCGGCGCGGACGGGCCCCGGGACGATCCGACCCAGCGCATCGCGGGAGGTCCGGATGAGGGTGTCCACCACCGCCGGGCGGCGGCGCGGCCCGCGTACCCCGCCCGCCTTGAGCCTGCCCGGCGCCGCCAGCCTCGGTGTCCGTACCGTGCTCGGCGGCCCGCGGCGTGCCGCCCGCGCGGTCGCCGTGTTCCCCTCGGCGGCCTATCTCCGGGTCGACGGGCCCACCGAGCCGATCATCCTCGCGCTCGTCACCTCCGACGCCGTACGGCCGCCGAACGCCGTGGTCCTGGCCACGCCGGCCCGTCAGGAGCCGTTCCGCGGCGTCCGCGAGGGTGACGTCGCGTTCATCGGGGACGGTGGCGTGGAGGTCACCACACGGCTGCGAGTACGGATCCGGCGCTGGTGGGACCCCACCCCGGTGCTCGGGCCGCTGTCGCTGGCCCGGCTCGCGCACGGGGCACACGCGCTGGGCGAGCTGACCGGGCCGTGGGGCCTCAGCGGGCACCCGGTGCCGGGCGTTCTCGCCGACAGCTGCGCGGACGGCGACCTCGCCCATGCCGTCGACGCGGCCGAGCGGATCGTCGGCCTCGGTCCGGGTCTCACGCCGAGCGGCGACGACGCGCTGGCCGGCCTCCTGCTCGCGCTGCGCCTGCTCGGCGGGGCCGTGCCCGGCGGCGGACGCGCCGTCTGGCTGGCCGACTGGCTGGGCGCCGCCGTCACCGCCTACGCGTGCGAGCGCACGACCGCCCTGGCCGCGACCCTGCTGCAGTGCGCCGCGCGCGGTCAGGCCAGCGTGGAGACGGCCGCCGTGCTGCGCGGCATCGCCGGCCAGGAGCCCCTCGAGCCCGCCGCACGCCGCCTCATCGACATCAGGCACACCTCCGGCGCCGACGTCGCCTGGGGCCTGCTCACCGGCTGCCGCGCCGCGCTGGCGCTCAGCACCCCGCAGCCGGACACCGACCGCGGGCCGGACGGCTGACCGCCACCCCTCCCCCGTCGACGCCCTCAGCGGTTCCAGAGCTCGGGCCGCCGCCGGAGCGCGGCGGGGGGTTGCGATCCACTCGCCGCGCCCTGGGGCCCTCCGCTCGGGTCCGTGTCGCCAGACGCAAAGTAGCTGTGCGTAGTGACGTGGCTTTCTGCGGCGGCGTGGAGGTGGTCGGCGAGCAGGCCGGGCAGGTCGAGTGTCACCTGCGTCTTGGTCTTTGGACTGGGCCGCTCTGCGGGAGCGGGGAGCACGTCAACCTGTTGGGGGAGCTGGCGGGCGTCGGTCTGCTTGTCGGTGGAGTGCCGAAGGTAGATGCGGTCGACCATGCCCGATCGTGTCCCTTCACCCAGGTCGCCCGGTGCGTTCTGGCGGCCATCGTAGGGGGGCGAAATGGGGGTCTTTAGCGGTTGAGGTAGGCCAGGACGGCGAGGACTCGCCGGTTGTCGTCGCCGGAGGGTTGCAGGCCGAGTCTGTGGAAGATGGAGGTGGTGTGTTTGGCGACGGCTCGTTCGGTGATGACCATGTGCTGGGCGATGGCGGTGTTGGAGCGGCCTTCTGCCATGAGGGCGAGTACTTCGCGTTCTCTGGGGCTGAGTGTGGCCAGGGCGGTGTCGCTGGAGTTGTGGGTCAGCAGGCGGGTGATGACTTCGGGGTCGATGGCGGTGCCGCCGTCGGCGACCCGGCGTACCGCGTCGATGAAAGGGGCGCTGCGCAGGACCCGGTCTTTGAGGAGGTAGCCGATGCCGCCTGCGCTATCGGCCAGCAGCTCGCGGGCGTACAGCGGTTCGACGTACTGCGACAGCACCAGGACCGGCAGCCCGGGCTCCTCGCGTCTGGCTTTGAGCGCGGCGCGCAGTCCCTCGTCGGTGAAGGTCGGTGGTAGCTGGACGTCGACGATGGCCACGTCCGGCCTGTCGGCTGCCACGGCGGTGAGCAGGTCCGGCCCGTTGTCGACGGCGGCGGTGACCTGAACTCCGCGCGCTCTGAGCATCCGGGTCAGGCCCTCCCTCAGCAGGAAGAGGTCTTCGGCGATGACAACGCGCACGGGATCTCCAGGTTCACCAGGGTCGGCCCGCCGGGCGGGCTGCTGACAGCAAGGATGCCGTCGAACGCGGCGAGCCGCTGCTCCAGGCCGCGCAGCCCGGTGCCGTGCGCGGGATCGGCACCGCCGCGGCCGTCGTCGGTGACGCTGATCCGCAGTGTCCCGGCGGTGTGACCGATGTCGATCCAGACCTCGCCGGCCCGCGCGTGTTTGGACACGTTGGCCAGCAGCTCGCTGACCGCGAAGTAGGCAGCTGATTCGACCGGCGCCGGTGGCCGGCCCGGCAACTCGACCGCGAAGTGAACCCGCAGCGGCAGATCCAGAGCGAGCCCGTGCACCGCGTCGACCAGCCCCCGGTCGGCCAGCATCGGCGGGTGGATGCCGCGGACCAGGTCACGCAGCTCGGCCAGCGCTTTGACCGAGGAGTCCCTGGCCTCGGCCAGCAGCGCCCGTGCGGCCTGCGGGCTGGTTTCGACCAGTTCCTCGGCCGCGTCCAGGGTCATGCCCATCGCCACCAACCGGGCTTGTGCGCCGTCGTGCAGGTCCCGCTCGATGCGGCGCATCTGGGCCGCGCCGGCATCGATGGTGGCCGACCGGGTCTGGGCCAGGTGGCGGACCCGCAGCGCCAGCTCAGCCTGACTGTTGGGGCTCAGCATCGAACGGGCGAACTCACCGTACGCCGGCAGCAGCCGCGGCCCGGCCCACAGCCCGAGCGCCATCAACGCCAGACCCAGCGGCACGGCCAGCCAAGCGGTCGGCTGCAGGGTGGCCATGGTGCCCAGCCCACCGGCCACCAGGGCGGCGGGCGCGGCGACCAGAAGGCAGCCGCCGGTGGTGTTCACGGCCGTCCACATCAGGTCCCGCCAGGTCGCCGGGTCGGTCAGCAGCCAGCCGACCCACCGCAGGCGGACGGTCTTCTCGCCCGGAGCGGGCCGGTACGGGACGGCGATATTCACCCCGCACCACGCTCCGGCCAGCCGTCTGGTCAGTCCGGCCACCCAGCGTGTGCCCAGCACGCCGCAGGGAACCAGGAGTACCGCCAGGCCCAGGCACAGGAAGCTACGTCCGCCGGTGGGCGTGCCACGGTTGATCAGTACGGCCGTCAGTGCCAGTGCCGGAGGCGCCAGCGGCACGGCCCCGGCCTGCCAGGCGATGCGTCCGGTCACCCACCACATGCCCACCACGCTGCACGAGACCAGCAGAACCATCAGACCCAGCCACAGGTAGTCGTACTGACCGCGGGCGCCGGGATAGGGCGGTGGCACCGAGCCCGGGCCATCGAGGTGGTGGAACCCTACGGCGGCCACCGCGAGCACCGGAGCCCCCAGCAGCGCGGCGGCCCCGGCCAGCGTCAACCCGCACAACACCAGCCCGCGGGCACAAGCCACCAGGCCATCGCCTATCCAGAACGTCCATGACCGGCGCTCGCGCTGCGGGAACGCCGTTGCCGGGATCGTCGCTCTACCGGTCACCGCTGAGCTCCTCGGCCGGGGGTGTTTCGGTTCATTGTGCCGGGCGTCCGACCCGGCCCGCAGTGACCTTTAATCCCGAACCGCAGGTACGTCTACACGTACCTCATACATGCCATCCAGCCGTATATCGCCGCCAGCAGGTCGATACCTAGCGTAATTGGCAGCCCGGCACACCCGGGTCGGCTTCGAACTCATCGAGATCAAAAGGAACGCCATGAACCTGCAGTTCACCCGTCCCACCAGGCCGTACCTACGGCCGGCCGCGGCGGCCAAGCGATGACCATCGGATCGCGGACCCGTGGGCTGCGTGGCGGCCTGGCCGCCGCCACCACACTCCTCGCCTTCGTGCTGTCCGCCGCCTGCTCGCCGGCGCCCGCCTCCCCGGTGTCCGCGACTACGTCCGCTACCCCTTCGGCCACGCCCTATCTGCTCAAGCCGACCGGTCCTCATCCGGTCGGAACGACCTCGGTGTATTTGAAGGACACCTCCCGCCCCGACCCCTGGGTCCCCCAGCAGAAGGCCCGGGAGCTGATGGTCACCCTGTGGTATCCGGCGACGTCGCCGGGCCGACAGCGGGCGCAATACATGACGCCCAAGGAGTCAGAACTCCTTCTGAAGGGCGAGGGCGTCACCGGCGTGCCCTACGACGCGCTGAGCCGAGTCCGGACCGGCGCCTTCAGCGACGCCAAACCAGCCGGCCGCAGGCACGGTCTCCCCCTCGTCGTGCTCTCGCCCGGCTTCCAGGTGACTCGCAAAACACTGTCGGGCCTCGCCGAGGACCTGGCAAGCCACGGGTATGTGGTGGCCGGGATCGACCACACCTACGAGAACTTCGCCGAGACCTTCCCCGACGGGCGGATCACCACATGCGTCGCCTGCAAGGCCACCCAAGATCCGGGGTTCACCACCAAGCTCATGCAGGTACGGGCAGCCGACGTCTCCTTCGTCATCGACGAACTGACCGGGCCACACCCGGCATGGAGGGGCGCATCTTTGATCGACCCGTCCCGGATCGCGATGGCGGGCCACTCCCTCGGCGGCGCCAGCGCCATAGCAGCCCTGGTGA
Organism: Actinoallomurus sp. NPDC050550; assembly: GCF_040655075.1. Classification (NCBI taxonomy): domain Bacteria; kingdom Bacillati; phylum Actinomycetota; class Actinomycetes; order Streptosporangiales; family Thermomonosporaceae; genus Actinoallomurus; species Actinoallomurus sp. NPDC050550. Next base: position 163,492 of record NZ_JBFAJC010000002.1, on the reverse strand, counting down.
AGGACTCCCGCCTGCGCGCCGGGATCGACATGGACGGCACCACCTACGCCTCGATCCCAGACAGCGGGCTGCCACGGCCGTTCCTGTTCCTGGGCACGCAGGCCAACCACAGCCCGGGAGGTCGGGACACCAGCTGGGACCGTGACTGGAAACTCCTGACCAGGTGGAAGCGCTGGCTCGTCGTGGCCGGGGCGCAACACATGTCCTTCACCGACCTTGGGCTGCTGAACGACCAACTCGGCCTCGGCCACAACGCCGTCCTGCCCGGCACCCGGGGCATGCAGATCACCCGCCGATACGTCCTAGCCTTCTTCGACCTGAACCTGCGCAACCAGCCACAGCCCCTGCTGGACAAACCGTCAAAGCGCTACCCGGAACTCAAGTTCTGCTCCCCGGGCACCAACACCTGCCAATAGCGCTCCTCCCGGTGCGGTGCGGAGGGCACTCCCCACCGCACCGGGAGTTTCCTCCGCTCCCGAGCGTGGCCCGGCCAGACCGAACAAACCGAAATCGTCGAGCGCGTCTTCGAATTACCTCAGCTCAGACACAGATTCGTTGGATCTTCCGTGTTCGGGGACCCCTGTAGAGAGCACTGGTCCTCACCGACCGACGCGGGCACGGTTCCCGACCCACTCGCCGCGCCCCGGCGGGCAGGATCCCGGGCCCACGACAAGGCCGGCACGCCGTCGGTCCACCCCCGTCCCACGCGCACCGGCCCAGCGCGGTTCGTCGCCATTGGCTCTTCTGGTGGCCGGTCGTGATCAATACGCTCGGGCCTCATGGACCTGCTGCGTTCCGCGTGGAAGGCCGGCCCCGCCGCCGATCTGGGCGGATCGGTGCTGGTCAGCGTCACCGATTTCACCGCCGACCGGCTGCTCGATCTGCCGGGGATCGCCCGTGCCGGGTACCGCCTGCGCCGGTACTGGCCGGAGCTGGAGGGCGCGGTGGGCATGTGGCTCTGGACGCGACCGCTGGAACGGCGGGTGGGGTCGGTGTCCGTGTGGGCCGACGGCCGGGCTCTCCGCGGTTTCGTCAAACTGCCGGCCCACGTGGAGATCATGCGCACGTACCGGGTGCGCGGCTCGATCAATGCCACGATGTGGACGGCCGGAGAGTTCGACCCCGAGGAGGTCTGGCGGTCCGCGCGGCGACACCTCGCGGCGGGTGCGACGTCGCCTCCGGAGTCGACGACAATCGACGCATGACACTCTCCGGGAACCAGTACGAGATCGCCGCCGGGCCGTACGCCGCCGTCGTCACCGAGCAGGGCGGCGCGCTGCGCGCGCTCTCCCGGGACGGCCGGCCGCTGATCCTCACGCACGGCCCGGACGAGATGCCGCCCGCGGCCTCCGGGCAGCTGCTGGCGCCGTGGCCGAACCGCATCGACCGGGGACGCTATGAGTTCGGCGGCGAGGCGTACCAGCTGCCCGTCAACGAGCGCGAACGCGACAACGCGATCCACGGCCTCATCCGCCAGGAGTCCTGGGCGGTGGCCGACCAGGAGCCGCACCGGGTGCGCCTCACGCACCGGCTGCTCGGTCACACCGGCTATCCGTTCCGGCTGGACCTGGCCCTGGAGTACGCCCTCGACGCCGAGCGGGGCCTGACCGTACGCGTGTCGGCGCGCAACGCCGGTTCGCGGCCCGCGCCGTACGGGCACGGCGCGCACCCGTACCTCACCCTCGGCCGCTCGCTGGACGAGTGCGACCTCACGATTCCCGCCGACCGGTATCTCGAGGTGGACGACCGTGCCATCCCCGAGCCGGCCGCCCGGGAGGTGGCCGGCACCCCGTACGACTTCCGGGAGGGACGTCGGCTCGGCGCCACGGAGATCGACAACCCGTACACCGGGCTGCGCCGTGACGCGGATGGGCGCGCGTGGGTGCGCCTGGAGGACGGCACCCACTCGGTCGCGCTCTGGGCCGACGAGGCGCACCCGTGGTTGGAGATCTACACCGCCGACGAGACGCCCGCGGAGATGCGGCGTGCGGGATTGGGCGCAGAGCCGATGACCTGCCCGCCGAACGCCTTCGTCACCGGCACGGATCTCATCACGCTGGAGCCCGGCGCCGAGTTCAGCGGCTCCTGGGGCATCGTCGGCTCCTGATCGCCCGTTCCCCGTACGGGGAGCCAGACCGGTCCGCCGGCGGGGCGGATGCCGGTTCCGCTCGCGGGGAATCGGCTCAGGCCCGTCGGTGGTGTCGACGCGGGCGAGACCAGCTCCGCGCGTTCGCGGGGGAAACCGGGTCGGACCCATCGGCGGCGTCGACGCGGGCGCGACCGGCTCCGGGTCCGCCCCATCGGCGATGTCGAACGCGGGCGAGACGGTTCCGCGCGTTCGAGGGAACCGGTGGGCGCGGGCAGCGATCAGACTTCCGAGACGTGCGGCCGGACCGGGTCCGCTCGGCCGGCGATCGAAGGCCGCCGGGCGGGCCCGGATCGGTAACGTGTGACGCGGTGTCTTTGGGAAGGAACTCCGTGAAGCTGACCCTGTCCTCTGTCGACGACCTGAGCGCCCGTGTCGAAGAGGCGCGCGCCGAGTACGAACGCCAGTACCCCGGCGAGCCGGAGCAGCGCCGGCCGGTGCACACCGTGTGCGTCCCGGCGGACCGCTTCACCGCCGCGACCGCCGCGGACCTCGGCAAGGAGGCGCTGCGGCTGCTCGACGCGCACGCGCCCGACGGCGCGGCGGCGGCCACCGCGTTCGGCATCGACGCGGCGCTCGGCGACACCGTACGCGAGCGGGTCGCCGCCAAGCTCGCCCGCGACCCCGTGGAGGACCTGCGCATCGACTTCGCCGACGGGTACGGCGTCCGCGACGACGCCGAGGAGGACGGGCACGTCGCCGCCGCCGTCGAGGCGGTCGCCCAGGCGTACGAGACGCGGTCCCTGCCGTACTACTGGGGGCTGCGGGTGAAGTCGTTCGCGGACGGCGGGCACGAGCGGACCATGCGCACCCTCGACGGCTTTCTCACCGGCCTGGCCGAGCGTCTCGGCCGGCTGCCGGGCGGCTTCGTGATGACGTTCCCCAAGATCGTGACACCTGAGCATGTGCGGATCTTCGGCGACTTCCTCGGCCGGTTCGAGGAGGAGATCGGCCTGCCAGAGGGCCTGCTGCGCTTCGAGATTCAGATCGAGACCCCGCAGTCGGTCGCCTCTCTCCCGGAAATCCTCGACGAGGCCGGGAAGCGGTTGAGCGCCGCCCACTTCGGCGTGCACGGCTACACGGCCGCTCTCGGGCTGCCCCCGTCGGAGCAGCGGCTCGACCATCCGGCCTGCGACCACGCCCGGCACGTCATGCAGGTCGCCCTCGCCGGCACCGGCGTACGGCTGTCGGACGGATCGGCGAACGTCGTCCCGGCCGGCGAGGAGACCAAGGACGTGCACAAGGCCTGGCGGCTGCACGCGGGCCTGGTTCGCTACTCCCTGCTGCACGGCTTCTACCAGGGCTGGGACGAGCACGCCGCGCAGTTGCCGAGCCGGTACGCCGCGGTGTACGCCTACCTGCTGAACGGCCTGGACGACACCGTCGAACGGCTCCGCGCCCACCGTTCCGGGCAGGGCGACGGCGACGTCCTCGACGACCCGGCGACCGTCGCGGCGCTGACCGCCCGGCTGCGGTCCGCGGTCGACTGCGGCGCCGTCGACCGCGACACCGTACGCGAGCTGATCGACTGACTGAAGAGCCCACCGGCCCGTCGTCCGCAGGGCCCGGCGCCGGCTGATCGGCAGGCGCACCGGCCCCTCAGGCACGACTTCGCGCACGGACCGATCGGCGGGCCCACCGGCCCTCAGGCGCGGCTCCCTGCCCGAACGGATCAGCGGGCCCACCCGTGCGCCGACTGCGATCCCGGACCGGATCTGATCGGCCGGCGGCCTACCGGTCCGCCACCGCGCCCGGGTGCAGCGCTGCAGGCTCGTCGACGCGCCGGTCCTCGCCGAGGTCGTCCACGCCCATGAACTGCCGCAGGTCGTCGATCGCCATGGTCTGCTCGCGGATCTTGGCCATGATGTCGCGGAGCGTGTGCACCACGACGAGGGTGGCCTCCGCCTGGGCGAGGGTGGCGTGGACCTGTGCCAGTGCCGGGTCGGGAGGCATCTGGTTGAGGGCGTTCTCGGCCTTCAGCAGGTGGGAGGCGGCGGTGTCGTTGTGTGTCACCCAGTGGTAGCCGGGTTCCTCCGGCCAGGCAGACGTCATAGCGGGCTGCTTACCTTCCCAGCCGGAGCGCAAAGCCAGCGCCCGGCGATTTTGTCCGAACCGTACACGGCCCCCCGTGCCTCGGTAGGACGCGTGAGTCCCGCCGACGGTTGACGTCGCGCACGTCTCGATCCGACCTCCGTCTCAGCTGAGGCGTTGGAGGTCTTCGGGGGTGTCGATGTCGTCCGCGGCTGCGACGTCGTCGCAGGGGACGGCGACGACGAGCTCTGGGTGGGCGCGTAGGAAGCCCCGGGCGCCGACGTCTCCCGAGGCACCGGCCGCCGCCTCCGCGAAGTGCTCGTGGGCGATGAGGACCGGGTTGCGCGGCCGGCCGCCGTACGTGGCGACCGCGACCCGCGCTCCGGACTCATGCGCCGCGCGCAGCCGGCGCACGGCCGCCGCCGTCACCCGTGGCTGGTCGACGAGTGCGATGACGACGGCCGGGCAGTCCGGTGCCAGCGCGGACAGCCCGGCGCGCAGCGATGACGCCATGCCGGTCCGCCAGTCCGGGTTGTGGATGACGACCGCGCCGGCCACGTCGACCGCGGCCGCGCCGGTGACCACCACGATCGGGGTACAGCCCGCCTCATGGAGCATGCGCGCCCCGCGGTCGACGAGCCGCACGCCGTCGATCTCGACCAGTGCCTTCGGTATGCCGAGCCGGCGCCCCTCTCCCGCGGCGAGCAACAGCCCCGCCGGTGCGCCAGCGTGCCTGATCCCCATCTCGGGAGCGTATCCATCCGCGTGGCCCCGGTCACGCCTCATCGGCACGCGGAGAGACGGCACGGCACGCCGGGAGATCGATCAGCGGTGGCCGGCCACGGGCGGGAGGACACCGTGGGTGGCACGATCGGGAGCGGCCACCGCTCCAGCGGCCATGGCGGCCCCGATCAGCGCCGTGACGACGAGCCGGTGCGCCACGGTCTTCCGGGTGTTCTGCGACATGATCAACGGCCTTCTTCCCCGTTCGTCTGGACTCTTCCGAGTCTCGGCCATGATCCACGCCCGCGCAGTAGGGCCAGATCGACTCTTGGACGGTGGGGCCAGCCCCACCAGTGCCACGGGGTCAGGTGACACTAGCCCCCGTGGATCCGTCCGTCGGTCTCGCTGAGGGGGAGTCCGCTGCCGCCCCAGCGGAGCCGGATCAGCTCGGCCGCGACCGACACGGCGGTCTCCTCCGGGGTACGGGCGCCGATGTCGAGGCCGATGGGCGAGCGCAGCCGCGCGATCTCGTCCTCGGTCACGCCCGCGTCGAGGAGCCGTTTGACCCGGTCGTCGTGGGTGCGCCGGGAGCCCATCGCCCCCACGTAGGCCGCCGGGGTGCGCAGCGCCACCTCCAGCAGCGGCACGTCGAACTTCGGGTCGTGGGTGAGCACGCAGATCACCGTGCGCTCGTCCACCTCCGTGTCGGCCAGGAAGCGGTGCGGCCACTTCACCACCACCTCGTCCGCCTCGGGGAAGCGCTTGGCGGTGGCGAAGATCGGACGGGCGTCGCACACGGTCACGTGGTAGCCGAGGAACCGGCCCATCCGGACGACCGCCGCTGCGAAGTCGATCGCGCCGAAGACCAGCATGCGGGGCGGCGGCGCGAAGGAGTGCACGAAGACGGACAGCTCGTCGCGGCGGCGTTCGCCGTCCGGTCCGTAGCGGCGGATGCCGGTGATCCCCTGGGCCAGCATCCCGCGGGCGTCGTCGTCGACGGCGGCGTCCAGGCGGTCGAGCCCCAGGGAGCCCGCCACGCGGTCGGACCAGATGACGCGCCGGGCGCCGAGCTCCCGTGGCCCGGCGACGACGGTGGCGACCGCGACCGGCTCGTGCCGGTCGATCGAGGCCGTCACGTCCGCGAACTCCGGGAACGTCGCCGGGCCGACCGGCTCGACCAGCACGTCGAGCTGTCCGCCGCAGGTCAGGCCGACGGCGAAGGCGTCGTCGTCGCTGACGCCGTAGCGCTGGACGACCGGCCGCCCCGTCTCCAGAACCTCCTGCGCCAGTTCGTACACCGCGCCCTCGACGCAGCCGCCCGAGACGCTGCCCACCGCCTCTCCCCCGGCGGAGACGGCCATCGCGGCGCCCGGCGGGCGGGGTGCGCTGCGGAACGTGTCGACGACGGTGGCCAGGCCGAACGTCTCCCCCTCGGCGTACCAGGTACGGATCTCGTCGAGCACGTCACGCATCGCCGATCACTCCTGCCAGTTCCTCGAGCGCGGCCAGGCTGTGCCCGGCCACGAAGTCGTCGACGTACGGTAGTGCCGCCGCCATCCCCGCCGTGAGGGGTTCGTACCCGGGTCGGCCCTTGTGCGGGTTCGCCCACACCACCCGGTGGGCGAGCCGGCGCAGCCGCGCCATCTGCGCGGCCAGCAGCGTGGCGTCCCCGCGTTCCCAGCCGTCGGAGGCGAGGACGACGACCGCGCCCCGTGCCATGCCGCGCTGGCCGAACCGGTCGAGGAACTCCTTCAGCTCCTCGCCGAGCCGGGTGCCGCCGCTCCAGTCGGGGATCGCGGACGACACCGCCCCCATCGCCGCGTCGGGTTCGCGCTGCCGCAGTTCACGGGTGACCCGGGTCAGCCTCGTGCCGACGGTGAACACCTCGGTGCTGCGCGGCGCGCAGCGTACGGCGGCGTGCGCGAAGCGCAGGAGGACGTCGGCGTACGGGCTCATGGAACCGCTGACGTCGACGAGCAGCACGACCCGGCGCGGGCGGGTCCGGTGCGCACGGTGATGGAGCCGAGAGATCTCGCCGCCCCGCCGCAGGATCGAGCGGACCGTCCGGCCGGGGTCGAGGCGGCCCCGATGGGCCTGGGTGAACCGCCGGGAGCGGCGGCGCGCCGAGACGTCGTCGAGGAGCGCGATCAGCCGATGCACCTCGTCGCGTTCTTCGGCGCTGAGCCGGGCGACGTCGCGCCGACGCAGGACCTCGGCCGTGCTGGCCGCAGCGACGCTCGGGTCGCCGCGCGCCTCCTGCCCGGCGGTGTCGGCCGTCGCGACCGGCCGTGCGGCGACCACCGGGGGCCGGGCCGTCCGGCGGACCGAGGCGGACTCCCCGGAGAAGTACGCGGCGAAGCACCGGTCGTAGCGCGGCAGGTCGGCGGGGTCGGCGCACAGGGTGAGACGGCCCGCCCAGTACACGTCGCGCGCGTCCGTCACGTCCAGGCGGTCGAGCGCGCCGATCATCGCCTGGAGCCGTTCGGGATCGGCGTTCACCCCGGCCGCGCGCAGCGTACGGGCGAAGCCGGTCAACGTCCCGACCACGTCACGCGGGGGCTCCGGCCCGGCCATGGTCAGGACCCGTTGAGCAGGACGTCGAGGCCCTTGACGACCCGTTCGGTGTCCTCGCGGTACTTCAGCACCGCGCCGAGCGTGACGGCGGCGGTGTCGGGATCGAGGTCCCGTGCTCCGAGCGCGACGAGGGCCTCGGTCCAGTCGAGGCTCTCGGCGACGCCCGGGGTCTTGAGCAAGTCCAGGCCGCGCAGCCGGGCGGTGGCGCCGGCCACCTGGCGGACGAGCCGTTCGGACGCCTCCGGGAGCCTCCGCCGGATGATCGCGACCTCGCGGTCGAACGCCGGGTGCTCGAGCCAGTGGTAGAGGCAGCGGCGTTTCAGCGCGTCGTGGACCTCGCGGGTGCGGTTCGAGGTGACGATCACGACGGGCGGGTGCTCGGCCCGTACGGTGCCGAGCTCCGGGATCGAGATCGTGAAGTCGCTCAGCACCTCCAGCAGGAACGCCTCGAACTCGTCGTCGGCGCGGTCGATCTCGTCGACCAGCAGCACGCTCGGGCGGTCCGCCGAGGAGGTCTCCAGTGCCCGCAGCAGCGGCCGGGCGACGAGGAAGCGCCGGTCGTACAGCTCCGATTCCAGGCGCTGGACGTCGGTCACGCCCGCAGCCTCCGCCGCCCGCAGGTGCAGGAGCTGGCGCGGGAAGTCCCAGTCGTAGAGCGCCTGCGCGGCGTCGAGGCCCTCGTAGCACTGCAGGCGGATGAGGGGGACGCCGAGGACGGTCGCGAGCGTCTTGGCGAGTTCGGTCTTGCCGACCCCGGCCTCGCCTTCGAGGAAGAGGGGGCGCCTCATGCGCAGGCCGAGGAAGCAGGCGGTGGCGAGCCCCTCGTCGGCGAGGTACGCATGCCGGTCCAGCGCCTCGCTCAACGCCGTCGGTGAAGCGAAGTCAGATGCCGGGATTGCGGTGGTCTGCGGCACGCCTCAAGGCTACTTCTCGGGATGAACCATCCAGGTTCGTCACGCACAGCGCGCAAAGCACCCTTCTTGCCGTAACTCCCGGAATCGCCGCATGGCGCCCACTACGCTCCGATGATCATGAAGCGAGCACCCCGACCGAGGAGTCGTTCGATGCGTTTGAGATCTCCGTTGCCGACCGCAGCGGCGGCGATCGTGGCCGTGGGGATCGCGGGGGGCGCGTGCTCTCCGACGCAGACGACCGCCGACGCGGCCAGACGTTCCCGGTCAACTTCTCGGTCCTGAGGACCGAGCTTGCAGCTAGAGCCTCACTGGCGGTGAGGTGGTCTGCCGCGTCTTGGCCGTCAGCTTGGTGGGCTGGTGGTCGGGACGTGTGACGTCCGCCCCGCATCCCACGCGTCCTGGCCCCTTCGGGCCAGGACGCGGGAAGCGTTCCGGTCTGCGTGCGCAACGACGCCGCAGCCCCGGCAGGTGAACAAGGCTTGAGAGATCCGGTTGAGCCGGTCAACATGCCCGCACTCGGCGCATTCCTTGGAGGAGTAGGCGGGGTCGACGAACACGACAGGCACACCGGCGCGGTGGGCTTTGTAGACGATGAAGTCTGCGAGTTGGGCGAAGGCCCAGGAGTGCAGTGCGACCCGTTGGGGCTTGCGGAGCCGTACCCGGTCACGGATCCCCGTCAGTTCTTCCAGGGAGATCCCGCGTCCGGTGCGTTCAGCCTCGGTCACGATCGTCTTGGAAACACAATGATTGACGTCCTTGGCCCGCCGCGATTCCTTCCGGCGCTGTTTCCTCAACAGCCGTTTGGCGGACCTGGTGCCCTTCTTCTGCAGCTTCGCCCGCAACGCGAGCTGCCGCTTTCGGTAGCGGTTCAGTTTGCGTCCGGCGGCCCGGTAACCGGTGGAGGTGGTGGCGATGTTGACGATGCCCAGATCCACCCCGATAAAGGTGTCCGGCTCACCGGTCTCGGGCTCGGGCATTTCACAGGTGGCGATCAGGTAGAACACCCCGTCGCGTTCGACCAGGTCACTCTCGCCCTTGCGGTGGGTGATCAGCTGCTTGAGCGCGTTCGGTGAACAGGCGAACCGCACGCCCTTCAATCGGCCTGCGGTGGTCCAGATCGAAACGGTCTGGGCGTCGTACTGCCAGCTGAGACAGCGATCGTCGTACGGCTGGGCCGCCTGGGGCCGGAAGGTGATCGGCTTGGACTCGGCCTTGACCCGCCGCCGGGAACCCTTCTTACCGAGGTTCCCTGCCCGCAGGTTGGCGTGCAGGCTGGTGTAGGCGTCCCGGACCTTCTTGATCACATGCTGCGCTACCTGCGCGCCCAGACCACGTTTCCTGAGCTCGGCGTAGGTGTGCCTGCGCAGCTCGTATTCACGGGGCACCCCGCGCTCGAAGGCCACGCCGGAGACCCAGCATGCGGCTTCGTTGACCGTGCGCAGGGTGTGTTTCAGCGCCGCCGCCTGCATGGGCGTCGGCATCAGCTTGACCTGCACCACGACCTTCACAGACCGAGACGTTACCATCGCTTTACGTCACCACACCGGGAAATCGAACCTCTGTTTGAGGGGCAACAAGAGCGGGGTTCCCCCGAAGTGTGATCACCGGGCTATGCGCCAATAGGCCTGGGCCACCGCAGCACGCTCCTGCGCCGCTACGACGACGTCGGCGTAGCGCTCGGTCCAGCGGGCGAGCGCGTCGATCGGCTCGAGCAGGCCACGGCCGGCCTCGGTGAGCGCGTACTCGACGCGCGGCGGTGCCTCGGCGTACGTCCTGCGGGTCACCAGACCGTCGCGCTCCAGCCGGCGCAGCGTCTCGGTCAGCATCTTGCCGCTGATCCCGCCGATCACCTTGCGGAGCTCGACCGGCCGCATCGGCCCGTCGCGCAGCGCGTGGACCACGACGGCGTTCCAGGTGTTCGTCAGCAGGTCGAGCGCCAGCCGGGTCTGGCAGTCGGCGAGGAGCTCCTCGGTCATCCCTACGTCCTATCGCATCGGCCGGGCACCGAATGGTGCCCATCGGAATCCCTAGTGTCGCGTCCATGCGAATCGGGATTCTCGGATCGGGGAACATGGCCGACGCGCTCGGCACCCAGTGGGCGCGTGCGGGGCACGAGGTGCTCATCGGCGCGCGCGACGGCGAGAAGGCCGCGCGGCTCGCGGCACGGATCGGGCCGGATGTGCGCTCGGGCGGACTCGGCGACGCGGCGGGCTTCGGTGACGCCGTGCTGCTCGCCGTGGCGTACGGGGGCGTCAAGGACGTCCTCGCGCAGGTCGGGGATGCCCTGCGCGGGCGAACGGTGATCGACTGCGTCAACGGCATCGTGCATCCGGGCGTCACGCTCGCCACCGGGAACGGCCCGTCCGTCGCCCGGCAGGTCGCCGACGCGACCGGCGCCCACGTGGTCAAGGCGTTCAACATGTGCCCCGACGCCGTGTGGCGGATGACGCCGCCGCACTTCGACGGCCGCCCGCTGGCCGTGCCGATCTGCGGCGACGACCCGGATGCCCTGGCGACGGTACGGACCCTGATCACCGACCTCGGCTGCGCGCCGGCCGACGCCGGCGGCCTCGACCGGGCGGGCGTGCTGGAGGCCACGGCGGCGTTCGTGATCGGCCTGCACATCTCCGGCGTCGACCCGCGCTCCGCCCTGCCTCCCCTCGCGTAGCCGGGTCCCTTTGTTCGAACCAATTTCGTCAAATACGATCAATCGTAAGTCAGAGTTCGGTTTTTAAGTAGATCACCAGCATCGGGGCTAGTTGCGACGGGTAGGGCCGCGATTGTGAGGGACTGCACGGATAGCGTCAGTCGTCCACTGACCAGACCGGCGGTCCAGTCCAATACGGAAACGGGAGAGTCCAACCATGCCGACACCGCCACCTTACAAACCGCCTCCGTTGACGAACCCTACGTTCAACGATCCTCGGGTGCGTCAGTGGCAGCAGCAGATGAAGGACCGCGGCTGGAGCATCGCGGTCGACAGTGACTACGGCGACGACAGCGAAAGGATCTGCAAGGCGTTCCAGAAGGAGAAGGGCCTGAAGGTGGATGGCATCGTCGGGCCCATCACCTGGAAGGCCACTTGGGAGGCGCCGGTCACGGCCGCCGCCAAGCACTGAACCATCGCTTGCAGATGACGGGCGCAAGGCCCGTGTGATGCATGACGGCTATGAGGGCCGGCCGCCCCTCAGCGGGTGGTCGGCTCGCGTCATGCCGTCTCGGCGGCGAATCCTGGATCACCGGGTTCCGCAGGCCGGCGGCCACACGATCCGCGCCGGCGTGCGGGCACGTCGCACGGCTCGCGTGGAAGGTCAGCGCCGCCAGGACGGCATGACCTCGAACATCGCCGCCGTCTTGGCGGGATCGCGGTCGACGAGTTCGTCGAGCACCCCGTCGATCCGCTTCATGATCGAGTCGTCGAGACGCCGCCCGCTGACGGCGGCGTTCTCGGCGACCTGCTCCGGCCTCGAGGCACCGATGATCGCCGCTGCGACGTTCGGGTTCTGCAGGACCCACGCCACGGCGAGCTGGGCCATCGTGAGCCCGGCCTCCTCGGCGATCGGTCGCAGCCGCTGGACCCGTTCGAGCACCGTGTCGGACATGTAGCGGCCGACGAAGCGCGAACCCCGAGCGTCATCGGCCCGCGACCCCGCGGGGACCTCCCGGCCGGGCAGGTACTTGCCGGCGAGAACGCCCTGGGCGACCGGGGAGAACACGATCTGGCTCAGGCCGAGACGCTCACACGCGGGCACGACCTCCGGCTCGATGACCCGCCACAGCATGGAGTACTGCGGCTGGTTGGACACCAGCGGCACCCCCAGCGGACGGGCCAGTTCCTGCCCCTTCTCGATCTGGGCGGCCGTCCACTCCGACACCCCGACGTGGAGCACCTTCCCCTGCCGCACCAGGTCGGCGAACGCCCGGATGGTCTCCTCAAGCGGAGTGTCCTCGTCGAAGCGGTGCGCCTGGTAGAGATCGACGTAGTCGGTGCCGAGCCGCCGCAGCGAGGCGTGGCAGCTCTCCATGACGTGCTTGCGTGAGAGTCCCCGGTCGTTCGGGCCCGGACCGGTCGGCAGGCACACCTTCGTCGCGATCACGAGGGACTCGCGGCGGACCCCGGCCAGCGCGCGACCGAGCACCTCCTCGGCGCGCCCCTGGGAGTAGATGTCGGCCGTGTCGAACGTCATGATGCCGGCGTCCAGGGCCGCCCGAATGCATGCCGCCTGCGTGTCCTCCGCGATCTGGCCGTCCAGCGTCAGCCAGTTCCCGAAGATGATCTCGCTGACCTTCAGGCCACTGTGCCCCAGGTATCGATGCTCCACGATGATCATCGTAACGACCCGCCGGCAGAGGCGGTCACCTCGATCGGGCTCCGCTCATACCGGCCACCCGGGCGAACTCGCGGATCATCGGGTTCTGCGCGCCGGCGAGCCACGCGGGCGCGCAGATCATCGGCGGTAGGCCGGACACCGGCACGCTGACGACGTGGGGGTTGTCCGGGTGCAGCGAGGCGATCGTCAGGTGGACCGAGTCTCCCTCGGCCGCCAGGATGATCGCCTCTTCGAGGGACGCGGAGGCGTAACGGGCGACGCGGCGGAGCGGCACGCCGCTCGGAGTGGTACGAGGAATCCAGAGGTCGGCGAGCCGCTCCGGCATGCCGCTCGGGTAGAGCAGGTCATGGTCGGCCAGTTCCTCGACGTCGACGACGGCGCGCCGGGCCAGCGGATGCCCGGTCGCCACCAGTACCGCACGCTCGTCCCGCAGCAACGTGGGTCCGACGCGTACGCCCAGGTCCCGGACCATCGAGAGGTCGGCGGGCAGCCAGCCGATGAAGACGTCCACCGGCCACTCGTCGCCCCAGCGGGACGGGTCGGTGTTGGGGTGCGCGGACCGCACCACGGCGCACTGGGGGTGGGCGCGCTCGAAGGCCCTGATCGGCCGGTCGGCCACACCTTCGGGCAGGCTCGTCGCGACGCCGACGCGCAGCACGCCGGGCCGTACGCTCCGCTGGGCGTCGGACAACGCCCGCTCCATCCGGTCGTACGCGGGCCGCAGCTCCTCCTCGAGCCGTTCGCCCAGCGGCGTCAGGCGGACCCGCCTGCTCGTCCGCTCGAACAGCGGAGCGCCGACCCGGCGTTCGAGCGCGCGCACCGCCTGGCTGACACGAGGAGTGGAGATGCCCAGATGGGCCGCTGCCTGCCCGAAGTGCAGCTCGCGGGCCACCGCCAGGAATGCCTCGATCTCCCGGATCTCCATACGCCCATTGTGTCGCCCTGCTTAACGATCGTGACGCGATCCGTCGTTGATCAGCGGTCTCGGGGCGACGAGCCTGGAAGGACTATGGGACTCGAAGAGCAACTTCCCGGGGGATTCCTGCTCACGACGGTCGAGGCGGTTGCCGGCCTGGCGCGCAAGTCGTCGATGTGGCCGATGACGTTCGGCCTCGCGTGCTGCGGGATGGAACTGATGGCCGTCGGCGATCCGCGCCACGACTTCTCGCGGTTCGGAATGGAGCGCCCATCCGGCTCGCCGCGCCAGGCGGACCTCATGGTCGTCGCCGGACGCGTCAGCCAGAAGATGGCACCGGTGCTGCGGCAGCTCTACGACCAGATGGCCGCGCCGAAGTGGGTCATCGCGATGGGCGTCTGCGCCTCATCCGGCGGGATGTTCAACAACTACGCCGTCGTCCAGGGCGTCGACCACATCGTGCCCGTCGACATCTACCTGCCCGGCTGCCCGCCGCGCCCGGAGATGCTGCTCGACGCGATCGTCAAACTGCACGACAAGATCCAGAACACCAAGCTGGGCGCACACCGACGCGCCGAGATCGTCGCCGAGGAGCGAGCCCGCGTGACGGGGCTCCCGCTGATCGACGTGTCCCCGGCTCAGGTCTGAATCACCGGTCCGTCCCGCAAAGCAGACACCCCCGCCCGGCCCTGTCGGCCGGCGGGGGTGCAGGTGAGTGAAACAACCAGTCCGGGAGCCAGGCCGTCAGCGGCGGCCGTACGTCTCCTGGCCGGCCCGCTCGACGACGGCCACCTCGACACAGTCACCGCCGTTGGCCGTGCTACGCGTGGCCTTCCGCCAGGTCACCGCCAGCTCCACGCAGTTGCCGCCGTTCGAGCCGCTGCGGGAGGCTTTCCGCCACGTCAGGTCGTCCATTGCTCCAGCTTCCTCCGGATGAGCTCGATCGACTGCCGCCTGGGGAGGGCGTCCGCCCGGAACACTTCGAACATACGTCGCAGCGCCGCGACATCATGCGGGCGCTCGATCACCTCTCCGCTGAGCTGACTGTCAACGTATGCCAGCTCTGTGGCGCCGTCGAGTGTCGCGATGACGAAAGGTCCGAGGAAGCCGGCACACGCCTCGGCGCTCGCTGGCACGACCTGCACGATCACGTTCTCCCGCTCGCCCATGGCCGCCAGGTGGACGAGTTGGTCGGCCATGACCTTGGCTCCGCCGACGTTCTGGCCGAGCACGCTCTCGGCGATGACGGCGACGAGGACGGGCGGGGATTCCTCCCGGGTGAGGATCTTCTGGCGACTCAACCGCGCGGCCACCATGTCGTCCAGGTCGGCGATGTCGTACGGGCCTGCCCGCAATACGGCGCGTGCGTAGTCCTCGTTCTGTAGCAGGCCCGGCACCACGGTCGACTCGAACGACAGAAGCGAGGTGGCCCGGCGTTCGACCGCGAGCCACTTGTCCAGCCACTCGGGCGGGACCTCCCCGGCGACGAGTTCGTCGATGACGCGGACGAGGATGTCGCCCAGGCCCAGGATCGGCAGGAGGCGTTCGAGGTGCTCCGGCCGCGGCAGGATCCGGCTGGTCTCCCACGAGGCGACCAGGGAGTCGGAGACGTAGAGGGATTTCGCCACGGCCGCCCGCGTCAGCCCTTTCGCCTCGCGAGCGCGGCGAAGCTCCTTGGCGACGAACACCCGCGCCGTCATCCGATTTCCGCTCATCGGCCCGCGTCCCTTCGTACGAAATGGTGAGCGCCCTATTCGCCCGGTAACAGTGGAGCGCTCCTTAGCGTACTCACATGACCACTCTCTGTTGTCGATTGTCGAGAAACCGTTGGTCCTCGGACTCCGTTTGACGCCCACACTGGCTAACCGCTATCTATTGGCTAGCCGTTAGGGAGGCGTGCAAGACGCATGAACGAGTTGGGCGGTGTGGTGCAGGTCCGCGGCCTGTTCAAGGAGCATGGCCAGGGGCAGAATCTGGTTCGCGCGGTCGATGGAGTCGACCTGGACGTACGGGCGGGACAGATGCTGGCGGTAATGGGGCCCAGCGGCTGTGGGAAGTCCACACTGCTGCACCTGCTGGGAGGCCTCGAGCGGCCCACCGATGGACAGGTGTGGCTGGCCGGCCGGCGCATCGACACCGTGAACGAGCGGGGCTTGGCCCGGCTGCGGCGGCGGGCGGTGGGGTTCGTCTTCCAGGCCTTCCATCTGGTGGAGGAACTGTCGGCGGCGGAGAACGTAGAGCTGCCCGTGCTGTTGGCCGGGCGCTCGGCGCGCGCGGCCAGGCGCCGCGCGGCCTTTCTGCTGGAGCGGTTCGGGCTCGCCGACCGCGCCCGGCATCTGCCCTGGCAGCTGTCGGGAGGACAGCGTCAGCGGGTGGCCATCGCCCGCGCCATGGCCAACGAGCCGGCGGTCCTGTTGGCCGACGAGCCGACCGGGAACCTGGACACCGCGGCGACGCTCGATGTGCTGCGGCTCTTCGCGGACCTGCGTGCCGCAGGGCAGACCCTTGTGGTCGTCACGCATGACGAGCGAGTCGCGGCCACCGCGGACCGGCTGGTCTCGATGCGCGACGGGGTGTTGGTCGACGACACCTGGCCGGCAGGCAATGCCAGGCGGCTCGACGGCCTGTTCGGACTGGAGGGCTGAAGGCCGTGGGCCGCATCCTGCTCATCTTCCGCCTCGTCCTGGCCGACGTGCGCCGGCATCCCGGCCAGGCCGCGATGCTCCTTGTCTCGATAACCGCCGCCACCGCCGCCATGGGCCTGGGACTGTCCCTGCACGGGGCGACCGGCGCGCTTTACCGACAGACCCGTGCAGCCACGGCCGGGCCGGACCTGGTTGCCGTTTCCCCTGGCACCGACCGGACTGCGATCTCGGCCCTGGCGTCGTTGGAGCACGCGCCCGGGGTCGTCGCCCACAACGGACCGTACCGCCAGTTCTATGCGAAACTCACGGCGCGCGGCACCACGGCGAACGTGGTGATGGAAGACGCCGATGCCACACCGGGCTCGGTCAACCGCCCGGTGGTGACCTCGGGCAGCTGGGTACGCCCCGGAGGCGTCGTGGTCGAACGCGGCTTCGCCAACGCTCTGGGCGTCCACGTCGGCGACCACGTCACCGTCGCCGGCCGCTCACTGCCGATCGCCGGGACCGCCGTGACCGCGGCCCACCCCGTCTACCCGTGGGCGCAGCTGACCGGCGCGGACGGCGGGGAGACCGACAACAGCGGTCTGGCCTGGCTGAGCAAACAGGACACCCGAGCGCTGGTTTCCGCGCGTCTTTCGGCGACCTCCGCCCTGGACCTGAAGTTGCGCGACCCCACCGCGACCCGGGCGTTCATAGATTCCCACCGCGGCTCCGAACTACCGGTGAACTTCTTCACCTGGCAGTTGATGGCCGACCAGGACTCCGTCATGCTCAAGGACAGCCAGCCGATCCTGGTCATCGGCAGTTGGCTGCTCTGCTTCCTGGCCATCGCCGGCGTGGCCACGCTGGCCGCCGGACGTGCCGCCAGGCAGACCCGCCGGGTGGGACTGCTCAAGGCCGTCGGTGCCACACCCGGCCTCATCGCCGGTGTCCTGCTCGCCGAATACCTGACCCTGGCGCTGATCGCCGACGCTCTGGGGCTGACGGTCGCTCGGCTGGCCGAGCCCGCCATCATCAACCCCACCGGCAGCCTGATCACCGCCGCCACCGGACCGACCGGCACCACCATCGCCGTCACGACCGTCATCGCCCTGGCCGTGGCGGCCCTCACCACCCTCGGCCCGACCATCCGGGCCCTGCGGACCGAAACCGTCGCCGCGCTGGCCGACACCGCCCACCAACCCCAGCACCGAGCCCGGCTGACCAGAATCTCCGCGCTGCTGCCGACCCCGCTCCTGCTCGGGCTACGCCTGATCGCCCGCCGACCCGGCCGCGCGTTCCTGCACGCGTGCAACATGACGGCCACGCTGACCGTGATCACCGCCCTGCTGGTCCAATACGCCCAGCCCGCCAGGGGCTACGGCGTCGACGGCTCTTCCAGCCTGGCCAATCTGAAGGCCGACCAAGGCCGGCACATGATGCTGGCCGTCACCGCCGCACTGATCATCCTCGCCGTCATCAACACCATCACCATCACCTGGACCACGGCGCAAGAAGCCCGCCCCACCATGGCCATCGCACGCACCCTCGGGGCCACCCCCGGACAGATCACCGCCGGGCTGTCCACCGCGCAACTGCTTCCGACGCTGCCCGGCGCCCTCGTCGGCATCCCCATCGGCATCATCCTGTGCCTGCCCTTCAGTAACGGAAACGTGGCCTGGCCCCCCACGTGGCTGCTGCTCACCGCCGCACTCGCCGCCCTACCGGCGACAGCGGCGCTCACCGCCGTACCCGCCCGCCTCGCGGCCCGCAGATCCGTCGCCCAGACCCTCAGCGCCGAAGCGACGTGAGCGTCGACCGGTCCACGGACCTTTCGGCCGAGCCGTGCGGCCCGCTCGCCGTGGCTGGATCGCCCGGATCGGGCCTCAGCGGGCCGCCGGGATCCGGAGGCGTCCGTCGTGGACTTCGGCGACCCGGTCGGCGACGGCGAGGTGGGCACGGTCGTGGGTGACCAGGACGGTCGCGGTGGCCCGTTGGCGGGTGAGACGGGTGATCAGATCGATGATCGCGGCGCCGCGTTCATGGTCGAGGGCGCTGGTGGGTTCGTCGACCAGGAGGACGGTGGGATCGTTCATCAGGGCACGGGCGATGTTGACCCGCTGACGCTGACCGCCGGACAGCCGGTGGGGGCGGCGGTCGGCCTGGTCCGCCAGGCCGACCGCGTCGAGCAGTTCCATCGCCCGGAGCCGGGCTCTGGCCGGGGAGCGACCGTCGATCCGGGCCATGACCTGGAGCTGTTCGGCGGCGGTGAGCGAGGGGAGCAGGTTCGGCTGCTGGAAGACGATGCCGATCTTGTGGCGCCGCACGGCGGTCAGTTCGCCGCGGGTCAGCCCGGTGGTGACGGTGCCGTCGATAGTGACGGTGCCGGCGTCGGGGGTGATGAGGGTCGCGGCGACGGCCAGCAGGCTGGACTTGCCGGAGCCGGAGGGGCCGATCAGGGCGGTGAGGCCGCCCTTGGGCACCTCCAGGTCGACGTGGTCCAGGGCGGTCAGGCGACCGTCGCCGTCGGGGTAGGTGAGGGTGATGTCGGTCAGTGTGAGGCTCAACGGGCGCTCCCCAGGGCGGTCAGCGGGTCGACTGAGGTGATGCGGCGGACGGACAAGGCGGCCCCGAGCGCACCGAGGAGGATCATCACGGTCGCGGGGAGAAGGATGGTCGCCGGAGTGAGGATGAACGGCACGGCCGAGCCCGCCACGACGGCGCCGAGGGCGACGGCGATGGCGGTACCGACGAGGGTGCCGCCGGTCAGCACGGCGACGGCTTGGCCGAGGGCGTCGCGCAGGAGGTAGGCGGTGGAGGCGCCCAACGCCTTGAGGATCGCGACGTCGGCGCTGCGCTGGATGGTCCATACGGTGAAGAAGGCGCCGATGACGAGCGCGGATATGGCGAACAGGAAACCGCGCATCAACTGCAGGGAGCCGTTCTCGGAGGTGTAGGAGCCGATCGCGGTCAGCGAGTCGCCCTTGGACACCGTCCTGGTGCCCGCCGCCGTGTCGGTGGCCTTCACGTCGGCGCGCGCGGTGGTCTTCAGGGCGATGACGGTGGCCGTCGGTCCGTCCGTGGAACGGGTGGGTGGTGCGGTCTTCCACCAGGTGTCCAGGCTGGTCCAGACGACCGGGGTGTGGCTGAAGTGCGCGTCCCCCCGTACGGCGGCGACGGTCAGTGTCCGCCCGGCGAGCGTGAGGGTGCCTCCTGGCCGTACACCGAGGTCGTCGGCGGCGGAAGTGGAGATCACCACCGAGCGTTCGCCGATCCGGCCGCCGTCCGGCGCGAGTGCGGAGCCGGGCCGCACGCCGAAGACCGAGACGCCGACGCTCCTGCCTCCGGCGACGGCCCGCGTGACGGTGATGCCCAGCGGCTCGGCGCCGGTCACGCCGGGTGTCTCGGCCCACTGCCGCCACTGCCGCTCGGTGACCGTGGAGTTCGAGTACGACAGACCCTGTCCGCCGCCGGGCGCGCCGAAGGCGATCCGGTCGGCGGGCAGACCGCTGATCGCGGAGATGTTCTGCCGGCCCAGCCCGGCGGTCAGCCCGGACAGCAGCCCGACCAGCACGGTGATCAGCACGATGACGGTCCCCATCAGGGCAAAGCGCCCCTTGGCGAACCTCAGGTCTCTCCAGGCCACGAACACGGCTTGGACCTGCCCTTTCGAGAGTGGAAGCGGTACACCTCCACCGTCGCCGCCCCGCCCGGCCACGGCATCCGGCCCAGGACGGGAATTCCAGGGCCGAAGGGTGGCGGACGGGTTCTAACTTTCGATGGAGGCACCTTTGGGCCTCGGCTTCTAGGCTGGAGAGACCGTGAACAGCGCCGCGCCCACCCTGACCCTCACCATCCGGGCCCTGACCTGGTGCCTGCACCTCCTGATCGCCGGCCTGCTCGCCCTCACCGCCGCCCGGGCCGTGGCCGGCGGCGGGCCGCATGTCGCGCCCACCGTCGCGACGGCCGCGGCGCTGGAGCTGGTGTACGCGGCCGGGCCGGTCCTGCCCCGCGGCAGGCGATCCCGCTGGACGGCCGTGCTGTGGCTCGCCGCCGTGGGCCTCGTATGGCTGGTGCTGCTGACGCTGTCCGCCGACGCGGTCTGGCTCGCCTTTCCCCTGTACTTCCTGCAGCTGCACCTGCTGCCGCGCGGTGCCGGCCTTGCCGCGGTGATCGCCACCGCGCTCGCGGCGATCACGGCCTTCGCCGCCCACCAGGGCACCTTCAGACCGGCCGCCGCGATCGGCCCGGCCCTCGGCGCCGCCGTGGCGGTCGCGGTCGTGTGGGGGTATCAGGCCCTGTACCTGGAGGTCGAACGCCGCCGGAGGCTGATCGAGGAGCTCACCGCCACCCGCACCGATCTGGCCGCCGCCCAGCACACCGCCGGGATGCTGGCCGAGCGCGAGCGCCTGGCCCGAGAGATCCACGACACCCTCGCCCAGGGCCTGTCCAGCATCCAGCTCCTCCTGCGCGCCACCGAACGCGCCCTTCCCGACCGGCCCGACACCGCCGCCCGCTACGTGGGCCAGGCCCGTCAGGCCGCAGTGGACAACCTCGCCGAGGCCCGCCGCTTCGTCGCCGCCCTCGCCCCGCCCGTGCTGGAGGGCACCACGCTGGCCGGCGCGCTGGAGCGGCTGTGCGCCACCACCTCCACCCGCAATCCGCTCACCGCGCGCTTCCACCTGGCCGACGACCCGGTGCCCCTGCCGACCGCGCACGAGGTCGCCCTGCTCCGCGTGACCCAGTCCGCCCTGGCCAACGTCGTCCAGCACGCCCACGCCGTCACCGCCGAGGTCACCCTGGGCTACGTCGGCGACCACGTCACCGTGGACGTCGTCGACGACGGCGTCGGCTTCGACCCGGACCGACCGCCCGTCCCCCATCCGGAGGGCGGCGGTTTCGGGCTCGCGGCCATGCGTGCCCGTGTGCGCGCTCTCGACGGCACCCTCACGGTCGAGTCCGCCCCCGGGCACGGCACCGTCCTGACCGCCAGGCTTCCCCTCCCCCGGGCCGACGCCCCCGAGGCCGAGGCGAGCCTATGACCGACGCCACGATCCGCCTGCTGCTGGCCGACGACCACCCTGTGGTGCGAGCCGGGCTGCGCGCCGTACTGGAGACCGAACCCGGCATCACCGTGGCGGCCGAGGCGGCCACCGCCGAGGAGGCCGTCGCCCGCGCCGCCGACGGCGATGTGGACGTCGTCCTAATGGACCTGCAGTTCGGCCGGGGAATGAGCGGCGCGCAGGCGACTGCCGCCATCACCGCCCGTCCCGGAGCCCCCCGTGTCCTGATCGTCACGACCTACGACACCGACGCCGACACTCTGGCCGCCATCGAGGCGGGCGCCACCGGCTACCTTCTCAAGGACGCTCCGCCCGAGGAACTCGCCGCCGCCGTGCGCACCGCCGCGGCCGGCCGCACCACGCTGGCCCCCTCCGTCGCCGACCGGCTCATGAACCGGCTGCGCAGCCCGGCGACCGCCCTGACCCGACGCGAGACCGAGGTTTTGGCCCTCGTCGCGGACGGCCTGTCCAACCAGGCGATCGGTCGACGGCTCCACCTCACCGAGGGCACCGTCAAGTCCCACCTGGCCCATGTCTACGCCAAGCTCGGTGTCGAATCCCGCACCTCCGCCGTTGCCGTCGCCACCGACCTCGGCCTCATCCGCCGCTGATCGGGACGCGTACGCGTCCGGGCGGTCACATGGTGCGCGGTCGGGCTCAGCGGCCGATGACCGCGACGGCGGCGACGAGGCGGCCCCACGCGTGCGGACGGACAGTCCGAGCTGCGACAGGTCATCATTCGTCGACCTGGCTGCGCTCGATGAGGTCCAGTACCGCCTCCCGCGTCCGGCGCATGACGGCGACGGTCTCCTCGGCGGCTGCGGCGATGGCCGGGTCGCCGGGGGCGACGGGCGGCTCGAGCAGCACGGCCACGGTGTCGGCGAGGACCTCGTCAGGGTCGTCGACGCCGAACGCGGCGGTGGCCGGGTCGGACATCGCGGTGCCGAACCCGGTGAGCACGGCATGCATGGCGTAGGCCTGGCCGGACAAGGGACGGTCGTGGCGGATCAGACCGTGCCGGTGAAGGATCGGCATGACCGCCTCGCACAGGGCGCTGGGACTGGTGCGGGCGAACAGGTCGCGGTCGCCGGCCTGCTGCGTGAGCAGCCGCAGCAGGTCGGCGTCGCCGGCGTTCAGGCGGCGGGCCAGTGGGAGTTTCGACCCGGTGCGGATCAGCAGTGGGGCCAGGCGGCGCGGCAGCACGGCGGAGGGGTCGGCGAGGAGACGGCTGATGATCTCATCCAGGAAGGCCAGCACTTCGCGGGCGAACAACCCGAGGATGAGATCCTCCTTGGCGGGCCAGTACAGGTAGACGGTGCCCTTGCCGACCCCCGCGGCCCGGGCGATCTCGCTGACGGTCACCTTGCGCACACCGTGGTCGAGCACCAGCTCGCGCGTGCTGTCCAGGATGCGAGCGGCTTTGCGCGAGTGGTGCTCGATCAGCTGGCTCACCTGGGCTGTCCTCTTCCTTCGTGCTCGAGACGGGTCACACGGCGGCGACGTCGAGTTCCTTGTTCGTGAAGTCCGGGCCGTTCATTATCTTGCCCATGGCGTGTCCGAGGACGGGCCTGTTCATGAGGCGCAGCATCACGGTCCGCATGATGTGTTCCTTGCGGTCGTGGGGAGTGAAGATCCTGCGCATGATCAGGGCACTGTCCTGCTCGGTGTGGATGAACGGCCGCATCTTCGCCTCCCACGCTCGCAGCGCGCCGGGCAGGTCGTCGGGGTGGCGCTGCAGCATGGTGCCCAGCAGTTCGCCGCCCGCGATGGCGCTGGAGGCTCCCATGCCCGCGTACAGGGTCACGCACCAGGCGGCGTCGCCGACGAGGACGACCCGGCCGCGGTGCCAGGTCGGCATCTTGACCTGGTGTACGGCGTCGAACAGGTGCTCTGGGGCCTGCTCGAACCGTCTGAACAAGGTCTCCAGCAGGGGGCCGGGACGCTGCGGGCCGAAGGCGGCGCGGATGGACTCGATCGGCGGACGTGCGAACTCGGCGTCGATGTCGTCGGTGCGGTAGGAGAACAGCAGGCTCGGCGGATGGTCGGCGAAGGGGAAGGTCCATGCCGAGCGTCCCGGCTCGGCCAGGATCAGGCCCTCATGGAGGGTGAAGCCCTCGATCGGCGCGTCGAGCGCGGTGGCGCCGATCATGTAATTCAGCGGATGCAGGTACTCCTCGGGGCCGAAGACCATCTTGCGCACGGTCGAGCGCATCCCGTCGGCGCCCACCACGAGGTCGAAACGCTCGGTGACGGTGGCGCCGGAGGCGGTGTCGTGCAGGGTGACCTCTGCCGCCGAATCGTCCTGGGTGATGCGGGTGGGCACGGTGGAGTAGCGGATCTCCACATCGGCCGGCAGCGCGGAGAACAGCCCCTGTTCCACGTCGCCGCGCAGCAGCTGCCGGGGTCTGGTGACCACGCCGGGCAGATCGGCCGGATTCATCCCGGGCCTGCGGCGCCCGGCCCGGTCCACCTCGTACGCGGCGAGCCGCGGATGGCTGCGGTCGCCGATCGCCTCCAGCACGCCTAGCCGCCGCGCGGAGGCGACCCCGGTGCCGAACAACAGGATGAAGTACCCGCTCGAGCGACGCGCGGCCGCCCGCTCCACCAGCACCGGCTCCCAGCCCACCTGCCGTAGTCGCACCGCGGTGGCGATGCCCGCGACCCCGAGCCCGACCACCAGCGCACGGCCCCACCCGACTGTGTCCTTCATGGCGACTCCCTTCCTGTCGTCACCACGGTATCCGACGAACTGACCAGAATGGTTCTACTGGTCAGTCGCACCACCGTGTGGAAAGGGCGAGAGTGACGTCGATACCCGGATGCGCCGGCGCGTCCGATCCCGGGTCTAGAGCCCGAACGCCTGCGTCACTCGGCCGGCCACCTCGTCTTCGGGCATCGTGGTGTCGACCTCGATGACGGGCAGTTCGAGGCGCTTCGTCTCCTCGAAGAGGCGGTCGGTGAACATCCGGTCGCGCTCGAGCAGGTTGCGCCGGGCCCGCTCCGGATCGCTGGTCTTGCGGGGGATCTCCCAGCCACGGCCGTCGAACGCCGTCCGGCGGAACTCGGGGGTCGGGAGGAGCCAGACCGCGTGGTCCTGCGCGGCGAGCAGCGGCTTGACGAGGTGCGGCAGCAGCCGGAAGCCCTCGGCGACGATGCCGGTCTCCGCCGGCAGGCGCAGCAGGTCGTCGACGATCATGCCGAAGCCCTCGCCCCGGAACCAGTGGAAGGTCTCGAGCATGATCTCCGGAGACCGGTTCACCCAGCGCTCGTCCATGTCCATGGTCATGAACCTGCTCAGGTACGGGGCGTCCTCGGGCGTGCTGCGGCGGGCGTGGCCCGGCATCGCCTCGTCGGTCGAGTACACGTGCAGGCCGTACCGGGCCGCGATACGCCGGGCGATCGTCGACTTGCCCGCGCCGCTGCCACCGCCGATCCAGTAGACGTGCCGCAGTCGTGCACGCAGTGCCACCGCGTCCGCGGCCTCGTCGCGTCCGTCAGAACTCACTCATACCCCCAGCGGCTGCCTCAGCCACTGCTATCACGGTCCTCGGCTCCCCCGCGTGGTCCCCACTCATCAAGGCCGGAGCAGATGATCGTCAGGTCAGGGGCCGGTGGTCTCGCCGCGTTCGCGGATGAGGGTGGCCAGTTCGGCGAGAGCGCGGTTCGCGCGCTCGCCGTCGGAGGACTGGATGCCCATGACCGCGACGGTGGAGCCGTCGGCAAGGTCGAGGGAGGGCCAGGGCGCGCCCTCGGCCATGGACACGCCCAGCACCTCCGCCCACTCGTACTCGTGCGTGCGCAGGCCGTTGACGACCGTCACCCCGTCGGGGTCGGCCGTCACCCGGCTGCGGGCCAGCATGTGCAGGATCCCGGCGACGATCAGCCCGATCGCGACCAGGCCGATCCGGTCGCCGAGACTCCACGGGGCGGGCATGACCACGGCGAGGGCGATCATGCCGGCGACCACCACCGTCGCGAGGACGTACGGGACGATTCTGGCCCGTCGTGGCCGCCACGTCGCCGTGGTCATGAGGGAGCCGCCTTAACGCAGGGGTCAGTCGACGATCTTGGAGATCGGGATCTCGAGGATGTCGCGGGCACCGGCCGCCTTGAGCGCCGGGATCAGGGTGTTCACGCCGTGCTTGGCGACGACGCTCTCCACCGCGTGCATCTCACCGCCGGCCAGCGGGGTGACCGTCGGCGACGACATCGACGGGATGATGTCCAGGACCGACTGCAGCGCGCCGTTCTCGACGTTGAGCTTGAGCAGGACGTTGCCGCGGGCCCGGATCGCGCCCTGCAGCAGCAGTGCGATGTCCTCCATCGCCGCGCGCTTCTCGGCGTCCTCGTACGCCTCGCGGTTGGCGACCAGCTCGGTGTAGCTGGTCAGCAGGGTGTCGAGGATGCGCAGGCCGTTCTTGCGCAGCGAGGAGCCGGTCTCGGTGAGGTCGACGATCACGTCGACGATGTCGGGGACCTTCGCCTCGGTCGCGCCGTACGACGGCACGACCCGCGCCTTGACGCCGTGCTGGGCGAGGAAGCGCTCGGTCAGGGCGGGGAACTCGGTGGAGATCCGCACGCCTTCGGGCAGGTCGGAGACGGTCTGCCAGGGCGCGTCGTTCGGCACGGCCATGATGACGCGCACCGGGTTGGACGTGGCCTTGGAGTACTTCAGCTCGCCGAGCGAGACGACGTCGGCGTCGGTCTCGGTGATCCAGTCGCGCCCGGTGATGCCGAGGTCGAACAGCCCCTGTTCGAGGTAGGTCGGGATCTCCTGCGGGCGTAGGACGCGGACGCGGTCGATCCGCGGATCGTCGATCGAGGCGCGGTAGTCGCGGTCGGACGCCCGGCGGACGGTCAGGTCGGCGGCGTCGAACAGCTCGAACGTCGCCTTTTCCAAAGAGCCCTTGGGCAGCACGAGTGACAGCACGGTTCATGAACCTTTCTGCGAGAGATGGGTGTCGCGGCGTCGACGCTCAGGAGCCCAGATGCTCCGCGTCATGCCGCGCGTGACCGTGGTGCCGAAGACCTCGCAGGGTCAGTGCCGTATCGAGAGCGGCCACGGTCGCCTCCATCCCTTTGTCCTCGTGGCTGTGGTCCAGCCCACATCGGTCCAATGCCTGGTCGAGCGTCTCACATGTTAGTACCCCATTGCCCACCGGGGTGCCTTCGTCCAGGGCAACCCTCGTCAAACCCGCGGTGACGGAGTCGCAGACGTAGTCGAAATGCGGGGTCCCGCCGCGGATGACCGTTCCCAGGCAGACGACCGCGTCGTTGTCGCGGGCGAGCTGCTGGGCGACGACCGGGATCTCGAGCGCGCCGGCCACGCGCACGACCACCGGATCGGCGACGCGGCACTCCTTGGCCGTCGCGACGGCCCGCTCCAGCAGCTGGTCGGTGACCTGCGCGTGCCACCGGGTGCAGACGATGCCCAGTCGCAACCCGGAGGCGTCGACGAAGGTCTCCTCCGGACGTCCGGCTCCACTCATCCCAGGTCTCCGATCGTGTGGCCGAGGCGGTCGCGCTTGGCGGCGAGGTAGCGCCGGTTGTGCTCGGTGACGGAGACGGGCAGCGATTCCCGTCCGCGTACCTCGACGCCGAAGCTCTCCAGCCCGTCGACCTTGGCCGGGTTGTTGGTCAGCACCCGGACGGACCGGACGCCGAGGTCGAGCAGCATCTGCGCCGCGTTGCCGTACTCGCGGGCGTCCACCGGCAGGCCGAGCTCGAGGTTGGCGTCGACGGTGTCGGAGCCGTCGTCCTGGCGCTGGTAGGCCCGCAGCTTGGCCAGCAGGCCGATGCCCCGGCCCTCGTGGCCGCGCAGGTACAGCAGCACTCCCCTGCCCTCGGCGGCGATCGCGGCCATCGCGGCCTCGAGCTGGGTGCCGCAGTCGCAGCGCTCGGAGCCGAGCACGTCGCCGGTCAGGCACTCCGAGTGGGCCCGGACGAGGACGTCCTCGCCGTCGCCCAGGTCGCCGTACACGAGGGCGACGTGCTCGCCGTCGTCCACCTCGCTGGCGTAGCCGACCGCACGCCACATGCCGTGGCGGTTGGGGATCCGGGTCTCGGTGATGCGCTCGACCATCCGCTCGGTCCGCTTGCGGTACTCCACGAGCTGTTCGATCGAGATCAGCTTGAGGTCGTGCTCCTTGGCGAAGATCTCCAGCTGCGGCAGCCGCGCCATCGTGCCGTCGTCGTTGACGACCTCGGCCAGCACCCCGGCCGGGGTCAGCCCGGCCAGCCGCGCCAGGTCGACCGCCGCCTCGGTGTGCCCGCGCCGCCGCAGCACCCCGCCCTCGCGGTAGCGCAGCGGGAAGATGTGGCCGGGCCGGACCAGCTCGTACGGCTCGGTCGCCGAGTCGGCGAGCGTGCGGATCGTCCGGGCGCGGTCGGCGGCGGAGATGCCGGTGTCCACACCGTCGCGGGCGTCGACGCTGATGGTGTACGCCGTGCGCATCCGCTCGTTGTTGTGCGCCGTCATCAGCGGGATCTGCAGCCGGTCGAGGTCCGGGCCCTCCATCGGCACGCAGATCACGCCGCTGCTGTACCGGATCGTGAAGGCCACCAGCTCCGCCGTCGCCTTGGAGGCGGCGAAGATGAGATCTCCTTCGTTCTCCCGGTCGGCGTCGTCGACGACGACCACGGCCTTGCCGGCCGCGATGTCCGCGATCGCATCTTCCACGCTGTCGAAACTCATGCCGCTACCACCTTGGGCTCGGTGTGCCGCCGCTGTCGGCGGTACTGCTTCAGCCAGTCACGGAAACCGGCGAGGACGAGAATGAAGAAGATCCCGTACGCCGCGCCGGAGACGTACAGCCCCGACTTGAACGCCAGGGGGACGCCGACCAGGTCGACGAGGACCCAGATGACCCAGAAGTCGACGAGCGCGCGGCTCTGCGCGAACGTCGCGACCGCGCTGCCGACGAAGATGTACGCGTTGGCCAGCGGCGACCAGGAGATCTGCAGCCAGGGGATGTTCGCGAACAGCAGGGCCACCGCGACGGTGCCCGCCGCGAGCACGCCGATGAGGGCGGTGCGCTCGCGCGGGGTGGCCGGGCGCACGGCCAGCTCCCGACTCTTCCGGATGCCGCGCAGCCACCGGACCCAGCCGTACGAGGCCAGCGCCAGGAACATCACCTGCTTGAGCGCGTTGCCCGGCGCGTGCGCGCTGAGCGAGGCGACGAGCAGGAGCGCCGCGCCGGCGATCTGCACGGGCCAGGTCCAGATCGTGCGGCGGATCGCCAGCAAGACCGTGCCGAGGGACAGGACGTTGCCCACGAGGTCGGTCCACAGGACCTTCTCGCCGAGGACGGTGATGCCCGCCTGTGTCCAGGAGCTCACCGTGCCCCTCCGGCCGTGACGAGGCGCTCGACGTACTTGGCGACGACGTCGACCTCGAGGTTGACCGGGTCGCCGGGGCCCTTGCGGCCCAGGGTGGTCAGCTCGAGCGTCGTCGGGATCAGCGCGATGGTGAAGGCGTCGTCGCGGGCCTCGACGACGGTGAGGCTGACGCCGTCGACCGTGATCGAGCCCTTCTCGACGACGTAGCGGGCCAGCTGCGGGGGCAGTTCGACCGTCACGACCTCCCAGCGGTCGCCGGGCTCGCGGGAGACGACGCGGCCGACCCCGTCGACGTGGCCCTGGACGATGTGGCCGCCGAGCCGGTCCGTCGGCCGTACGGGGCGTTCGAGGTTGACCGGCGATCCCGGCTTCAGGCCGGCGAGGCTGGACCGGTCGAGCGTCTCCTTCATGACGTCGACGGTGAAGGCGTCGTCCTTGACGTCGGTCACGGTGAGGCAGACCCCGTTGACCGCGATGGACGCGCCGTGCACGGCGTCGGACACGACGAGCGGGCCACGGACGGTGAGCCGGGCGGAGTCCCCCGCCGGTTCGAGCGCGACCACCTCGCCGAGTTCCTCGACGATTCCGGTGAACATTCAGTGCTCCCTTCGGGCCGCTACCGGCCGGGTGGGGGTTTCGGCGGCTTGCGGTACGGCGGTGACGCGCAGGTCCGGGCCGATCCGCGTGACGTCCTCGATCCGCAGGTGGTGGGCCTCGGCGAGCGTGCCGACGCCCGCCGGGCCGAGCGCGGTGGTGCCGGAGCCGAGAAGCGTGGGGGCGAGGTAGGCGACGACCCGGTCGACCAGCCCGGCGGCCAGGAACCCACCGGCCAGGGTCGGGCCGCCCTCGAGGAGGACCGAGACGATCTGCCGGTCGCGCAGCTCGGCGAGGAGGGCGGCCAGGTCGAGCCCGCCGTCGCCGCGCGGCAGGCGGACGACGGCCGTGCGGGCCTCCAGCGCCGCGGTGTCGGTGTCCTCCGCGACGGCGATCAGCGTGGGGGCCTCGTCGTCCAGGATCCGGCTGGTCAGCGGCGTACGGGCCCGGCCGTCGACGACGACGCGCAGGGGCCTGCGGGACGTGAGCAGGTGATCGTGGCGCTGCACGCCCCGTACGGTCAGGCGGGGATCGTCGGCCAGCACGGTCCCGGCGCCGACGACGATCGCGTCGCAGCGGGCGCGGAGCTCGTGGACGTCGTGCCGGGCCTCCGGGCCGGTGATCCACTGACTGGTGCCGTCGGCGGCGGCGGACCGGCCGTCCAGCGTCGCGGCGAACTTCCAGGTGACGTGCGGCCGGTTCAGCCGGGTGCGGGTGAGCCACTCGGCGTTGGCCCGCTCGGCCTCGTCGGCGAGCAGCCCGCCCTCGACCTCGATGCCCGCCTCGGCGAGCCTGCGGGCTCCGCCACCCGCGACCGGGTCGGGGTCGGCGACCGCGTAGACGACGCGCCGGACGCCGGCGTCGATGACGGCGAGGGTGCACGGGCCGGTACGGCCCTGGTGGTCGCAGGGTTCGAGGGTGACGACGAGAGTGCCGCCGCGGGCCCGGCCGGCGGCCTCCCGGAGCGCGACGATCTCGGCGTGCGGGCCGCCGGCGTAGGCGTGGTATCCCTCGCCCGCGACCTCTCCGGCGGCGTCGAGGACGACACAGCCGACGACGGGATTGGGGCTGGTCTCACCGCGGGCGCGGACGGCGAGCGCCAGCGCCCGGCGCATCGCCCGCTCCTGCGCGGGATGATCGGTCACCCGGGCCTCCCTCATCAGGCTCCGGGTGTGTGGCAAGGCCACAGATGCCATGCCCACGAAGGGCACGGCCGCGCGCTGCCTCCCATCCGGACTTTAACCGTCGGTCCCGGAGTTCCACCGGGTCAACCGGCCGATGGTTTCGGCCGGGTCGCGGACTGTCACCGCCGGTTCGGAATTTCACCGACCCCGGAGCACGCTTACTGACTCCCAACCAGTGTGCCACGCCGGACATTCCGCGCCATATGTGAGGATGTCCACAGCTGGCCAAGCAAGCGCTCGCTTGGTTGGCATCGAAACTTGTGGACGCTAACAATGGCGCGGGCCGCCCGTGGTCCGATATAGATCGAATGTCGTTCTAGTGCGAAAGATGAGGCGGGCCGATGACGCAGCGGACGGAGTGGATAGAACCTGGAGCGTTCCAGGTGGCGCCGGGCGTGCACCGCATCCCCCTGCCTCTTCCGAGCGACGGCCTCCGCGCCGTCAACGTCTACGCGATCGAGGGCGATGACGGCCTGGTCCTGATCGACGGCGGCTGGGCCCTCGAGGAGTCCCGGCGGCGGCTCGAAGCGGCGCTGAAGGAGATCGGGTACGGCCTCGGGGACATCACGCGGTTCCTCGTCACCCACGTCCACCGCGATCACTACACGCAGGCGGTGGCCGTCCGCCGGGAGTTCGGGACGCGGGTCAGCCTCGGCATCGACGAGCGCGCGACCCTCGAGCTCCTCACGGGGCCGCGCCGGCGTGAGGACTCCCCGCAGCTCGCCCAACTCCTCGTGTGCGGAGCACGCCCGCTCGTCGAGCGCCTGAAGGCCGCCTGGCGGGAGGGCGGGCACGACGTCCTCGAGTGGGAGATGCCGGACGACTGGATCGACGGCCGTACGGAGCTGCCGCTGGGCGGCCGGGACCTCCTCGCCGTCCCCACGCCGGGCCACACCCGGGGGCATCTCGTCTTCGCCGACCTCGACGACGGGCTGATGTTCGCCGGTGACCACGTC
This sequence comes from Actinoallomurus sp. NPDC050550, assembly GCF_040655075.1. Classification (NCBI taxonomy): domain Bacteria; kingdom Bacillati; phylum Actinomycetota; class Actinomycetes; order Streptosporangiales; family Thermomonosporaceae; genus Actinoallomurus; species Actinoallomurus sp. NPDC050550. The sequence continues at coordinate 132,098 of NZ_JBFAJC010000002.1, read as the reverse complement.
CTGCCCCACATCACGCCGTCGATCGGGTTCGAGAGCGCGCCGGGCGCCTCCCCCCTCGGCTCGTACCTGGACTCCCTCAGAATCGTCCGGGAACTCCCCGACCTGCGGCTGCTCCCCGCCCACGGGCCCGTCACCGACAGCGTGCACGCCCGCGTCGACGCCCTGCTGGCGCACCACGCCGAGCGCCTCGACGCCTGCGCGGCGGCCGTCACCGCGGGTTCGGGCACGGCGTACGAGACGGCCCGCGCCCTGACCTGGACCCGGCGGGAACGCCATTTCGACGACCTCGACATGTTCAACCAGATGCTGGCCACCACTGAGACCCAGGCGCACCTGCTGGTGCTCGTCGCCCAGGGCCGGCTGCGCAGCCACGCGAACGGCGACGGCGCCGAGGTGTTCGAGGCGTAGGGACGCGCCGTCACGGCCGGCGCGGCGCAGGGGGCGGCCTCGTGGCCGGTGGACTCGTGATCCGCTCGCGCGACGGCGACCGGGCCGACGCGGTGTGGGCCGCGCTCGCCCGCTCGCGCGGGGAGACGCGGCCTGAACGGTGTTCCGCGGTCGCCTGCTCGCGCGGGCTACGCGGTGTAGGCGGCGCTCGCCTGCTCGCGCAGGGAGCGGACGGCCTCGGCGGGGTCGTCGGCGGAGTAGACGGCCGACCCCGCCACGAAGACGTCCGCGCCCGCCTCGGCACAGCGCTCGATCGTCTCGGCGTTGACGCCGCCGTCGACCTGCAGCCAGACGTCCGACTCGCGGCCCTTGATCAGCTCTCGGGCGCGCCGCACCTTGGGCAGCACCACGTCGAGGAACGACTGGCCGCCGAAGCCCGGCTCGACCGTCATCACGAGCAGCATGTCGATCTCGGGCAGCAGGTCGGCGTACTGCTCGACGGCGGTGCCGGGGTTCAGCGCCAGTCCGGAGCGCGCTCCGGCCGCGCGGATCGCCCGCAGCGTACGGATCGGGGCGCTCGCGGCCTCCGCGTGGATGGTCACGCTGGACGCGCCCGCCTCGGCGTAGCCGGGAGCCCACCGATCCGGGTCCTCGATCATCAGGTGGCAGTCCAGCGGCAGCGGCGTGACCTTGAGCAGCGACTCGACCACCGGCAGCCCGATGGTGAGGTTGGGCACGAAGTGATTGTCCATCACGTCGACGTGGATCCAGTCGGCGCTGGCGACAGCCGTCACCTCATCGGCGAGGCGGGCGAAGTCGGCGGACAGAATGCTGGGAGCGATTTGCACGGCCATGATGTGCCCAAGTCTAGAGACTTCAAAGGATGGCCATGCTCCGGAATCGGAGGTGATCAGCGTGACCGACGCCCCGCGCGGCCATGCCGACGTCGCATGGGTCGACGTCTCCCGGCGCAGAGCCTGGTGGGCGGTCAGTATCGGATGGGGCCTGCTGCAGCTGGTCATCCTCGCGCTGTGCCTCTTCTGGGGCGGAGTCGCGGGCGTATCCGTGACCTGGTCGCTACTGCCGCACCTGCTGGGCATCCGGCATAGCGTCAACGGCCTGGCCGTCGGGTTCCTCACCGGACTCGCCGTCGGCCTCATCATCAACCACAAGGCTCGCATGTGGGTCCGGCGAGCGAGACTGCGCCGGCTGCGAAGGCGCGGGAGCAGGGCAACGGCACGCGTGGCCGCCGTGGACCGGCAGCACCGCTCGGTCAGGGGATCGAAGAGCACCTCCTACGTCGTGCGCCTGCAGTGGATCGATCCCGCGACCAGGACCGGGTACCGGTGCCGGCGCTGGTATCGCTTCGCGGGGTCGGGATCCGCGGCGTTCGAGAAGGCCTGTTCCACCGGCGCCGAGGTCACCGTCTGGTTTCCGCCGGGCCGGCCGTCCCGGGCCGTGGTCGACATCCCGTTCGCACCCGTCATGGCCGACCTGCTGTTCTAACAATCGTCATGATTCGCCGGCCCGTTCCCGGTCGCCGGCGGTGTCGGGGTGTCAGCGCCGCCGGTCGACGCGGTCGACGTCCACGGCGGCCGCGGCGGACTTCAGCGCCTGCACGGTGACCGCGACCGAGGGACGGCGTACGCTCGCCGTGCGCACGACCGCGTAGACGTAGCGGGTCATCGCCCGGGGCAGCCGGCGTACGGCGATCCCCGCAACGTCGGTGGTGAGGGCGAGACTGGGGATGGCGGCGATGCCGACGCCCCGGGCCACCAGGCCGAGGATCGTGCCGAGCCCCTCGAACTCCCACGGCACCGACGGAGCGCCGCCGACGTCGGCCAGGAGCCGGTCGAACGCCTGCCGTGACGGCTCACCGGGTGGAGCCGCCATCCAGGGCTCCTCGCGGAGCCGCCGCAGATCGATCGAGACGGCCGGGTCGGCCGCCCAGTGGTCGGCCGGCACTACGAGGACGAGCGGGTCGTGCATCAGCAGCGAGAAGCGCAGGCTGCCGCCCCCGCGGGTGGGGAGACGGCCTGTCCAGTCGTCGATCAGCGCGACGTCGACCTCGCCGGAACGCACCTGCGGCAGCCCGTCCCCGGAGCTCTGGCGGAGCTGGAACGTCAGGCCCGAGTGGCGGCGCAGGCTGTGCGCGAGGGCGGGCGCGAACGCGATCGCCGCCGTGGGGAAGGCGGTCAGGACCACATGCCCGGACGGCTCCGGCTCGGCCATGTCCGCCTCGGCGAACTCGATCATCCGGAGGATGCGCTCGGCGTGGCCGGCGAGCCGGCGTCCGGCATCGGTCAGCTCGGCGCTGCGGGCGGTGCGGTCGAGGAGCGCCGTGCCGATCTCGCGCTCGAGCACGGCGAGCTGCTGGGAGACCGCCGACGGGGTGTAGCCCAGGGCCTTCGCCGTGGCGGCGATACTGCCGCGCTCGGCGAACTCACGCAGCAGCCGGAGCCGCCGGACGTCAAGCATAAGCTCATCTTATGCATAGCAGCGGAAAGCCTCGCTTGTGATGATGCACTTCGAGACTCGACGATTGAGGGGTACGGCGCGCCGCGAACAACACCTCACACAAATGCCCCGCATCCATCAGGAGCGAAGATGCCAGTCGCAGTATCCGCGACTCTTGCCGCCAACGAGGCGCTCGACGACAGACGACGGGCCGGCCTGCCGGTGCTGCCCCTCGCATTCGGCGAGGCCGGCCTGAACGTCCACCCGTCGCTCGAACGCGAGCTCGCCGCCGCTGCGGGCCGTGGCGCGTACGGCCCGGTCGCGGGCAGTGCCGCCCTGCGCGGCGCCGCCGCGGGCTACTGGCGCCGTCGCGGTCTACGCGCGGACCCCGACCTGGTGGTCGCCGGCCCCGGCAGCAAACCGCTCCTGTACGCCCTGCTGCTCGCGATCGGCGGCAGCGTCGTCGTCCCGCGCCCCAGCTGGGTCAGCTACGCCGCGCAGACGCGCCTGATGGGCACCGAACCGATCTTCGTCGCGACCCGGCCCGGCGAGGGCGGGGTGCCCGACCCCGACGCCCTGCCGGAGGTCGTGGCGCGCGCCCGCGCCGCCGGGCAGCCCGTCCGCAGCGTCGTCGTCACCATCCCCGACAACCCGACGGGCACCCTGGCCCGTCCCGAGACCGTACGCCGGCTCTGCGAGGCCGCCCGCGCGCTGGACCTGATCATCATCGCCGACGAGATCTACCGCGACCTCGTCTTCGACCAGGGTGCCGGGTTCCCGTGCCCGGCGCGGTTCGCGCCGGAGCGAACGGTGATCACCACGGCGCTGAGCAAGAGCCTCGCGCTCGGCGGCTGGCGCATCGGCGTGGCGCTGCTGCCGGAGGAGCTCAGCGGCCTGCGGGACCGGCTCGCCGCCGTCGCGAGCGAGATCTGGTCGAGCGCCTCCGGCCCCGTTCAGGAGGCGGCCGCCTACGCCTTCCGCGAGCCGGCGGAGATCGTCGACCGGATCGCGGCGAGCCGGCGGCTGCACGCCACGGTGGCGACCGCGGTGGCCGAGCGGTTCGCCGACGCCGGGGCGCGTGTGGCGATGCCGCAGGGCGGCTTCTACTGCTATCCGAGCCTCGACGAACCGGCGTTCGCGGATCTCGGCGACCGGTTCGGCGTCAAGACGGACACGGACCTGGCCGAGTTCCTGCTCGACGAGTACGGCGTCGGCGTCCTTCCGGGAAGCGCGTTCGGCGACCGCCCCGAGGCGCTGCGCATCCGCGTCGCGACCAGCCTGCTGTACGGCGAGACCCATGAGGAGCGCGAGGCCGCGCTCCTCACCCCGGACCCGCTCACGCTCCCATGGATCGCCGACGCGTTGGAGCGTGCCACCGAGGTGCTCACGGACCTGTCCTCGCCCGTCCGCGAGCCGGTTCCGATCTCCGCCTGACGCCGCCCGACCCGGGCCGACGGCCCAAGGGCTGTCCAGTAGATCTCTGTCCACCGGACACCCCTAGACGCGCGGCCTGGGTCAGGCGCGGCGGCGGAGCAGGGCGAGGAACATCGCGTCGGTGCCGTGCCTGTGCGGCCAGAACTGCGCGTACGGGCCGTCGCCCAGGTTCGGCACCTCCGTGAGGTGGGCGGGGGCGTCCAGGCGCTCGACGTCGTCGCGGTCGCGCAGCACGTCGTCGACGACGACCCTGGTCTCGGCCAGGTGCGGTGAGCAGGTGACGTACGCGACGACGCCGCCGGGACGTACCGACTCCAGCGCCGAGGTGAGCAGCCGCCGCTGCAGCGGGCCGAGCTCGGCGACCGCCTCCGGGCCGCGCCGCCAGCGAGCCTCCGGGCGGCGGCGCAGCGCTCCCAGGCCGGTGCAGGGCGCGTCGACGAGCACGCGGTCGAACGAGCCCGGCCGCCAGGCAGGCCGGGTGCCGTCCACCACGGCGATGGCGCCCGCCGCGTCTACGCTGCCCGCGACGAGGCGGGCGCGATGCGGCTGGACGTCGCAGGCGAGCAGGTGCGCGCCGCGCTCGCCCGCCAGGCCCGACAGCAGGCCGGCCTTGCCGCCCGGGCCCGCGCACAGGTCGAGCCAGCGGCGGTCGGGGCCGTCGAGCTCGGCGCGGACGAGCGCGAGGGCGACGAGCTGGCTGGCCTCGTCCTGGACCGCCGCGCGGCCCTCGGCGACCGCGGGGATCGCACCGGGGTCGCCTTCGGCCAGGTAGGCGGCGTACGGGGAGTACGCGGCGGGCTCGCCGCCGAGCTCCTCGACGGTCGAGCGGCCGGGCCGGGCGACCAGCGTGACCCGGGGCCGGTCGTTGTCGGCGGCGAGGAGCGCCTCGATCTCGGCCGGCCCGACGGCGTCGCGCAGCGCGTTCACGATCCAGCGCGGATGGCTGTGCACGACCGTGAGGCGGGCCGTCTCCTCCTCGGGCGCCACGATCGCCAGCCAGGCGTCCAGGTCGCGGGCGGCGACCTTGCGCAGCACCGCGTTCGCGAACTTCGCCTGGCCGGGACCGGCCACCGACCGGGCCAGGTCGACGGTCGTGCCGACGGCGGCGTGCGCCGGGATGCGGGTGCGCAGCAGCTGGTGGGCGCCGAGCCGCAGGACGTTGAGCAGCGGCTGATCGATCTTGGCCACCGGGCGGTCGCTGCACACGTCGAGGACGGCGTCGTATGTGCCGCGCCCGCGCAGGGTGCCGTAGGTCAGCTCGGTCGCCAGCGCCGCGTCGCGGCCGGTCAGGCCGCGCTCGCGCAGCAGGGACGGCAGCAGCAGGTTGGCGTACGCGTCGCGGTCGTCGACCGCCTGGACGACGTCGAACGCGGTGCGGCGCACAGGGTCGCGCGGACGGCGCGGCCGCTGCGCGGGACGGCGGTTCGCCCCCGGTGCGGGGGTGCGGCGGGAATGCCGGGGAGGCATCAGATCAGCTCGTCCTCGTCGGTCGGGTGCACGCCGCGCGCCCAGTCCGCCGCGTCCATGCGCTGCTTGCCCTGCGGCTGAACCTGCCCGAGCAGCACCGGATGGGTGCCGGTGCCGGCGAAGACCTCGTGCTTGGAAGCCCGCAGTCGGCCGGGCGCGAGCGGCTCGGCGTCCGGAGCGGGCCGGACCGGACCCAGCTTCAACCGCTCACCGTGGAACGTCGTCCAGGCCCCCGGTGCCGGCGTGCAGGCGCGGATCCGCCGGTCGACGTGCAGGGCGGCACTGCTCCAGTCGACGCGGGCGTCGTCGGGGGTGAGCTTCGCGGCGTACGAGACGCCGTCGGCGGGCTGCGGGCGGGGCTCGAGCTTGCCGTCCTCGATGCCGTCCATCGTCGCGACGAGCAGCTGCGCGCCGGTCTGCGCCAGGCGGCCGAGCAGGTCGCCACTGGTGTCCTCGGGCAGGATCGGCTCGGTGACGACGCCGTACACAGGCCCGGTGTCGAGGTCCACCTCGATCTGGAACGTCGCCGCGCCCGTGATGTCGTCGCCGTGCAGCACGGCGTGCTGCACAGGCGCCGCGCCGCGCCAGGCGGGCAGCAGCGAGAAGTGGAGATTGACCCAGCCGTGCCGCGGGATGTCCAGCGCCGAACGCGGGATGAGCGCGCCGTACGCCACGACCGGGCAGCAGTCCGGCGCGATCTCACGAAGCCGGTCGAGGAACTCCGGCTCCTTCACCTTCGCGGGCTTGAGCACCTCGACGCCCGCCTCGGCCGCCTTATGGGCGACCGGGCTCGGCGTCAGCCGGCGCCCGCGCCCGGCGGGCGCGTCGGGCCGGGTGACGACGGCGACGACCTCGTGCCGGGATTCCAGCAGCGCCGCCAAGGCGGGCACCGCGGTCTCCGGCGTTCCGGCGAATACCAGGCGCACTAGCGGTCTCCGTCCGCGCTCACAGGGCCTTGCCGAACGTACTGTGCGGCGACTCCTTGACGATGGGCTTCGGCTCACCGAACCACTCGGCCTCGCGGATCGCCTTCATCGCGGCCTTGCGCTGTTCCTGGTCGAGCCGGTCGATGAAGATGATGCCGTCCAGGTGGTCGGTCTCGTGCTGGACGCAGCGGGCCAGCAGGTCGGTGCCCTCCAGGACGATCGGCTCGCCGTACATGTTGAAGCCCTTGGCGACCACACCGATGGCGCGCTTGGTCGGGAAGACCAGGCCGGGCAGCGACAGGCAGCCCTCGTCGCCCTCCTCCTGCTCGTCCGACAGGTCGAGGGTGGGGTTGACGACGTGGCCGAGCTGGTCGTCGACGTAGTACGTGAAGACCCGCAGGCCCACCCCGAGCTGGGGCGCGGCCAGTCCGACGCCCGGCGCCTCGAGCATCGTGTCGGACAGGTCCTTGACGAGCGTCCGGAGCTCCTTGTCGAAGTCCTTGACCGGATCCGCCGGGGTCCGCAGGACCGGGTCACCGAAGAGGCGGATGGGCTTGACTGCCACGTACGGCTCCGTTTCGACGTTCTGGGGCTGGAACACCTCAGTCTACGGACGTCCGGACACCGGAAGCGCTCAGATCAGCTCCAGCGGGTCGATCTGAACCCGGATCACGTCGGCGGCCTTGCGCGCGCTGCGCGCGGCCTGGGCCGCCTTGAGGCACCGCGCCAGAACCACACCCCGGGCCCGGTCGACCCGGACGAGCGCGCGTTCCTGGCCGTCGCCGACCTCGACCGGCCCCAGCACCTCCGCGTCGGGCGGGAGTCCGGCCGCCTCCACCAGCTCGCGGATGGCCTGCGGACTCCCGGTCAGGGACGCCATGCGCACGGCGGGCGGGAAGCCGAGCTCGCGGCGTTCGGCGAGCTCGCGTTCGGCGAACGTCACCGGGTCCCAGCGGATCAGCGCCTGCACGGGTGTGAGGGCGCCGTCGGCGAGCACGATGACGGGACCGCCGGAGCGTACGAGGGCGGCGGCGTCGGTCCAGCGGCGCATCGCCTCCTCCCCCGCACGCAGGTCGGCGCGGCCGAGCAGCACCCAGCCGTCGAGCAGTAGCGCCGCGGCGTACCCGTCGGTGGGCACCGGCTCGGCGCCCGGGGTGGCGACGACGAGCGCCGGTTCCGGGCCCACCGAGTCCAGCACGCCGTCCCGCCCCGAGGTGCGGACCGGCACGCCGGGGAAGGCTCGGCCCAGTTCTTCGGCGGTGCGCCGCGCCCCGACCACCACCGCCCGTACGTGCGGGCTCTCGCACTCCGGGCAGCGCCACATCCCGGCGATCCGCCCGCACCATCGGCAGTACGGCGCCGCGTGCCCCGAGGTCAGGGCGAGCGGCCCCTCGCACTCCGGGCAGCGCGCCGGGCCCCGGCAGCGGGCGCAGGCCAGGGCGGGAACGTAGCCGCGTCGTGGCACCTGGACGAGCACCGGACCCGTCTCCAGGCCCTGCCGGGCCGCCCGGAACGCCAGGTGCGGCAGTCGCGCCGTGCGGGCGGCCTCGTCCCGGGCGAGCTCGGCGTCGTCACCGGCGGGCCGGACGTACGGCATCGACCGGCGCAGCCGGTCCCGGTCCGGGACGAGGGCGTGCGCCCAGCCGGTCTCGACGAGCTGGGTGGCGTCCGTCGTGCGCGTGAACCCGCCGATGAGGGCACCGGCGCCGGCCCGGTGAGCGCGCAGCGCGAGGACCTCGCGGGCGTGCGGGTACGGGGCGTGCGGCTCGGCGTGGACGTCGTCTCCGTCGTCCCACAGGACCACGAGCCCCAGGTCGCGCACTGGCGCGAACATCGCCGCGCGTGTGCCCACGACGACGTTCACCTCGCCGCGCAGAATGGTGAGCCAGCGGCGGTAGCGCTCGGCCGGACCGAGCTCGGCGGTGAGCGCGACGTGCCCCTCCACGCCCTCCTCCGCCTGCAGGGCAGCGTCGACCCGCGCCACCTCCCGGCCGTCGGCGACCACGATCAGGACCCCCTGCCCACCGTCGAGCGTGGCACGGGCGGCACGGGCGACGAAGGCGGTCCAGTCCGTTCCGGGGAGGGCGGTCCAGACGGCGTGGGGAGCACGCCCCGTCGTCAGCGCGGCGAGGAAGGACGGACCCGCCCGGTAGGCCTCCCAGGGCCCGGGATCGACGGACGCGCCTCCGTCCCGGCCGGCTCCGCCGCCCGCCGACCGGCTTTCCCCCTCGGGCTCCGCCTGACCCGCGCCGCCCGCCACGTGATCGACCCGCTCGCTCAGTGTCGCGGCGCTTTCCCGACCGGTCCGGTCGCCCTCCGTCCCGGACGCATCCCCTTCGGCGTCCGCGCCCTGGCCCGTGCCACCGCTCCCGCCCTCGGCGTCCGCGCCCAAGCCCGGAGCTCCGGCCTCGCCGCCGGCATCCACGCCTCCGTCCATGGCGTCGGTCTGACCGTCGGCCGCGCCCCTCGCCGGCTCCGTGCCGCCGGCCTCCGGACCGGCCGCCTCCCGCACCGGGCCCGCGCTCCGTCCAGCACCACCCACCTCAGCCCCGGCCGTGCTCCCCTCCGCGCCACCGGCCTCCGGACCGGCCGCCTCCCTCGCCGGAGCAGCGCCCTGCTCGGCACCGTCGGCCTCCGTAGCGGCCACCTCCCGGGTCCCGTTCGCGATCCGGACGGTGGTCTCCGCGGCGGCGGGCCTGCGTTCCGCTTCGACGCGGGCGTGCCGGGGCGGGACGGCGAGGCGGAGGACGTCGGCGAGGACGCCGGCGTAGCGGTCGGCCACCTCGCGGGCGAGCGCGGCGATCTCGGGGGTCAGCACCGGTTCGGGGGAGATCACGCGATCGAGGAAGGACAGCCGCCCGTCGTGGTCGCTCTCCTCGACGCGATCGAGCAGGAAGCCGTCGACCAGCTGACCGGCGAACCGCACCCGTACCCGGCAGCCCGGCACGGCCTTCTCGTCCAGGTCCGACGGGACCAGGTAGTCGAACGGCCGGTCCAGGTGCGGCAGGGACACGTCGACGGCGACCCTCGCGACCTTCATCGTCTCCGCGGGCAGCCGCGCGCCCTTCCTCGACGCCTTCTTGCGGCCGGCGCGCGGGCCCGCCTCGGGGACGACAGCCGTCACGTCGTCCATCCCGGGGATCTGGGGAGTGGTCCCGGGCCCCCCGCCGTCGTTCGCCACTCCCCCGTCCTACCAGATCGCATGGACACCGACGCCGCCGCGAACCGGCGGGAAGGCCGCCGAAGGCCCGATCAGGACCGGCATCGATGCCGTAGGTTGGCGCGCATGATCCGTTTCGTGATCCGCCGAGTCCTGACCGGCGGGTTAGTGCTCTGGATCGTTACGACGGGCGTCTTCATCCTCTTCTTCGCCACCTCTCGCGATCCGGCCGCCCGCTTCGCCGGAAAGATGGCCACACCTGAGACGCTCGCCCTGCTCAGGCACCGGATGGGCCTGGACGATCCGATACCGGTGCAGTACTGGCACTTTCTCACTCGTACGCTCGAGGGCGATTTCGGCTACTCGTACGTCACGAGAACTCCGGTCGGCGACATGCTCAAAGACGCCTTTCCCGTCACCGTGTCCCTGGCCGTCGGAGGGTCCGCCCTGTGGCTGCTCGTGGGCCTGGTGTGCGGAGTCGCCAGCGCCAGGCGGGCGCACACGCTCGTCGACCGCGGGATCGCGGTCGCCGTTCTGGTCGGCATCTCGGTACCCGCGTTCATCGCCGCCATGACCCTGCTCTATCTGTTCACCGCGGCACTGCCGATCTTTCCGCAGAGCGGCTACGTCCCCATCGGACAGAATCCGGTTCGGTGGTGCGAACACCTGATCCTGCCCTGGGCGACATTCGCGATCGTGCAGGCTGCCGTCTACACCCGGTTGACCCGGGGCGCGCTGCTCGACGTGCTCGACGAGGACTACATCCGCACCGCACGCGCCAAGGGCCTGGCCGAACATCGCGTCGTCTTCCAGCACGGCCTCCGAGCGGCGCTGACGCCCGTCGTCACGCAGTTCGGCGTCGACGCCGGCATGGCGATGAGCGGCGCGCTGGTCACCGAGTCGGTGTTCGGCCTGCAGGGAATCGGGCAGCTGACCGTGCGGTCCATGATCAGTGGTGACCTCCCGGTCATCATGGCCGTCGTGCTGCTCGCCGCGTTCTTCACGGTGCTCGCGAACGTCGCCGTCGACATCGTCTACTGCGTCCTCGACCCCCGCGTACAACTCGCCTGAACCGGTCCCCCGGTCGCCGCGCCGACGTCGCCGAAAGCGACACGGAGGGCAGGGCACGTCGGGGGGCAGGGGCGCATCGGCTGACCAGGCCCGCGACCGGACGGCGGACCGTCCGGTCAGCGGCGGCGGGTGCCGGTGACCGGGCTCGGTCCGAGACGTGCGGCGGCGACGCGCTTGGGCACGACCATGCGCCAGGCATCCTCGACGAGTTCGCGCATCTCGTCCTCGTCGAGGGTGGCGAGGCGGACCTCGACCCAGTTGAAGCGCTGGTCGGAGAGCCGGGGCATGAGGAACTTCTCCGGCTCCGCGGCGATGAGGGCTTCGCGTTCCTCCTTCGGGAACGCGAAGCCCATCTCCTTCTCGTCGCGGGAGAACGCGAGGTAGACGATCTTGCCGACCCGGAACTTGATGCGGTCCCTGATCAGGTGCTCTTCGGTGCGCGGCAACGACGATGCCACGCGCCGTACGTCCTCGACCGTGACCATCCCCGCCCGTCCCTTCCTCACGCCCGCGTGCGGCTCAGCAGTCCGGCGCGGAGCAGGTCAGCTCCATCTCGTCGGAGGCCTCCTCCGTACGGGCCCGGCCCGGCGGTCCCGCCGGGGCGTGATGGCGTTCGAGCCGGGCGGCGACGGCCAGGGCCCGCAGCGAGTGCGACCGCACCAGGTGCTGCCGGGGGCTCGCGGCCCGGGTCCTGCGCTGGGGGATGCTGTTGTTCACCGATGACCTCCAGGGGTTCGCGGTGACACACGCTCATCGGAAGGCGGCGTGTGTCCCTCGTACTCCACAGCGCAAGATCATTGGTGAATATTCCGAAACGTGAATAATTCTTCCGCTGCCTCGCGGCTCTCAGGCGGCCGTGAACGTGACGGGCAGGTGCTCGAGCCCGCGCAGTCCGCCGATCTGCCGGGGCAGTTCTCCGTACGGCACGGCGAGGGCAAGATCGTCGAGTCGCCGCAGCACCGTCCCGATGGCGATTCGCCCCTCCAGCCGGGCCAGCGGCGCGCCGAGGCAGTAATGCATGCCGTGCCCGAACGCCAGGTGGGCGTTGCCGGGTCGTGCGACGTCGAGACGGTCCGCCTCGGGGAATTCCGCCGGGTCGCGGTCGGCGACCGCGGTGGCGATGATGACGGTCGCGCCCCGGGGAACGGCCACTCCGCCGATCTCCAGGTCCTCCTCCGCGACGCGCAGGACGCCCGGGTTCACCGGGCCGTCGTATCGCAGGAACTCCTCTACGGCGTCCGGGAGAAGACGCGGATCGTCGCGAAGGAGCTTGAGCTGGCCGGGGTGGGTGAGCAACGCCGCGATGCCGTTGCCGATCAGATTGACCGTGGTCACGTAGCCGGCGACCAGCAGCAGGAAGGCCATCGCCACCAGCTCGCCCTCGTCGAGCCGCTCGTCCTGGTCCCGGGCGGTGATCAATGCGCCGAGCAGGTCGTCGGCGGGGTCTGCCCGCTTGGCCGCCAGGAGCCCTTCCAGATAGGACCACATCTGCCGCCACGCCCGCTCCGTCGCCGCCCTGGCCGTCCGGTCCGGGCGCGAGGCGAGCAGAACGTTCGTCCACGCCTGGAAGCGATCCCGGTCCCTCAGGGGCACGCCGAGCAGCTCACTGATCACCGTGACCGGCAGCGGCAGGGCGAAATCCTCGATCAGGTCCGCCCGCCCGGCCGGGATGATCGCGTCGAGCAGCCGATCAGTGATCTCCTGCACGCGTGGTTCGAGTTCCGCGACCCGGCGGGCCGTGAACGCCTTCGACACGAGACGGCGCAGCCGCGTGTGGTCGGGCCCATCGAGGCGGATCATGCTGCGCATCGCGGAGGTCCGCTCCGCGGAGGGCAACTGCTCCAGGAGCCGAGGGTCCGTGGCACCACGGAGGTCATTGGTCAGACGAGGATCCGTGAGCGCCTCCCGGGCATCGCCGTAGCGGGTCACCAGCCACGCCTCCAGCCCGCCTACGGTGATGACCCGGCGGACCGGGCCGCCCTCCTGGAGCCTGCGATAGAACGGGAACGGGTCGGCCACGAAGGCCGGATCCTCATGCGGTAGAACGATCGGCTCACGCATCCGGTACCCCCGAACCGGTCACGACGGCGGCGGCGTCCGCCGTCCGGGCCGCGCCTCCGCTCACGCGGCCGTGCGGGACCGGAAGCGCACCGCCCGTACGCTCTTGGGTCTGCCCGCCGGGAACCGGCGTCAAGCTTCGCGGTCGCGACTACGGGCGCGTCACCCGGGACCGTCATGGCCGTCTCAGAGGCTTAGCCCGGCGTCCCTCGCGGCGACCGTCACCGGGCCCGCGAACTCCCGGAGAGCGGCCTCCCGGGCGGTCTCGCGCGGAGTGCCGGGCCACAGGTGGGTGAGCATCAGGCGGGCGGCGCCCGCGTCGGCGGCCTGCCGCGCCGCCTGCCGGGCGCTGGTGAGGAAGGCGGCGTCCTCCGGCGGTACGACCTCCGGATAGGTCGCGTCGGCGATCAGCAGGTCGGCGTCCCGGGCGAGTTCGACCACCTCCGGACTCGGGCCGGTGTCGCCGGTGTAGGCGAGGACCTTTCCGCCGGCGGCCACGCGTACCCCCGCGTTGGGCACCCAGTGCGGGAGCAGCCGGGTGTCGACGGTGAACGGCCCGATGCTCAGGCGGTCACCGGCGGAGAACTCGCGCAGCGCCAGGGCGTGGTCGAGCATCCCCGGACGGTCCAGCGCCAGCACCGCGTCCAGGGCGCCGGGCAGCGCGTACACCGGCAGCGCCGGGACCGGCTCCGCAGCCAGGCCGCGGGCCCGCAGGAGCGGGTTGAGGTCGGCGCAGTGGTCCGGGTGCCCGTGGCTGATGACCACCGCGTCGACCTGGTCGGCCGTGATGTGCCGGAAAAGCTCGGGCACTGTCGCGTACCCGAGGTCGAGCAGCAGCCGACGCCCGTCGTGCTCCACCAGGAACCCGCTGCACGCCGCTCCGGCGGCCGGCCACGCGCCGCACCCGCCCAGCACAGTGATCTTCACAGCGAGCATCCTAGGGATGTTGTTCGTGGCGAGCGGCGTCCAGAGATCCACCGGGCACCCCTGGAACGCGTCGCGGCCGCCCCGGAGTCATCCGGGACGGCCGCGATGTGAAGCAGGGTGCTTCCCCGCCGAAGGGCGCTCGGGTCAGAGCCCGGCGGCCGACTGCAGGGCCTCGGCGCGGTCGGTCCGCTCCCACGAGAAGTCCGGCTCCTCGCGACCGAAGTGGCCGTAGGCGGCCGTCTGGGAGTAGATCGGGCGGAGCAGGTCGAGGTCGCGGATGATCGCGGCCGGGCGGAGGTCGAACACCTGGAGCACGGCCTTCTGGATCTGCTCCACCGGGGCCTTCTCGGTGCCGAAGGTCTCGATGAACAGGCCGACCGGGTGGGCCTTGCCGATGGCGTAGGCGACCTGCGCCTCGCAGCGGTCCGCGAGGCCCGCGGCGACGACGTTCTTGGCGACCCAGCGCATGGCGTACGCGGCGGAGCGGTCGACCTTGGAGGGGTCCTTGCCGGAGAAGGCGCCACCGCCGTGGCGGGCCATGCCGCCGTAGGTGTCGATGATGATCTTCCGGCCGGTGAGACCCGCGTCGCCCATCGGGCCGCCGATCTCGAACCGGCCGGTCGGGTTGACGAGCAGGCGGTAGCCCTCGGTGTCGAGGTCGAGCTCGGCGACGACCGGGTCGACGACGTGCTCCTTGATGTCCGGGCTCAGCAGGTCGCTGAGGCTGATGTCCGGGGCGTGCTGGGAGGACACGACGACCGTGTCGAGCCGGACCGCGCGGTCGCCGTCGTACTCGATCGTGACCTGGGTCTTGCCGTCGGGACGCAGGTAGGGGACCACGCCGCTGTTGCGGACGGCGGACAGGCGCTGGGCGAGCCGGTGCGCGAGCATGATCGGCAGCGGCATCAGCTCCGGCGTCTCGCGGCAGGCGTAGCCGAACATCAGGCCCTGGTCGCCGGCGCCCTGCCGGTCCAGCTCGTCCGCGCCCTCGCCCTCGCGGGTCTCGTACGCGTCGTCGACGCCCTGCGCGATGTCGGGCGACTGCGCGCCGATGGAGACCGACACGCCGCAGGAGTGGCCGTCGAAGCCCTTGCTGGAGGAGTCGTAGCCGATCTCGAGGATCTTCTCCCGGATGACGCCGGGGATGTCCACGTACGTCTCGGTGGTCACCTCACCCGCGACGTGGACCTGCCCGGTGGTGATCAGCGTCTCGACGGCGACGCGGCTGCGCGCGTCGTCCTTCAGCATCGCGTCGAGAATCGCGTCACTGATCTGGTCTGCGATCTTGTCCGGGTGACCTTCCGTCACGGACTCGGAGGTGAACAGGCGACGTGACACGTGGGTGCACTCCTTGCAGCGGCTGCTGACTGACGTAGCAGAGCGGATCTCTTACGGGTATCGGACGCGCAGTCTATCCAGAGGCGATTAAGGCACACTCAAGCCACGCTGGACCCGTGTTCTTTACTGTAGCCGCCCTGTCACCTGGTCCCATACCTCGTCGGCCAGGTCTTCTTTCGACCCCCGGGGCACGTCGACGGAGGTGCCGTCGGCGGACAGGATCACGGCGGCGTTGTCGGGCGCACCGAAGGTCAGTCGCTCGCCCACCTCGTTGACGACCAGCAGGTCACAGCCCTTGCGGGCGAGCTTCTCCCGCCCGTTGCGGAGCACGTCGTTCGTCTCGGCGGCGAATCCGACGATCACCTGGCGGGGGCGGCGGGCGGCGACGAGCTCGACGAGGATGTCGGGGTTCTTGACCAGGGCGATCGGCGCGGGTTCGTCAGTGTCCGTTTTCTTGATTTTCACGTCGTGGTAGCCGGCCGGCCGGAAGTCGGCCACCGCGGCCGCCATGACGACGGCGTCGGCGTCGGCCGCCGCCTTGAGCACCGCGTCGCGCACCTCGAGCGCCGAGCCGGCCCGTACGACGTCGGCGCCCGCCGGGTCCGGCAGCGCGACGTTGGCGGCGACGAGCGTGACCCGGGCGCCGCGCGCGAGCGCGGTCCGCGCGAGGGCGTAGCCCTGCAGGCCCGAGGAGCGGTTGCCGATGAACCGGACCGGGTCGATCGCCTCGCGGGTGCCGCCGGCCGAGACGACGACGTGGCGGCCGGTGAGGTCGGCGGGAACGCCGCCCCGCGCCAGGACGAGGCGGGCGACGTCGAACAGGGCGTCGGGATCGGGCAGCCGTCCCTTGCCGGAGTCGGCGCCCGCGAGCCGGCCGACGGCCGGCTCGATCACGAGGCAGCCGCGCGAGCGCAGGGTCGCGACGTTGGCCTGCGTGGCCGGGTGCTCCCACATCTCGGTATGCATCGCCGGCGCGAACACGACCGGGCAGCGTGCCGTCAGCAGGGTGTTGGTGAGCAGGTCGTCGGCGAGGCCGTGCGCGGCCCTGGCCAGCAGATCGGCGGTGGCCGGCGCGACGAGGACGAGGTCGGCGCCCTGGCCGAGCCGGACGTGCGGCACTTCGGCGACGTCCGACCAGACCTCCGTGGCCACGGGCTGACCGGACAGCGCCGCCCATGTCGGCTCGCCGACGAAGCGCAGCGCGTCACGCGTCGGGATCACCCGGACGCCATGCCCGGACTCGGTCAGCCGCCGCAGCAGCTCGCAGACCTTGTACGCGGCGATGCCGCCGCCGACCCCGAGGATCACCCGGGGACGCCCGGCCGGGTCAGCTCCCGCACTCACCTGCGGGCCCTTCCGCCGGGCACGCCGCGACGCCGTACGGCCGCCGCGGACGGCCGCCCGTCAGGGCGCGACACGCCCCAGGGCCGCCGGAGGACAACTCAGGCGCCTTCGATGGCCTCGGAGTGCAGCAGGCCCTCGCGGACCTCGCGCAGCGCGATCGACAGCGGCTTCTCCTGAACCTGGGTCTCCACGAGGGGACCGACGTACTCCAGGAGGCCCTCGCCGAGCTGGGCGTAGTAGGCGTTGATCTGGCGGGCGCGCTTGGCCCCCATGATCACCAGGCTGTACTTGCTGTCGACGATCTTCAGCAGGTCGTCGATCGGCGGGTTCGTGATGCCTTCGGCACCAGGGGCATTCGATGCCACTCCTGCGCCTTCCGCTAGTCGGAGTTCGGTGGTTGTGCAGCCAGCAAGGCTACCAGCTCCGAACAGACGTCCTGGACCGACGTGTTGACCAGTGTGACGTCGAACTCCTTCTCGGCCGCCAGTTCCGTACGGGCGGCGTCGAGACGGCGCTCGATCACCTCGGGCGGCTCGGTGCCACGGCCGATCAGGCGGCGGACGAGCTCGTCCCACGACGGTGGCGCGAGGAAGACGAACAGCGCCTCCGGCATGGCGGCGTGCACCTGCCGGGCGCCCTGCAGGTCGATCTCGAGCAGGACCGGCACGCCGGCTTCGAGGTGCTCAAGCACCGCGCGGCGCGGCGTGCCGTAACGATTGCCCGCGAACTCGGCCCACTCGAGCAACTCCCCTTCGGCGACGAGCCGCTCGAACTCGGCGACGTCGACGAAGAAGTAGTGCACACCGTGGACCTCGCCAGGACGGGGCGCACGGGTTGTCACCGAGACCGACAGCCACACCTCCGGGTGGGCTCGCCGGATCTCGGCGACGACCGTGCTCTTGCCGACGCCGGACGGCCCGGAGAGGACCGTCAGGCGCCTGGACGGGATGGAGCCGCCCGCCATGGGGGTGGCGGAAGCGGCCGCGGCGGTCTGCCCACCGCGCCCGCCCGTGGCGAGTCGATCAGCGATTTCCACCGCCGCCGAACTCACGCTCGAGAGCGGCGCGCTGGTTGGCACCGAGACCCCGCACGCGGCGGGACTCGGCGATACCGAGCCGCTCCATGATCTGCTTGGCGCGGACCTTGCCGACACCAGGCAGGGACTCCAGCAGAGCCGACACCTTCATCTTGCCGATGACGTCGTCGGCCTGCCCATCCTTCAGAACCTCAGCGAGGGAGGTACCCCCGTGCTTGAGCCGGTCTTTGACCTCGGCACGCTCTTTGCGAGCCTTTGCAGCCTTTTCCAGAGCTGCGGCGCGCTGTTCAGGGGTTAGGGGCGGAAGCGCCACGCCGGGTCACCTCGTGTTTCCACTCGATTGAGTCGGACGGCTTGGGAACCTAGCGAGTTCAGGGCCCATAAAGCAACGTGAAAGCCCGTATAGCCCGTCATTAAGTTGCAGATGTTACTCTATGGGGTTCCCTGGTCACTCACTGTATTGAAAGTAGGGGGTTCTTACACCCCGAACCGTACGACGGCCTGGCGTTTCTTGCGAGGGGAAAACAGGCCAGTCAAGCGGCTCCGAGACGACCGCGTCGACCCGGCGACAACCGCGCGCGGACGGACCGCTCCGGCGGCGTCCCACAGCCGGGCACGAGACGACCGATCGACACGCCTGAAACGGCTCCCACGCGCCGGCCCCGCGGCACCGCGCGAGCGAGCGGCACGCCCTACGCGCCCCCGCACGCCGATGCACCGCCGCGCACGGACGGAGCAGTCCGGCGGCGCCCCACAGCCGGGCACAGGACGGCCGAGCAACGCCCCACACGCGGCTCCCCCACGCCGGAGCGCCGCCGCGTCGGACAGGCGCCCGGCACGCCTCAGCGGGCTCCTGCGGGCCGGAACCGCCCGCTGCAGCACCGCGCGGGCGCCCAACGCGCCCCCCGCACGCCGATGCGCCGCCGAGCCGGACGAAGCGACGCCTCAGACGGCACCGTACGCCGGAACCGCCAACCGCCTGGAACAGCGACCGACACGCCTCACACGGCCCCCACGCGCCTGGACCCCTCTGCCACGTCGCGCGGGCGAGCGACGCGCCCCACACGGCTCCCGTACGCCGGTGCGCCGCCGCACCGGACCGGCGAGCGACGCGGTACATACGTGCGCCAGACTCCCGCCGACGCACCCCGCAGGCGAGCGATACGCCCCACACGGCTCCCACACACCGGTGCGGCTCCACCGCACCGGACGGGCGAGCGACGCGCCTCAGACGGCTCCCGTGCGCCGGAGTGCCGCCGCGATGCCCGCTGCCGCTGCGCCCGGGTCGGGTGCGCCGGTGATGGGCCGGCCGATCACGAGGAGGTCGGCTCCGGCGGCGAGGGCCTCCTCGGGCGTGGCGACGCGCGCCTGGTCCTGTGTGGCGGTGCCGGGCGGCCGTACGCCCGGTGTGATGAGCGTGATGCCGGGACCGACCTCCGCGCGGACGTCCGCGACCTCTCGGGGCGAGCACACCAGCGCCTGGGCCCCGGCGTCGACCGCGAGAGCGGCCATACGGCGCACGACGTCCGACGCCGGACCCGTGAGTCCCACCCCGGCCAGATCGGCCTCCGAGAGGGACGTGAGGACCGTTACAGCGGCGATCTTGGTCTGCGGGGCCGCCTCGACGGCCGCGCGGATCATGGCGGCGCCGCCGCCGGCGTGCACGGTGAGGTACGCGGGCTTCAGCCGGGCCACCGCGTGCGCGGCGCCCGCGACGGTCGCCGGGATGTCGTGCAGCTTCAGGTCGAGGAAGACCTGCACTCCGCTCGCCCCGCGGACGCTGGCGACGACGTCCGGGCCGTACCGCAGGTACAGCTCCAGGCCGACCTTGACCGTGCTGACGTGCGGCGTCACCAGCGCGGCCCAGCGCGCGGCGGTCTCGAGGTCCGCCGCGTCGAGCGCGACGGCGATGGGAGCGGTGTTCACTGGGTGGTCTCCTGTTCGGTCGGCTCGGTCGGGCCCGCCTCGGCGGTGTCGGCGGCCGCCAGGCCGACGTTGGGGTCGATGCGGCGGTGGAGGCTCCCCGCCGGCTTGTGGGCGAGCCCTATGACGTCGGCGAGCCGGTCGATGCCTCGCTGCTTCAACGCCCCGTCGAGTTCGCGCAGGATGCGTACGCAGGCGGACGGGTCGTGGAGGGTCGCCGTGCCCACCGCGACGGCCGAGGCGCCCGCGAGGACGAACTCCAGGGCGTCCAGGCCGGTCCGTATCCCGCCCATCCCGACGATGGGCACCTCGGGCAGTGCCGCGTGCACCTGGTAGACGCAGCGGACCGCCACGGGGCGGATCGCGGGTCCGGACAGTTCGCCCGTCACACCGGCGAGCCGCGGGCGGAGCGTGTCGGTGTCGATGGCCATGCCGTGCAGCGTGTTGATCATCGACAGGCCGTCGGCGCCGGCGTCCGCGCAGGCCATGGCCACGCCGACGATGTCGGTGACGTCCGCGGACAGTTTGGCGAGCACGGGGAGGCGGCGCGGCGCGCTCGCCCGCACCGCGCGCACCAGGCGGGCGGCGGCCGACGGGTGGGCCGCGAACATCGACCCGCGGTCCTCGACGTTGGGGCAGGAGGTGTTGATCTCGATCGCGGCGACGCCGGGGGCGTCTCCGAGCAGGCGGGCGACCTCGGCGTACTCGCCGACGCTGCCGCCCGCGACCGAGACGATGACGCGTGCCTCCCGCTCGGCGAGCCAGGGCAGGTCGCGGGTCAGGAAGGCCTCGACGCCCGGGCCCTGCAGCCCGGCGGCGTTGAGGACGCCGCTGGGGGTCTCGGTGAGCCGGGGCGCGGGGCGCCCGGCGCGCGGGCTGGGCGTGATGGACGGCGTGATCAGGGCGCCGAGCCGTCCGACGTCGAAGAAGCGGCCCAGTTCGCGGCCGGTGCCTCCGCAGCCCGCCGCCGTCATGACGGGGTTCGGCAGCGTGACGTCGCCGATCCGGGTCTCGAGGTCGATCATGAGAGGGATCCGGGGAGTACGGAGCGGGGGGCGCCGTAGGCGTCGAACGGGATCGTGCCGAGGTCGTCCCAGCGCACCCGCTCGCCGCGGAACACCGGGCCCTCGACGCACGAGCGCGCCATGTGGGTGACGCCCTCGTCGTCGATCACGGGGAGCGCGCAGGCCATGCAGACGCCCGTGCCGCAGGACATCGGCTCCTCGACCGCCACCTGGGCGGGCAGGTCGTACTTCGCGGCGGTCCGGGTGACGGAACGGAGGGTCTCCGTCGGCCCGCAGGCGTACACGACGTCGGCGGCGACCTCATCGACGACGGCGGCCACCAGGTCCTCGGGCCGGCCCTGCTGTCCGAGCGAGCCGTCCTCGGTGGTGACGGAGGTGGAGTCGGCGACGCGGCGCGCCGCGCGTGTGCCGTACACGTGCTCGGAGTCCGCGCCGCCGAGCACGAAGTGGACGGCGCAGTCGCGCTGGCGCAGCACGGCCGCGAGGGGGAACAGCGCCGCCCCGGAGTGCCCCTCACCGACGAGGACGCAGCGCACGGGGTGGCGCGGCAGCGGGAAGGGGCGGCCGAGGGGGCCGGCGAGGTCGAGGATGTCGCGTGGGCGCAGCGCCGCCAGCCACCGGGTGCCGGCGCCGCGCACCGCGAAGACGATCTCGACGGTGCCGCCGTAGTCGGGTTTGACCTCGCGGACGAAGAAACATCGCCGCGTCAGCATGCTCGACTCGTCGCCGCCGACGGCCAGGGAGACGAACTGGCCCGGCCGGAAGCGCTCGGCGACGCCCGGGGCCACCAGGGTGATCGTGTGGTAGGCCCCGGTCCGCCGTATCGTCAGGACCGTTCCGGGCACCTGGACCGGTGCGACCGGTGAGTCGGTCAACTGTCCTCCTTGCCACCCCAGAGGTGCTCCGCGTGCTCCTGCAGCGACCGGACACCGACGACGCCGGCGGCGATGGCCTCGATGCCCTGGACCGCCGCGCCGAGCGCCTGGACGGTGGTGAGACAGGGCACGCCGCGCAGGACGGCGGCGGTGCGGATCTCGTATCCGTCGAGCCGCGGCCCGGACTGTCCGGGGCTGCCGAACGGGGTGTTCACGATGAGGTCGACCTCGCCGTCGAGAATGCGCCGCACGATCGTCGGCTCGCCATCCGGCCCGGGGCCGGCGCTGTGCTTACGCACGATCTTGGCACGCACGCCGTTGCGGCGCAGGACTTCCGCCGTCCCCTCGGTGGCAAGGATCTCGAAGCCGAGGTCGGCCAGCCGCTTCACCGGGAAGATCATCGCTCGCTTGTCCCGGTTCGCCACTGAGACGAACGCGCGGCCCTTGGTGGGCAGCGAGGCGTACACCGCGATCTGCGACTTGGCATACGCCGTGCCGAAGACCGCGTCGATGCCCATGACCTCGCCGGTCGAGCGCATCTCCGGGCCGAGGATGGTGTCGACGCCGACGCCCTCCGGCGTGCGGAACCGGTCGAAGGGCAGCACCGCCTCCTTGACCGAGATCGGCGCGTCGAGCGGGAGGTCCCCGCCGTCTCCGGTCGCGGGCAGGATGCCCTCGGCGCGCAGCTTGGCGACGCTCTCGCCCATCATCACGCGGGCCGCCGCCTTGGCGAGCGGCACAGCCGTGGCCTTGGACACGAACGGCACCGTACGGGACGCACGCGGGTTGGCCTCCAGGACGTACAGGACGCCCGCCGCGAGGGCGTACTGGACGTTCATGAGGCCGCGTACGCCGATCTCCCGGGCGAGGGCCTCGGTGGAGGCGCGGATGCGGCCGATGTCCTCGTGCCCGAGGGTGATCGGCGGCAGCGCGCACGCCGAGTCGCCGGAGTGGATGCCGGCCTCCTCGATGTGCTCCATGACGCCGCCGAGGTACAGGTCCTCACCGTCGTACAGCGCGTCGACGTCGATCTCGATGGCGTCGTCGAGGAACCGGTCGACGAGCACCGGGTGCTCGGGGTTCCACTGCCCGCCGCCGGCGCGCTCGATGTACGACTTCAGGGTGTCCTCGTCGTAGACGATCTCCATGCCGCGCCCGCCGAGGACATACGACGGCCGGACGAGCACCGGGTAGCCGATCTCGGCCGCGATCGCGGCCGCCTCCTCGTACGAGGTCGCGGTGCCGTGCTTGGGCGCCGGCAGCCCGGCGCGGGCCAGGACCTGCCCGAACGCGCCCCGCTCCTCGGCGAGGTGGATGCTCTCCGGCGACGTGCCCACGACCGGCACCCCGGCGTCCTTGAGCTTCTGCGCGAGTCCGAGCGGCGTCTGCCCGCCGAGCTGCACGATGACCCCGGCGACCTCGCCGGTCTCCTGCTCGGCGTGCACGACCTCCAGGACGTCCTCCAGGGTGAGCGGCTCGAAGTAGAGCCGGCCGGAGGTGTCGTAGTCGGTCGAGACGGTCTCGGGGTTGCAGTTGACCATGACGGTCTCGTAGCCGGCGTCGGCCAGCGTGAACGAGGCGTGCACGCAGCTGTAGTCGAACTCGATGCCCTGCCCGATGCGGTTCGGCCCGCTGCCGAGGATGATCACCTTGGGCTTGTCGCCCGGCGGCACCTCGGTCTCCTCGTCGTAGGTCGAGTAGAGGTACGGCGTGCGGGCCTCGAACTCGGCGGCGCAGGTGTCGACGGTCAGGTAGACGGGCCGGATGCCCAGGGCCTGCCGCAGCTCGCGGACGACCTCGGCGGAGGTGCCGCGGATCTCGGCGATCTGCTCGTCGGAGAAGCCGTGCCGCTTCACCTCGCGCAGCGCCTCCGGGTCGAGCTGGTCGCCCGCCACGGCGGCGGCGATCTCGTCGAGGGAGGCGATCTGGTCGAGGAACCACGGGTCGATCCGCGTCGCCTCGTAGAGCTCCTCGACGGTCGCGCCCACCCGGAGCGCCTGCTGGACGTCGCGCAGCCGCCCGTCGTGCGGCCGGCGGGCCCGCTCGATGAGCTCGGCCTTCAGCGCGGCCCGCTCGCCCTCCGTGAGCGCTTCGGGGCCCGGAGCCCAGGAGAAGGAGCTTTCGGCCCTCTCCAGCGACCTCAGGGCCTTCTGCAGCGCCTCGGGGAAGGACCGGCCGATGGCCATGGCCTCGCCGACGGACTTCATGTGGGTCGTCAGCGTCTTGTCGGCCGCGGGGAACTTCTCGAACGCGAACCGCGGCGCCTTCACCACGACGTAGTCGAGGCTCGGTTCGAAGCTCGCGGGCGTCTCTTCGGTGATGTCGTTGCGGATCTCGTCGAGGGTGTAGCCGACGGCGAGCCGGGCGGCGATCTTGGCGATCGGGAAGCCGGTCGCCTTGGACGCCAGCGCGCTGGAACGTGACACGCGCGGGTTCATCTCGATGACGGTCATCCGGCCGGTGGCCGGGTCGATCGCGAACTGGATGTTGCACCCGCCGGTGTCGACGCCGACGGCGCGGATGACGTCGATGGCGACGTCCCGCATCCGCTGGTACTCCCGGTCGGTGAGCGTCATGGCCGGCGCGACGGTGATCGAGTCGCCGGTGTGCACGCCCATCGGGTCGACGTTCTCGATGGAGCAGACGACCACGACGTTGTCGTGCCGGTCGCGCATCAGCTCCAGCTCGAACTCCTTCCAGCCGAGGATCGACTCCTCCAGGAGCACCTCGCTGGTCGGGCTGGCGGCCAGGCCCGCGCCGGCGATGCGGCGCAGGTCGTCCTCGTCGTAGGCCATGCCGGACCCGGCGCCGCCCATCGTGAACGACGGGCGCACGACCATCGGGTAGCCGAGGGTCTCGACGGCGGCCAGGCAGTCGTCCATCGTGTGGCAGATCACGCTGCGCGCGGACTCGGCGCCGATGTCGGCGACGATCTGCTTGAACCGCTCGCGGTTCTCCCCCGCCTGGATGGCGTCGACCTTGGCGCCGATCAGCTCGACGCCGTACCGCTCCAGGACCCCGGACTCGTGCAGGGCCACGGCGGTGTTGAGCGCGGTCTGCCCGCCGAGGGTGGGCAGCAGCGCGTCGGGACGCTCCTTGGCGATGACCTTCTCGACGGTCTCCGGGGTGATCGGCTCGACGTACGTCGCGTCGGCGATCTCCGGGTCGGTCATGATCGTCGCGGGGTTGCTGTTGACGAGGGCCACGCGCAGGCCCTCCGCCTTGAGAACGCGGCACGCCTGGGTGCCGGAGTAGTCGAACTCGGCGGCCTGGCCGATGACGATCGGGCCCGAGCCGATGACGAGGACGGATTTCAGGTCGGTACGGCGCGGCATCAGGTTCCCTGTCCGGAGGCGACCACGAGGGCCACGAGGGCCAGCGCGGTCAAGACGGCTGCGGCGGCGGTGAGGATGAGGGCGAGCGGAGACGGCGGACGGGCCCGTACGACGGCGTCGTTCGGGTCGACGGGCACGTGGCCGTGCGACGCGCTGTCGGAGGCGTGGTCGGCCTCATGGCCGGAGACGTCACTCATTTTTCTTCCATCAACTCGCAGAACCGGTCGAACAGGCCGGTCGCGTCGTGCGGGCCCGGCGCGGCCTCCGGGTGGTACTGGACGCTGAAAGCCGGCCGGTCGAGCAGCCGCAGCCCCTCGACGACGCCGTCGTTGAGGTCGACGTGGCTGACCTCGGCGCGGCCGTACGGCGTGTCGAACGGGCCGTCCACGGGGGCCTCGACGGCGAAGCCGTGGTTGTGGCTGGTGATGTGCACCCGCCCGTTGGCACGGTCCTGCACCGGCTGGTTGACGCCCCGGTGGCCGAAGCGCAGCTTGTACGTGCCGAGGCCGAGCGCCCGGCCCAGCATCTGGTTGCCGAGGCAGATGCCGAACACCGGCGTGCCGGAGTCCAGCACGCCGCGCATCGACTCGACGGCGTAGCCGCAGGCGGCCGGGTCACCCGGCCCGTTGCTGTAGAAGACGCCGTCCGGCCCGACCGCGAGGATCTCCTCGGCGGTCGCGGTCGCGGGCAGCACGTGCACCTCGCAGCCGCGCTCGGCCATGCGCCGCGGGGTCATCGCCTTGATACCGAGGTCGATCGCCGCCACCCGGTGGCGCACCTCCCCCTCGGGGCGCACGACGTACGGCTCGGGTGTGGACACCACACGGGCCAGGTCGGCGCCGATCATGTCCGGGCTGGCCAGTACGCGCTCCAGTAGCGCCTCGGGGTCGGTCTCGGCCGTGCTGACCCCGGCCCGCATGGCGCCCTTGTCGCGCAGGTGGCGGGTGAGCGCCCGGGTGCCGTTGATCGCGATGCCGACGACGCCGTACTCGCGCAGTTCGTCGTCGAGCGAGCGGCGCGCCCGCCAGTTGGAGACGATCCGGGACGGCTCGCGGACGACGTACCCGGCGACCTGGACGCGGCCGGACTCCGGGTCCTCGTCGTTGACGCCGGTGTTGCCGATGTGCGGCGCGGTCATCGTGACGATCTGCCGGTGGTACGACGGGTCGGTCAGCGTCTCCTGGTAGCCCGTCATGCCGGTGTTGAAGACGATCTCCCCGAAGGCCTCGCCCTCGGCGCCGTACGCCGTGCCGTGGAACGTCCGGCCGTCCTCCAGGACGAGCAGCGCGGGCTTGGTCGCGGAACTCAAATTACCTTTCCTTCCAGGACGGTGGGGCGGCCGCGCAGGAACGTCGCGCGCACCCGGCCCGGCAGCGTGAGCCCGGCGAACGGGGTGTTGCGGCTCTTCGAGGCGAAGACCGCCGGGTCGACGGCCGTGCGCGGGGCCGGGTCGTACAGCGTCAGGTTGGCCGGGGCGCCGACCTCGACCGGCTGGCCCTGGCCGTTGAGGCGGCCGATGCGCGCCGGCCGGGCCGACATGCGGTCGGCGACGCCGGCCCAGTCGAGCAGGCCGGTCTCGACCATGGCCTCCTGGACGACGGACAGGGCCGTCTCCAGCCCGATCATGCCCATCGCGGCCGGCGCCCACTCGGTCTCCTTGGCCTCGGCCGGATGCGGGGCGTGGTCGGTGGCGACGCAGTCGATCGTGCCGTCGGCGAGGGCCTCGCGCAGCGCCTCGACGTCGGCCTTGGTGCGCAGCGGCGGGTTCACCTTGTAGACCGGGTCGTAGGTCTCGGCGAGCTCGTCGGTCAGCAGCAGGTGGTGCGGCGTGACCTCGGCCGTCACCTGCCAGCCCTTGCTTTTCGCCCACCGGAGGATCTCCACCGAGCCGGCGGTGGAGACGTGGCAGACGTGCAGCCGGGAGCCGACGTGCGCGGCGAGCAGGCAGTCGCGGGCGATGATCGCCTCTTCGGCGACGGCCGGCCAGCCGGCCAGGCCGAGCCGCCCGGAGACCTCGCCCTCGTTCATCTGCGCGTGCTCGGTGAGCCGTGGCTCCTGCGCGTGCTGGGCGACGACGCCGTCGAAGGCCTTGACGTACTCCAGCGCGCGGCGCATCAGCACCGCGTCCGACACGCAGTGGCCGTCGTCGGAGAACACCCGGACCCGCGCGGCCGAGTCGGCCATCGCGCCCAGTTCGGCGAGGCGCTCGCCCTCCAGGCCGCGCGTGACCGCGCCGACCGGGTGGACGTCGCAGTGGCCGGCCTCCCGGCCGAGGCGCCACACCTGCTCGACGACGCCGGCCGTGTCGGCGACGGGCTCGGTGTTGGCCATGGCGTGGACCGCGGTGTAGCCGCCGGCCGCAGCGGCGCGGGTGCCGGTCTCGACCGTCTCGGCGTCCTCCCGGCCCGGCTCGCGCAGGTGGGTGTGCAGGTCGACCAGGCCCGGCAGCGCGATCAGGCCGCCGGCTTCGACGACGGTCGCCTCCGGCGCGGTCAGGCCCGCGCCGATCTCGGCGACGAGGCCGTCGCGGAGCAGGATGTCGGCGGGCGCCCCGCCGAGGATCCGCGCGCCCTTGATGAGGAACATCACGCCTCTTCCCTTCTCGATGCGTCGCCGCCGGTGCGTGCCTCGTCTCGGTCGCGAGACACCTCACTGCGGCCGGAGGCGTCGCCGCCGATCGCCGGCTCGGAGCCGCCCAGGAGGAGGTAGAGCACGGCCATCCGGACGGTGACGCCGTTGGCGACCTGCTCGACGATGGTCGAGCGCGGCGAGTCGGCGACCTCCGCGGCGATCTCGACGCCGCGGTTCATCGGGCCGGGGTGCATGACGATCGCGTGGTCCGGGAGCGCGGCCAGGCGGCGGGCGTCCAGGCCGTACCGCCGGCTGTACTCGCGGACGGTCGGGAAGAAGGCGTCGGTCATCCGCTCCTGCTGAACCCGCAGCATCATCACGACATCGCTCTTGGGCAGGACCGCGTCGAAGTCGTAGGCGACCTCGCACGGCCACGTGTCGACCGCGACGGGGAACAGCGTGGGCGGCGCGACGAGCGTGACCTCCGCGCCGAGGGTGTTCAGCAGCAGAACGTTCGAGCGGGCGACCCGGCTGTGCAGGATGTCGCCCACGATGGTGACCCGGCGGCCGTCGAGGTCGCCGAGCCGCCGGCGCATGGTGTACGCGTCGAGCAGCGCCTGCGTCGGGTGCTCGTGCGTGCCGTCCCCGGCGTTGACGACGCTGCCGCGCACCCAGCCGGCGAGCCGCTGCGGCGCGCCGGAGGCGTTGTGGCGGATGACGACGCCGTCGGCGCCCATCGCCTCCAGGGTCAGCGCGGTGTCCTTGAGGCTCTCGCCCTTCGACACGCTGGAGCCCTTGGCCGAGAAGTTGATGACGTCGGCCGACAGCCGCTTGGCGGCGGCCTCGAACGAGATGCGCGTGCGCGTGGAGTCCTCGAAGAAGAGGTTGACGACGGTGCGCCCGCGCAGCGTGGGCAGCTTCTTGATCGGGCGATCGGCGATCCGGGACAGCTCTTCGGCGGTGTCGAGGACGAGCAGCGCGTCGTCCCGGGTGAGATCGGCCGCCGAGATCAGGTGGCGCTTCACTTGGGGACCTCCAGAACGACGGCGTCCCGGCCGTCGGTCTCGGCGAGCAGCACCTTGACCTTCTCGCGGGTGCTGGTCGGAAGGTTCTTACCGACGTAGTCGGCGCGGATGGGCAGCTCGCGGTGGCCGCGGTCGACCAGAATGGCGAGCTGCACGGCGCGCGGGCGGCCGAGGTCGTTCAGCGCGTCGAGGGCCGCCCGGACGGTGCGGCCGGAGAAGAGGACGTCGTCGACGAGGACGACGACGCGGTCGTCGACCCCCTCGGGCGGCAGCTCGGTGCGGCCGAGGGCGCGCGCCGGGCGCAGGCGCAGATCGTCGCGGTACATCGTCACGTCGAGCGAGCCCCGCGGGACGGGGGCGCCTTCGACGTCGGTGATCCGCTCGGCCAGCCGGGCGGCGAGCGTGACCCCGCGTGTCGGGATTCCGAGCAGAACGATGTCGCGGCCACCCTTGGTGCGTTCGAGGATCTCGTGAGCGATCCGAGTGAGCGCGCGCCGGATGTCGGGGGCCTCGAGAACGGTCTTGTGACTCACATCACTATCGGGTGACGGTCCGTGCGCGGGCACGGAGGCAGCACTCACCTCGATAACCTCCTTTCCCGCCTCTCTGGACGGGTCTTAAAGGACGTCGGGCGCTATCACGGTAGCAGCCCGGACGTACACGCCCCGCACCGGCACCGTCACGTTTTCGCTGGTGACGACGCTGCGCAAGCGGGCCGCCGGACGCCGGGCCGGGGATATGGCAAGCTTTTACCCAACGGTCGGCGGCCCCCACGGCGTCGGCCCACCGGATCCCGCGGGCCCCTGCGGGCAAGGGGTTCCGGGCCCTCCGAGCCCCTCGTCGGAGGCTCTCCGAGCGCCGACTGTTTCGCCGCTTTTTTCCAATCAGCTTGACCTGGGGCTCTACCCGTTTTACCGTCACTGTCCGTAACCATCCCAGGAGATGGACCCCTCGGGCAGTCGGCCCCCCGGCCGGCTGAGAGTGCGCCTGCATGGGCACACCCGTCTCGGGGCGGCGGGGTTTCCCGTCCGGGTCCCCCTCCCGGGGCCACTATCGACGACGAGAAAGTGAGCCTGGGGGCCGCGATGCCGTCTGAATACGCTAAGGCTCTCGGCGCGAGACTTCGCGCCATCCGTACCCAGCAGGGCCTGTCCCTGCACGGTGTGGAAGAGAAATCACGTGGCCGCTGGAAGGCCGTCGTCGTGGGTTCGTACGAGCGGGGCGACCGCGCCGTCACCGTTCAGAAGCTGGCCGAGCTCGCCGAGTTCTATGGCGTGCCGGTGTCCGAGTTGCTCCCCGGCGGAGCCGCGCCGAGTCCGCTCGGCCCGACGCCGAAGCTCGTGATCGATCTCGAGCGACTCCAACAGCTTCCGAAGGACAAGGCCGGTCCCCTCGCCCGTTACGCCGCGACGATTCAAAGCCAGCGGGGCGACTACAACGGAAAGGTCCTGTCCATCCGGCAGGAGGATCTGCGTTCGCTGGCGGTGATCTACGACAAGTCACCGACGGAGCTCACCGAGGAGCTGATCGGCTGGGGCGTTCTCGATCCTGAGGCACGCCGCGCCGTCGAGGCGTTCTGATCCAATCTCCTGGTCATGCGGCACCTCGGATCGCCGCATGATCGATGCGTCGTGACGGAGCCCGTCCGGCATGCCACCGGGCGGGTTTCTTCATGCCTGAATCGACCCGATTTGCGCCATTTGTGCGCAGCCGACCGTCTTCGCCACCGAGATCACCGGCCCGGCCGCACAGCACCCGCCTCCGGGCCGGGCGCGTAATGCGGTGGACGAGCCGGGCCGCCCGTCGCTACTGTGCGCCCCATGTCGGGTCCTGAGGCGTCCAGACCGTAGCCACCGGTCCGTCGGTGGCTTCTCGTGATGTGCCGCGGCAGCGCCGCGGCCGAGTCCGCCCGCCCTTTCGCCGCCGGATGACCGTCGTACGGACCGATCTCCCCAGGAGGCCCATGGCCTCGGCCGTCTTCGTGCCGAGCCCGGTCTCCTTCACCCGGTAGCGCCCGCCCCGTCCTCCGCCGCGCCACACGGTCGGTCCCGGATGCCGTGCCGGCGCGCCGTGTCCTCGTTCCGACGCGGTTGTGGAGTCTCCGCTCATGCCCTTCGTCATCTACGTCCTCGGCCTCACGGTGTTCGCCCAGGGGACGTCCGAGTTCATGCTGTCCGGGCTGATCCCGGACATCGCCCGTGACCTGAAAGTGCCCATCCCCGCCGCCGGCGCGCTGACGTCGGCTTTCGCCATGGGAATGATCGTCGGAGCACCGCTGATGGCGGTGCTCAGCCTGCGCTGGCCCCGGCGGCGGGCGCTGCTCGTCTTCCTGATCGCGTTCATGCTCGTGCACGTCATCGGAGCTGTCACCGGCAGCCTGTCCGTGCTCCTCGTGACCCGGGTGCTCGGGGCGCTGGCCAACGCCGGTTTCCTCGCCGTGGGCCTCGCGACGGCCACCGCTCTGGTCCCACCGAACGCCAAGGGGCGGGCGACGTCCGTCCTCCTGGGCGGCATCACGCTCGCCTGCGTCGCCGGCGTGCCCGCCGGAGCCGCGCTCGGTCAGGCGCTCGGCTGGCGGTCGGCGTTCTGGGCCGTGGCCCTGGTCTGTCTCCCGGCCGTCTTCGCCGTGCTGCGCTCGGTGCCGGACACCGCGCGGGCGACCGGCGGCGGGGCCCGTCCCAGGGCCCGGCGCGAACTGCGGGCACTGCGGAGCCCGCGGCTGCTGGTCGTGCTGCTGCTGGCCGCGCTGGTGAACGCCGCCACCTTCTGCACGTTCACCTACCTGGCCGTGCTCGTCACCGGCGTCAGCGGCTTCTCCGAGGACTGGATGCCCGGGATACTGGCGCTGTTCGGCCTCGGGTCGTTCGCCGGGGTGACGATCGGCGGGCGCCTGTCCGACACGCGGCCCATGCGGGTCCTGGTTCCGGGCGGGATCGCCCTGCTCGCCGGGTGGGTGCTCCTGGCCGTGACCGCGGGCAGCCCGGTAGCCGCGTTCGTGCTGGTCTTCGTCCAGGGAACCCTTTCGTTCGCCGTCGGCTCGACGCTGATCGCCCAGATTCTGTACGCGGCGAAGGAGGCGCCTTCACTCGGCGGATCCTTCGCGACCGCGGCGCTCAACGTGGGCGCCGCCGCCGGTCCCGCCATCGGCGGCGCCACCATCGCCGCCGGACTCGGCTACCGCTCGCCGCTGTGGGTCAGCGCCCTGCTCGTCGCGGCGGCGTTCGGCGCGGCGGGCCTCGCCCAGGCCGTGCGGCGCCTGCGCCCCGCAACACGCGAGGAGGCACCGGCCTCCAAGCCCATCGGGCGGCCTGCTCGGTGACAGGGGTGCGCTCCGCAGGGGGCATGCGCCTCCGGAAGGGCTCGCGGCCGCGGTCACCGAGCGTTCGGCACATAGCCCGCAGCACGCGGCGCAAGATTCGCAACGCGGCACGCGGCACGCGGCACGCAGCCCGCAGGGCACAGCGCTCGGCACGCGCCGCGCGGGGCTGGGCAGCACGTGGTGCGAGATGCGCGGCACATGGGGCGGGGCGCGCGGCCCCGTGGGCACGGCACGTGGCGCGCGGCAGGAGGTGGCGCAGGGCGCGCGGCGCGGCTGGGGCGGCACGCGGCACGCGGCTTGCGGCGGACGGCTTGCGCGGGCGGAGCGCCGCCCGGCGGCAGCAGGGCATGGTAAGCGGCCGCGCGGGTCCCGCCGCTTCGGGGGGAGGTCCACGACGGGACCCGCGGGCACGAACCGTGCTCCGGTGAAGAGCCGGTCCCCAGAAGGGGTCTCAGCCGGCGGCGGGCAGCATGGGCTGGCCCGGGACGCCGAGGGTGGTCTCGACGAGCGACACGAAGATCTCCGCGTCGCGCAGGAGCTCATCGGCCTCATCCGCGGTGACCGCACGCGGCAGGCCGGCCTCCGCCGCGGCGCGCTTGTCGGCGCCGGCGGCGAAGAACGCCGCCCATTCGCGCAGCGCGGGCTCGGCCTCGGGGAGCAGCACCCAGACGCTGCGCGGTCTACCACGGGTGCGCGATCCGGGATCGGCGCGCTCGGCGAGCACGGCGGCGGCGGCGCGCAACGCGGCCAGGTGGGCCGCGACATAGCGCAGCGCCGGGGCGGCCGACTCTGCGGCCTCGATTAGGCCGCGCCGGGCCGTCTGAAGGAGTGACATCGCTGATGCGGCGGGCCTGCGCCGTGGCGCTGGACGAAGGGGGGCGGCAGTTGACGACCTTGCGGACATGACATGCCTCCTTCCGCTGGGCGGGCCCGAGGGCCCAGGGGAGGCCGGGCGAAGCGCTTCCCCTCGCCCCGCCCGGCCGTCGCATCTCGCCCGGCATGCGCTGCCCGCGAGAGACGATCCCCTCGGCGCGGGCCGCGAGTCCCGCGCCGTACTCGAACACAGGTTCGAGTACGTACTTCAGTAAAGCGTCCGACGCCGCATTCGTCAACGCGTTCGAATAGATGTGTCGTCGCAGTTCGGAACCTCTTACCTCGCCACCGGCCGTAGGGTGCTGCCATGCACCCCAACGTCGAACACGTCGCCGCCCGCCTGCGCGAACTGGGCGCCACCGGACAGGTCCGCGAGCTTCCGGAGGCCGCCCCGACGGCCGCAACCGCAGCGGCTCAGCTCGGCTGCGACGTCGGCGCCATCGCGAACAGCCTGATCTTCGCCGCCGACGGCGAGCCGCTGCTCGTGCTGACCAGTGGAGCGCACCGGGTGGACACCACCGGCCTCGCCGAGCGGATCGGCGTCGCCCGGATCAAGCGGGCGGACCCCGAGTTCGTCCGGGCGGCCACCGGACAGCCCATCGGAGGCGTCGCTCCCCTCGGCCACCCTCAGCCGATCCGCACGCTCGTCGACGAATGGCTGGCCAAGTACGACGTCGTCTGGGCCGCCGCCGGACACCCGCACACCGTCTTCCCCACCTCGTACGAGGAACTGCTCCGCCTGACCGGCGGCACCCCGACCGACGTCGCGTAGCCCACCCCACCGTGCAGCCCGCCCGAACCGAGCGGCTCGCCGTCGCGCAGCCCGACCGCCCGACCGAGCGGCTCGCTGTCGCGCAGCCAGACCGTCCGCCCTGCGGCATGCCACCGCGCCCCGACGACCCCGACCCGCGGCACACGGGCCGACGTCGCGTAGCCCGCACGCGTGACCGGAGCCGGACGGTCGGTCACGGCATCGGGACCGCGTCGTCGGGGACAACGGCCGACAGGCGGTGATACAACGGTCACCGGAGGCTTGAGCGCACTCTCCGGAGCTGGTGCCCTATGGCTGGACAGGACGGTCTGCGTGCCAGTGCGGCGCGCGACAAGGATTTCGTCGGCATCGACACGGCCGCGATGGCTCAGCTGATCCAGCAGATGACGAGCGCCTCGAACGCCATCACCGCCTGGCTGCGCACGAACGCCGCCCTGCCCCCGAGCGTCCCGCGCACCGGCCTCCGCCAGGCCGCGGCGGTCGAGAGCTGGGTCCGTGCCCAGCCGGGGATGCTGGGCCGGCGACGGGCCTACGCCGACGCGCACCTGAGCAAGGGCGCCGCGAACATGCCCCGCGTTGGCGTGGGCCGGCTCGGCGGCCGTCCGGGCCGTACGACGCCGGCCGGTGCCGGACACACGGTCGGCCACTTCCCCGACGCGCACGCCGCGACCCGAGCCGGGGCCGCCGACGCCGCCGCGATCCACGGGGCGCTCAGCGCCCACCGGCCGATCCCGGCCGACGTCTGGAAGCGGCTGTCGGCCAACGCCGACGACCCCGACTACGTCAAGGGCCTCTACTCCCGTCTCGGCCCGGCCGGCAACGCCGACCTGATCGCCGCGGCGCTGGGTCACGAGGCGCGCCTTGCCGCCGTCCGGGGGTCGCTGGGCCTGGTGAGCCATCATCTGAGGATGGACGAGAAGTGGCTCCGCGAGCTCCTCGACGAGGCGTCGCGGAAGGGCGTGCACGACGACGTCGTCCACGTGCTGGAGCACGCCGGGCTCGACCGGCGCGCGAAGGTCGCTCTCGGCCACATCGGGCTGACGCACCTAGCCGCGGCCCCGCCCGGGCACCGGATCCCCACTCCGCGCCCGCCGCACGAGGCGATGGTCCGCCCGGCCGCGACGGACCCCGAGGCGGCGGCCGAGCTCTACGCCCGTCACTCCGGGACGGTGCACCGCGCCTTGGCGGCCTGCCCGAGCTCGGCGGCGCTGCAGCACCTCGCCGGCCACGCCACGGCTGGTCATGCCTCGGCCGCCCACCCGGCCGACGCCCACCATGCGGCCACCGACGCTCAGAAGGAGGACGCGTGACCGCCTATCCGCCCTCCCCGGGCACCCTCCGCCCGCCGACGGAGCCGCCGGCCGGTCCGCCGGGCAGTCCCGCCCAGCGGCCCAACCCGGAGTACGCCGAGCTGTACGCCGCTTACGAACGCGCCTACGCGAGCGCGGATTCGCTGGAGGCCGCGCTGGATCCGCCGGTCCGTACGGCCGGCGACGCCTGGGTGGGTCCGGCCGCCCGGACGTGGCAGCAGCAGCTCGATACGGAGCGCGGTCAGCTGAAGAAGGCGGCGGCCCAGATTCTGTGGGACATTTACGGCGCACTGTCGAAAATCCCGCCTTATATACCAAAGTGAGCCACGTGAGATCAGCCTTCGGAGCCCGGCGGGACACCGCGCCGCAGATACGGGAGATCGACAAACGGACGTTCTTCCGGCGGCTCGACGCGATGCTGGCGACCTACGCGGCGGCGATGAAGCCGCCGACCGAGCAGATGCCGGGTCGCCGCACCATCATGGAACGCCATACGGTGTACCCCGGCTTCCGCGCGTTCGTCGCCGGGCGGCGGCGCGACGTGAACGGCTTCGCGTACGGCTTCCACGGCGAGCCCGGGCAGTGGTGGCACGACGTCGTCCACGCGGCGCTCACCGAGATCGGCGGCGCCGCGCACGCCCGGCAGTGGATGGACGACACGTTCGAGGTCGCCGAGCTGCACGTCCACCCGGACAGTCAGGGCCAGGGGCTCGGCCGGAGGCTGATCACCACGCTGTGCGCGGAGCGCCCGGAGCGCACGGTCGTGCTGTCCACGCTCGACGCCCAGACGCCCGCCCGTAACCTCTACCGCTCGCTCGGCATGACGGACCTGCTCACCGGTTTCCAGTTTCCGGGGGGCGGGCCCCTCTACGCGGTGATGGGCGCGCGCCTCCCGCTGACCTCCAGGCGCTCGTAGACCTCGCGCGTCGCGGTCGACATTGCCACCTGCGGCGCCGCACACCTACCGGCCGCTGACCCGCATCTCATCTGGGCCGCGTCGATGGTGATCTTGGAAAGGCACTCGCAGGCCGCCCGCGGATCGTCCGTCTGCCACCGAATCGTAAAGAAATCTGCCGTAATCTGACGTTATCCTCGGCTTGGCTAGCCTGCCTTGATGCGATTTGTCCATCGATACGGGGTTTTCTGCTTCGCCATGCTCGGTGGGATCGTGCTCCGGATGCTGGCGATGCTCGGCTATCGGCCCGCCCTGTGGTTCGTGGGCGACTCGTACACCTACCTCGCGATGACGCTGCGCTCGGCGCTGCGGCCGGAGCGCCCCGGCGGCTACCCGCTGATGCTGCGGGCGCTGGAGCCCTTTCACAGCTTCGTGGTGGTGGTCGGGCTGCAGCACTCGTTGACGCTGGCCACGGCTGTGATGATCTATGCCCTGCTGCGGCGCAGCGGACTGCCCGACTGGGGAGCCACCCTGGTCGTGCTGCCCGTACTGTTCGACGCCTACCTGATCCAGCTCGAGCACCTTCTGCTGTCCGACACCCTGTTCATATTCCTGGTCGTGTCGGCGTTCACCGCGCTTCTTTGGCATGAGCGCCCCACCGCTCCGCTCGCGACCGCCGCAGGTGTGTTGCTGGCACTGGCCACCGTGACGCGAACCGTCGGGTTCGCCCTTCTGCTCCTGCTGCCATGCTGGCTGATCGTGCGACGCGCGGGCTGGCGGGCCCTCGCCGTCACGGCGTTGACGGCAGTGCTGCCGCTGGGCGCGTACGCCGTCTCGTACCACTCCCGCTACCACCGTTACGCGCTGAGCGGCGCGGGCGGGGTGTTCCTGTGGTCGCGCGCGATGTCGTTCGCCGACTGCGCGAAAGTCCACCCTCCCGCCGGAGAGACGGCGCTGTGTCCCGTGCCCGGACTCCCGCGCATGCGGCCGGAGACCTACGTCTGGAACGCGTCCTCGCCGATCAACAGACTTCCCACGTTCCGGTTCACCGATTCGAACAACACACTCGCGCAGGACTTCGCGGAGCGAGCGATCCTTGCCCAGCCCGGCGACTACCTGTCCACGGTCGCTCACAGTGTCGCCCGAACCTTTCGCTGGAGCCCCACAAAGGACTACGGCGTCGCACTGCGCTATGAGTTCCATCCGAAGGAACCGGCACCTCCGGTCGAGCACTCCAGCACCATGGACAACGCCCGAAACGACATGGCGGCCTACGACCACCAGCCGCCGCAGGCACCGCGTGTCGTCGAGCCCTACGCGGGCTGGATCCGCGGATATCAGCATCACGTCTATCTGCCCGGACCGATCCTCGGTCTCATGCTGCTGGGCGGGCTGGCCGGAATCGTCGCCGCCTGGCGCTCCTGGGGCGGGCCTGGGCTTCTTCCGTGGGCGGCGGCGATGGTGCTGCTCATCCTGCCGCCGGCCACGATCGACTTCGACTACCGGTACGTCCTGCCCGCGATTCCCCTCGCCTGTCTGAGTCTCGGCATCGCCCTCGCACGAGGCGTATGGGCACCCGCACCCCGCGACGAGACCAGTGGCCTGAGCCGCGCTTACGGCACCAACAGGTTGCGACGGCTCCCGCTGACCTCCAGGCGGTCGTAGACCTCGCGCGTCGCGGTCGACTTGTTGAACGTAATGAAGTGGATGCCGGGCACGCCCTCGTCCAGCAGCGTCCGGCACAGCTCCACGGCCTGGTCGATGCCGAGCCGGCGCACCGCCTCCGGGTCGTCGCCGACGGCCTCGAACCGCTCGGCCAGCTCCGGCGGGAACGGCGCGCCGGACAGCTGCTCGGAGCGTTCGATCGTGCTGAGCTGGGTGACCGGCATGATGCCCGGGATGATCGGCACGTCACAGCCGTGCGCAGCGACCCGGTCGCGTAGCCGCAGGTAGTCCTCGGCCCGGAAGAACATCTGCGTGATGGCGTAGTCGGCGCCGGCCCGGCATTTGCGCACGAAGTGGAGGGTGTCGCTGTCGATGTCCGGCGACCGCGGATGCTTGTACGGGAACGCGGCGACGCCCACGCTGAAGTCGCCCGACGACTTGATCAGCCGCACGACCTCCTCGGCGTACTCGACGCCGTCCGGATGCTTGACCCACTCCCCCATCGGGTCACCGGGCGGATCGCCGCGCAGCGCGAGCAGGTCGCGCACGCCGACGGCGGCGAACCTGCCGATCAGCTGCCGCAGCTCGCGGATCGAGTGGTCGACGGCGGTGAAGTGCGCGACGGGGGTGAGTGTCGTATCGGTCGCGATCCGCTCGACGATCTCGACCGTACGGTCGCGGGTGCCGCCACCGGCCCCGTACGTGACCGAGACGAACGTCGGCTGCAGCACCTCGAGCCGGCGGATCGCCTGCCACAGGTTGCGGGCACCCTGCTCCGTCTTGGGCGGAAAGAATTCGAAGGAGAACGTGAGCTCGCCCGCGGCGAGCACTTCCCGGATCGTGGGGCGAGCGGACGTCATGCAGACCAGGGTAACGGGACGGGCGTTAAGGCCCACTAGTCTCAATCGTATGACCCCCAGTCGCGTTCGTAAGGAGGTCGACGCGGCGCTGTACGCCTTCGTCGACCGGCAGCGCCCCGTACTGAGCGATGTCGGCTACGACCTGACCCCCATGCTGACCGCGCTCGACGCGCTGCTGGCCGGAGGGAAGCGGCTGCGGCCGGCGTTCTGCTACTGGGGCTGGCGCGGCTCGGGCGGCGAGGACCGGCCGGAGATCGTCGCGGCGGCGGCCTCGCTCGAGCTCCTGCAGGCGAGCGCGCTGATCCACGACGACGTGATGGACGGCAGCGACACGCGGCGCGGTCAGCCCGCCGCCCACCGCCGGTTCGAGGCGCTGCACGCCGAGTCGGGCTGGCGCGGCTCGGCCGAGGCGTTCGGCGCGGGCGCGGCGATCCTCCTCGGCGACGTGTGCCTGTCCTGGTGCGACGAGATGTTCCAGGGCAGCGGCCTGTCACCGGAGGCGCTGCTCCGTGGACGGCCCATCTTCGACGTCATGCGCACCGAGGTGATGTGCGGGCAGTACCTCGACCTCGTCGGGCAGGCGCGGGGGTCGGGAGCGGACGGCCGGGCCATGGTGGAGGCGGCGCTGCGGGTCGTCCGGTTCAAGGCCGCCAAGTACACCGTCGAGCGGCCGTTGCAGCTGGGTGCGGCGCTGGCCGGTTCCGGGGCGATGGCGGAGCTGTCCGCGTACGGCATGCCGCTGGGGATCGCGTTCCAGCTGCGCGACGACGTCCTGGGGGTGTTCGGGGATCCGGCCGAGACCGGCAAGCCCGCGGGCGACGACCTGCGCGAGGGCAAGCGAACCGTCCTGATCGCGCTGACCCTCGAGCGGGCGGATCCGGCGCAGGCGTCGACCGTGGAGCGGCTGCTGGGCGACCCCGCGCTCGGTCCCGACGGGGTGGAGCGGCTCCGATCGGTCATCGTGGAGACAGGTGCGCTGGACGCCTGCGAGCGGATGATCGAGCGGTACGCCGACGAGGCGTCCAGCGCGCTGGCGAGCGCGCCGCTCACGGCGGAGGCCCGCGCGGCCCTGTCGGAGCTGACGATCGCCGCCACGGCCCGCAAGGTCTGACCCCTCCTGACCTGGACCTCCGTACAAGATCCAGATTCGCCGGACAAGCGAGGTTTAGGTGGCTAAGAATGAGGGCATGACAAACCGATTGCACGCATGAAGCTCGACACGCCGTACCCGCCGCGTATCGCCGAACCCGTGGCCCGAGTGTGCGCTTCCGCGCCCGCGCCGCGACGGAGCCCCCGCAGCCGGAGACTGATTCTCGCGCTGGCCTTGGTGGCGGTCGCCGGGTTCCTGCTGGGCCTGGGCCTGCCGGCCCATCCCTGAATCTCACCTGACGCGGCGGCGCGTTCCCCGAGCAGACGCCGGCCAGACCGGCCATCAACCCGACACAACGAAGAGCCCCCGGAGAGCGGTCCGGGGGCTCCTGTCATGCGGGGAGGGCTCAGAACACGCGCTTGGGCGTGACGTGCACCAGCTTGCCCTTACCGAGCTTCAGCGTCACCTCGGTAGCCGCCGTCTTGAAGAGGCCGCCCTTGGGGTTCAGCGGGTTCAGCGCGAAGCGCCCGGGGCGAACCGGGACGAGGCGGGTGGCGACGGCCTTCTTGCCCTTGTAGACCTTGATCGTGAGCAGAACCGTGGCCTTGGACTTGTTGAGGCCCTTGGCGGTCACGACCGTGGTCTTGGCCGCGAAGGTGACGGTCCCGTCGACCCGCGCGGTGGCCTTCTTCGCGGCGTTGGAGACGTGGTACCGCTTGGTGACCGGCTTGGTCGGCTTGGCGGTGGCGGCCTCGGCGGTGCCGGCGGCGCCCATGAGGGCGACGCCCGACACGATCGTGGCGGCGATCGTCTTGTGGACGAGCGACATGCGCTTCTCCTTGCGTGAAAGGGGATTCGGCCGTGTCCCGGGCGACCCTTGCCCGCGGCCGGACGCGAAGTTACAAGCTCTTTGATCTTGCTGGAAGACCTTGCAGCGAAGTTGAGCCCGGAGTCCCCTACTAAGAAGACCGAAATAGTCCGAAAAACTCATCGCCCAAGCCCGTCGGACCTCGTGAAGAGGGTGAATCACGGGCTCCCGCGCCGGCGGCGGGAGAATGGTCAGGGGGACTCTGGCGCGCTCGGGCCGGGTCTGCTACCAGTGCGGCGGGCGGTCCTCCTGCAGGCGGGCGTCGTCGTCATCGTCCAGGGAGTAACCGCCCCAGCCGAGCTCGGACTCGTCGCGCGTCTGGTCGGGCAGCACCGCCAGATCGTCGTCGTCGGCCAGCTCAACGAAGCGCTCATCGTCAGGGTTGCCGATCACGCGTCCCATTGTCGCGCATCGCACGGGTGCTCCGAGCCCGAGTCGGCCGGGGCACGTCGCCATCCCGAGGGCGGGGGCCGCCCCGGGCGGCCGGAAGCCGGCACCCCGAAGACGGCCGGACCGCCCGGGGGTCAGCCTGGCCGACGTCCCGGAGGCAGCGGCCCCAAAGCGCTCGGCCTGGCCGCCGTCCCGCAGGCAGCGGCCCCAAAGCGCTCGGCCTGGCCGCGGTCACGGAGACGACGATCCCCAGGACGTCAGAACACCGGGTCGGCGGCGTGGAGGCGGCGGGCGAACCCGGCCGCGGCGGCGCGCGGATCGTCCGCTTCGGTGATCGCGCGGACCACGACGACGCGGCGGGCCCCCGCCGTGAGCACCTGGTCGAGGTTGCCGGCGTCGATGCCGCCGATCGCGAACCACGGGCGGGTGAAGCGGTGCCCGGCCACGTACTCGAGCAGGCCGAGTCCGGGCGCCGGACGGCCCGGCTTCGTCGGCGTCGGCCATGTCGGGCCCGCGCAGAAGTAGTCGACGCCGGGCTCGGCGGCGGCGGCCGACGCCTGCGCCTCCGAGTGGGTCGACCGGCCGATGAGCACGTCCTGGCCGACGACGGCACGCGCGGCCGGGACCGGGAGGTCGTCCTGCCCCAGGTGGAGCACGTCCGCGCGTACGGCGTGGGCGATGTCGGCCCGGTCGTTGACCGCCAGGAGCGCGCCGTGCTTGTCGCAGGCCGCGCGGAAGGCCGAGAGATACTCGATCTCCTGCCGCGCCTCCAGGCCCTTCTGCCGGAGCTGCACGATGTCGACGCCGCCGGCGAGGGCCGCGTCCAGGAAATCCTCCAGGTCGCCCTGGGACTCCCGTGCGTCCGTACAGAGGTAGAGGCGGGCCCGGTCGAGCCGGGCCCGCAGGGTCACGGCGCGTTCAGAGGGCAGGTGACTGGGCACTGGGTGGCCTTTCGGTCATTCCGCGGGCACCCCGCCACCCGCCCTGAACGGATCAGAGAGCGAGCGCCTGGGCGCGCCGGTTGATCTCCTTGACGCGGTGCTGGGTGAGCGCCTGGACGGGCGTGCCCGGTAGCGAGGCATCCTCGGTGAACAGCCAGCGCAGCGCTTCGACGCTGTCGAAGCCGGAGTCGGCGAGCACCGTGAGGGTGCTCTGGAGTCCCTTCAGCGGCTGGTCGCCGGAGATGAACGCCGCCGGGACGCAGAGGCCATCGGCCCGCTGCACCCCCAGGAGCTTGTGGTCGCGTAGTAGCTGCTTCACTCGCTTGAGATCGAGGCCCAGCCTGTCGGCCACCTCGCGCAGGGTGAGCCACTCGCCCACCAGTGCGTCGGTCTTTCGGTCGATCTCGATTTCGGCAACGGTGTGCGTCACGGAACCCTGCCTACCACCTTCGGCACCTTCTGAAACCTCACTCACGGGGCAGCGTCTCTGACCGGAATGGCGGGATCCGCCAGCGCTGACCGGTCGATCCGCTTCTGAGCTGCGATGATACGCCTCGCTTGTACCAGGTCGCGCGGCCGGTCGACCGTCACGATCGCGACGAGCCGATCGCCGGTGAGCCAGCAGGCGGCCCACCCGCCCGCCGCCGGGTCCCCGCGCCAGATCATGGTGTCGGCGACCGGATGATGCCCGGCGTACTGCACCATGTGCCCGAACTGCTCCGACCAGAAGTACGGCACCGGGTCGTAGACCCGCTCGCCGCCAAGGAGATTGGCGGCCGCGACCTCCGGGGCGTTCAGCGCGGTGTCCCAGTGCTCGACGCGCAGGCGGCGCCGGAACATCGAGGACCACCAGGCGGCGCAGTCGCCGACCGCGAACACGCCGGGGCGGCCGGTGCGCAGCCGCTCGTCAACGGCGATCCCGTCGTCGAGGGTGAGACCGGAGCCTTCCAGCCAGGCCGTCTCGGGGCGGACTCCGATGCCGGTCACGACCACGTCCGCCTCGATCGAGCCGCCGCCGGCCAGATCGAGACCGCCTCGCTCCACGGACGCGACCTTGACGCCGTGGCGGAGTTCGACTCCCGCCTCGGCGTACCAGGCCGCCGTCTTCGCGCCGACCTCGGCGCCGACGGCGGCCGC
Source organism: Actinoallomurus sp. NPDC050550 (assembly GCF_040655075.1). Taxonomy (NCBI): domain Bacteria; kingdom Bacillati; phylum Actinomycetota; class Actinomycetes; order Streptosporangiales; family Thermomonosporaceae; genus Actinoallomurus; species Actinoallomurus sp. NPDC050550. The sequence continues at coordinate 89,619 of NZ_JBFAJC010000002.1, read as the reverse complement.
GAGTGGCGTGTCAGCGGCCTCGACCACGGTGACCCGGCAACCGGCCTTGGCCGCCGCCGTAGCGACCTCCGCGCCGATCCAGCCGGCCCCGACCACGGCCACCCGGGCGCCGGGGCGCAGGACGGCGCGGAGGACGCGGGCGTCGTCGATCGTGCGCAGCACGTGCTGCGGGCCATTGCCGGGCAGCCGGATCGGCGACGCGCCCGTCGCGATCACCAGGCCGTCGAAGCCGAGGGGCCCCGCCGTCGTCTCCAGGACGTCGGTGAGGCCGGTCACGCGGTGGCCCAGGAGCAGCTCGCAGTCGAGCGCCGTCCAGTCGGCGTCGACGGTCGTGTCGTCGACCTCGCCGCGCAGGACGGCCTTGGACAGTGGCGGCCGGTCGTACGGGCGGTGGGACTCGGCCCCGACCAGGGTCAACCGGCCTTGGTAGCCCTGTGCCCGCAGGGCCTCGACGGTCCGGACGCCCGCCAGTCCGCCACCTGCGACGATCACCCGTTCCATGGTCGTGACCTTATAGTCTGGATACGTAAGCGTAAGCGCGGGAGTCCGGCGCACCGGGCTGAGAGGGCGGCACAGCGGCCGCCGACCGCATGAGTCCACAGCGGGCTCTGGACCTGATCCGGATCATGCCGGCGAAGGGAGCGCATGCGTGCGACACGTGGTCATCGTGGGCGGCGGAGTGATCGGTCTCGGGATCGCGTGGCGATCCCTGACCCGTGGCATCCGCGTCACGGTCGTCGATCCAGAACCGGCGAGCAAGGCGTCGCGCGTCGCCGCCGGGATGCTGACCCCCGTCACCGAGCTCGGGTACGGCGAGGACGCCCTGCTGCGTCTCGGGATCGTCTCGCGCGACCGGTTCCCCTCGTTCGTCGCCGAGCTGGAGGAGGTCTCCGGCGTCGACACCGCGTTCCGGCGTGACGGGGTGCTGCAGGTCGCCCTCGACGCCGACGACCTGGCCGTCCTGGAGGAGCTGCGCCGGTTCCAGGAGTCGCTCGGCCTCGCCGCGGAGGCGCTCACCGGCCGGGAGTGCCGGCGCCGGGAGCCGATGCTGGCGCCGTCGGCGCGCGGCGGGCTCTTCGCGCCCGACGACGGCTCCGTCGATCCGCGTCGCCTCTCGGCGGCGTTGCTGGCGGCCATCGACCGGCTCGGCGGGACCCTGATCCGTGACCGCGTGGCCGAGATCCTGATCGACGACCGTGCCGCCGGCGTGCGCCTCGCCGGCGGCGACTCCCTCGCCGCCGACCAGATCGTCCTGGCCGCCGGTCCCTGGAGCCACGAGATCAAGGGGCTGCCGCCGGACGCCGTCCCCCCGGTCCGCCCGGTGAAGGGCCAGGTCGTGCGCCTGCGCAGTCCGGTTCCCTTCCTCGGCCGTACCGTCCGCGGCCTGGTGCGGGGCTCTTCGGTCTACCTGGTGCCCCGCGCCGACGGCGAGCTCGTCATCGGCGCGACCCAGGAGGAGATGGGCTACGACACGACGGTCACCGCGGGCGGGCTGTGGGAGCTGCTGCGGGACGCCCGCGAGCTGGTGCCCGGCGTGACCGAGCTGGCCTTCGAGGAGGTGAGCGCCGGCCTGCGGCCCGGCTCGCCGGACAACGCCCCGGTGCTCGGGCCGTCGTCCGTCCCCGGTCTGCTGCTCGCCACCGGTCACTTCCGCAACGGCGTGCTCCTCACCCCGGTGACCGCCGACGCCCTCGCGGAGACCATCGCGACCGGAGAGCCGCCCGAAGTCATCCGGCCGTTCTCAGCTGGAAGGTTCCACGATTGAAGATCACCGTGAATGGCGCCGAACGGGACGCCCCCGACGGGTCGTCCGTGGCGGGCGTGGTCGCGTCGCTGACCGAGCGACCGGCCGGGGTCGCCGTCGCGCTGAACGACGAGGTCGTGCCGCGCGCCGACTGGAAGACCACGATTCTGCGCGAGGCGGACCGCATCGAGGTGCTGACCGCCGTCCAGGGAGGTTGACATGCAGGAACACGCCGAAGGCGGCCCCACGGCGGCCCTCGACGCCGTGACCGGCGACCGCACCGTCGCCCGTGCCGGAGGGGATGCGGCCGACCGTGTCTCTCCCGACCAACCTGTTTTGCCCGACCAACCGGCCCCGACCGACCTCCCGGCGACCCGGCCGGAGCCGCTCGTGATCGCGGGCGAGAGCTTCGAGTCGCGGCTGATCATGGGTACGGGCGGCGTGCCGAGCATGCACGTCCTGGAAGATGCGCTGGTCGCGTCGGGCACCGAGCTGACCACCGTCGCGATGCGCCGCGTCGGTGGGGACGCCCCTGGCTCCGTGCTCGACGTGCTCCGCCGATGCGGCATCCGGATCCTGCCGAACACCGCCGGGTGCTTCACCGCGGGCGAGGCGGTGCTCACCGCCAAGCTGGCCCGGGAGGCGCTGGGGACCGACTGGGTCAAGCTCGAGGTGATCGCCGACGAGCGGACGCTGCTCCCCGACCCGATCGAGTTGCTCGACGCGGCGGAGCGGCTCGTCGACGACGGGTTCGTCGTGCTGCCGTACACCAATGACGATCCGGTGCTCGCCCGGCGGCTCGAGCAGGCCGGCTGCGCGGCGGTGATGCCGCTCGGCTCCCCCATCGGCTCCGGGCTCGGCATCCGGAACCCGCACAACATCGAGCTGATCGTCGAGCAGGCCGGGGTGCCCGTGATCCTGGACGCCGGCCTGGGAACGGCCAGCGACGCCGCCTTCGCCATGGAACTCGGCTGCGACGCCGTCCTGCTCGCGACCGCCGTCACCCGCGCCCAGTCGCCCGCGTTGATGGCCGAGGCGATGCGGCGCGCGGTGGAGGCCGGCCGGCTGGCCCGCCTCGCGGGCCGGATCCCCAAGCGCCGCTACGCCCACGCGTCCTCGCCGTGGGAGGGGCTGAGCTCAGCCGGGTGAACGGGCCGCTCTCGTGCCCCTCTCGGCCGGGTGAACCGGCCGTCCGCGTGCCCCTCGCGGCCCGGAACGCCTCCGCCTGGCGTACCGTCTAACCGGAATTCGTTCCGAAGTGGTTCGGCTCATCGGTGGCGGCTCAGCAGGCGGTTCGCCGGGGAGAATGGTCTCGATCGTACAAGGATTGATGCTTTGATCCGGAGTGATGACGAGTATGCGCCGCGATCCCTAATACACTCCCCCTGATGGATACGACGGTTGCGGACCCCCTCGTCGGGCAGGTGCTCGACGGGCGCTACCTCGTACGGTCACGTGTCGCCCGCGGAGGCATGGCCACCGTTTACGAAGGTCACGACACGAAGCTCGACCGTACGGTGGCGCTGAAGGTCATGCATGGGAACCTCGCCGGGGACGAGGAGTTCGTCCGGCGTTTCATCGGCGAGGCCAAGCACGCCGCCGCCCTGTCCCACCCGAACGTCGTCGCGGTCTATGACCAGGGCACTGACAAGGGTTATGTGTTCCTCGCGATGGAGTACGTCCCGGGGCGCACGCTGCGCGACCTTTTGACCGAGCGCGGCCGGCTGGGCCCGCGCGAGGCGCTGCAGGTGATGCAGCCGGTGCTGTCCGCACTGGGCGCCGCGCACCGCGCCGGGCTGATCCACCGTGACGTCAAACCCGAGAACGTCCTGCTGACGGCCGACGGGCAGGTCAAGGTGGCCGACTTCGGCCTGGCCCGGGCGGAGACGGCGAGCAAGCAGACCAAGACCGGCATGATCATCGGCACGGTCGGATACCTCGCCCCCGAGCAGGTCATCTCCGGTGACGCTGATGCCCGCACCGACGTCTACGCCGCGGGCATCATGCTGTTCGAGCTGCTCACCGGCCGCCAGCCCTATGACGGCGGCACACCGCTGGCCGTGGCCTACAAGCACGTCAACGAGACGGTGCCGCTGCCCTCCAGCGTCATCGTCGGCCTGCCGCCCCAACTCGACGCGCTGGTGGCGAGCGCCACCAACCGTGACCCCGCCCGCCGGCCCTCTGACGCCGACCACTTCCACGCCGCGGCCGGTGAGATCTACCGCATCCTGCCGCCGGAGGTCGACGCGGCGCTGGCCGCAGTCGCGCCGGCCCCGCCGCCTCCTCCCGCCCAGCTTCCGCCCGTCACCGGCGCCACGGCCGTCGACGGCTCGACGCAGATGTTCGGCCACCAGCCGGGCGGTTACCCGCCGCCGCACGCGGGAACCCAAGCGTTCGGCCCGCACACGATGGCGATCCAGCACCAGCCGCCGCCACCGCCTCCGGCGATGCGGGACCGGCTGCTGCGGCCGCCGGGCCTGTACGGGCTGATCGCCGCCGGTCTCGTCGTCGTGCTGCTGCTCGGCGGACTCGTGTGGTTCGAGACGGTGGGCAACAAGGAGCGCGTGCCCACGCTGGTGGGACTGTCCGAAGAACAGGCCCGCGTCAACGCCGCCAAGGTCGGGTTCAAGGTCAAGGTCGGGTCCTCGCGCTTCGACCCGAAGGTCCCCAAGGACAAGGTCGCCGAGGTCCAGCCCACCGCGGGCACCCAGGTCAAGAAGGGCACCCTGCTCACCCTGGTCCTCTCCAAGGGCAAGCAACCGGTCAAGATCCCGAGCGTCAAGGGCGACCCGGAGGACACGGCCAAGCAGAAGCTGCAGCAGGCCGGGCTCACCGTCGCCGACGACGATGACAAGCAGGGCAGCACCACCGTACCGAGCGGCTCCGTGATCAAGACGCGGCCGGCGGCCGGCACCGAGCAGAGCCCGGACGACCCGGTCACCCTCGTCGTCAGCACGGGCATGCAGATGCCCAGTCTGATCACCCTCAAGCGCGATGTCGCCGCCCAGAAGCTCGCGAAGCTGGGCCTCAATGTCCAGTGGCAGGAGCAGGACCCGGCCGACGGCCAGCAGCCGAACACCGTGGTCGACCAGAACCCTCCCGCCGGCCAGACCGTCACCCGGGGGCAGGCCGTCGTGGTCAAGGTCACCAAGGCCCAGAAGAAGTGCGCTCCCCTGGACTTCATCTGCCAGTTCCAGCAGCGCAACAACGGCGGCGGCAACGACCAGGGCGGCCAGCCGGTCCCCGTGCCCAACGTCGTCGGCCAGCCGATCGTTCAGGCGGCCCAGACGCTCATGGACAACGGCTTCCAGCCTCAGGTCACCGGCGGCCAGGCAGGCGACGTCGTCACCGGTGAGGACCCGCCCGCCAACACCCCGCTGCCGAAGGGCACCGTCGTCAAGATCTGGCACTGAACGCCGCCACCCCGGTGCACACCGGAGAGGCGGTGTCGGTCGTCGATCGGCGGCATCCGAGCCTCGCGGCGTCGGCGCTCGCCTGAGGAGCACCAACGCGGCACTAAGCTGGACCGGTCATGGCCACTGAACCCATCAATCCGATCGGGGCGCACGTTCCGGTGGCGGGCGGGCTCGCGACCGGCGGGCTGCGCTACGCCGCCGAGATCGGCGCCGAAGCCATCCAGGTGTTCGTCAGCAACCCCCGGGGCTGGGCCCGTGCGGCCGGAAAGCCCGACGAGGACCGGCGGCTGCGCGAGCACGGCGAGGAGCACGACCTGCCGGTGTTCGTGCACGCGCCGTACCTCATCAACCTCGGCTCGCCGAGCCCCGAGACCATCACCAACTCCGTCGCCTCGATCCGGCACGCCCTGCAACGCGGTGCCGCGATCGGCGCGCGCGGCGTGGTCGTGCACACCGGCTCCGCGGTGTCCCAGCCGCGCGAGGACGCCATGCGGCAGATCCGCGAGCACCTGCTGCCGCTGCTCGACGAGATCCCCGACGACGGCCCAGACCTGCTCCTGGAGCCGATGGCCGGCCAGGGCGCCATGCTGTGCGCCACCGTACGGGACCTGGGCCCGTACCTCGACGCCGTCGACCGTCACCCGCGTGCCGGCGTCTGCCTCGACACCTGTCACGCCTTCGCCGCCGGGCACGACCTGACGGCACGGGGCGGTGTGGCCGAGACCCTCGACGCGCTCGCGGAGAGCGCCGGTGACGGCCGGCTCAAACTGATCCACGCCAACGACAGCAAGGACGCCTGCGGTTCCTGCAAGGACCGGCACGAGAACATCGGCGCGGGTCTGATCGGCGCGGCTCCGTTCGCCGAACTGTTCCGCCATCCGGTGAGCCGCGGAGTGCCCCTGATCATCGAGACCCCGGGCCGCAGCGCCGAGCCGCACCGCGCCGACATCGAGACCCTCAAGAAGCTCCGCGACGCGTGAGCCTCCCGGCTCGCCTCGAGGCGCCTGGGTGAGCCTCCAGGCCCCGCTCAGGCCTTTCCGGGCGAGCCGCGCAGTCCCGCACAGGCATCTCCGGGCGAGTTCTCGCGGTCGACCTCGGGCTGAGCTTCACGGTCCCGCTCAAGCCCCTCCGGGTGAGCCCCGCAGCCCCGCCCAGGTCTCTCCGGGCGAGTTCTCGCGGTCGACCTCGGGCTGAGCTTCACGGTCCCGCTCAAGCCCCTCCGAGTGTGCCTCGCGGCCGACTGGGGCCTCTCCCTCCGTCTGCCTGACGGAGGGAGAGGCACTCGGCAGCCCGTGCGCCCGATGCAGGCACGGCCCCGGCATGAAAAAGGCCTGGGTGCCGCTGAACAACCCCCCGACCGTTCAGCAGCACCCAGGCGCGCCGCCTGGCGTCCACCCCCCCGAGTCGGAGCCTGGCGGCCGTCCCGAGAACGTTGCTGTGTCCGAAACCCTAGAGTCCCCGCGCAGCCCCGCGAAACCCATATTGGCCTTGCCTCGGCAAACGGTCAGTAGCGAGCGGTATACGTTCCGTAATCGAATGCCGAGCGGTCGGTGCGACGCGACGAACGGTTCACGGCGGCCCCTCCGACAGGAGGTTCTCGGGCAGGTGCATGCGGGCCATCGCCCGGTCCGTACGGTCGGGGATCCACCCGGGGGTGAGGAGTGAGACCGCGACCGTCACCGCGAACGCCAGCGGAACGGTGACGATCGCAGGCTGCTCCAGGAGGGTGCCCAGCCAGCCGGAGCCGGTGCCGGGGTCGCCGAGGACCCGCGCCAGCCCGGCGGCGGTGGCCGGCAAGCCGCCGGCGAGCAGTCCGGCAAGCGCGCCGGGCGGGGTGATCCGCCGCCACCACACGCCGAGGACGAGCAGGGGGCACAGCGACGAGGCCGCGACGGCGAACGAGACGGTCACCAGGGCCGCCGACTGCGGGGTGCAGGCCCAGGGCGCGAGCAGCAGCGGCACGGCCACGGCGACGAAGACGGCGGTCTGGAAGCCGCGTACGCCACCCCCGAGGCCCCGCGCGATGCTGCCCGACACGGCGACCACGACGCCGCACGACGTGGAGGTGAAGGCCGCGAACGCGCCCGTCGCGACGAGGGCGGTGAGCAGGTCGCCGCTGACGCCGGGCACGATCCGGTGCGGCAGCAGGAGCAGCGTCGCGTCGGTGTCGCCGGTCATCAGGAGTTCCGGCGTGTAGAGCCGGCCGAGCGTGCCGAACAACGCCGGGAACAGCGAGAAGACCGCCAGCATGAGGACGACGAGCCCGGCGGTGCGCCGGGCGGCGCGCCCGCACGAGTTCGTGTAGAAGCGCACCATGATCTGCGGCAGGCCCATCGTGCCGAGGATCGTCGCCAGGAGCACGGAGTAGGTGGCGGCGAGCGGATGCTGACGGCCGCCCGCGAAGGGCGTCGCCCAGCGGTCGCCGCGCAGCAGCGCGATCCGGGATGTCTGGGGCACCGCCGCGCCCGCCGGAAACCGGAGCCGGGTCCGGGCCCGTACGCGGTGCCGGCCCGCCGGGAGGCGCAGCCGCTCACCGGTGTGCCGCCGGCCGTCGAGGACGCCGGTGACCGCGACGACGGCCGGTGCCGTCAGGTGGATGCCGGCGGCGGTGTCGGCCGTCACCGTGGTCTCACGGTGGAAGTACGGGGGCCGGGCGGCGTCGGCGTCGTTCTGCAGCCGCCAGACGGCCAGGAACACGAGCGCGGGGATGGTCACGGCGGTCAGCTTCAGCCAGAACTGCACGGCTTGGACGCCGGTGATGCTGCGCACTCCGCCGGGGAGGACGAGCACGACGACGGCGGCCACCACCACGAGCCAGCCCATCCACACCGGAAGACCGCTGATCACCGCGAGGGTCACTCCGGCCCCCTGGAACTGCGGCAGCAGGTAGAACCAGCCGATGACGAGGACGCAGGCGCTGACCGCGCGGCGCACCCGCCGCGAGCCGAGCCGCCATTCGGCGAAGTCCGACAGGGTGTACGCGCCAGAGCGCCGCAGCGGGGCCGTCACGAGGGCGAGCAGCACGACGTGACCGGCGGCGGCGCCGATCGGCAGCCACAGCATGTCGGCGCCGTACGCGAGCACGAGACCGGCCATGCCGAGGAAGGCCGCCGCGGAGACGTACTCGCCGCTGATCGCCGAGGCGTTCCACCACGGCGACACCTCGCGGGCGGCGGTGTACAGGTCGGATACCTTGGCGGGCCGGCCCCGCGCCGGCACGGTCGCCAGGGAGGCGATGAGCAGGGCCATCGCGAGCATTGTGATCATGTGTTCTCCTCGCCGGGCGGCGAGTCCCACCACCTTCCGGGGGTTCGGCGTCGACACGCCCTGGGGTCACTCGTGCCGGGCCATGGCGGCGAAGTCGCGTTCGGCGCGCTCGGCGAGGCGTACGTGCCGGCGCGCGACGGCGACCCATACGACGGGGACGACCACGCACAGCACGAGCCAGGGCAGGCGCACGCCGAACAGCCGCACCCGCGACAGCGCGGGCTCCCACGCGAACAACAGCGGCAGCCCGCCGGTGATCAACGCGACGATCACGCAGGTCACGGCGGCGTGTCCGGCCTGGACGCGCATGAGCGCGCGGACGGGCGCCGCGTCGACGCGGCTCCGGTCACCGGTGACACGGCGCAGGGGCCGCCTGGAGCGTCCGCGCGGGCTGGTGACGGTGACGCGTTCACTCATCTGGCGATGGGGGCCTCTGCCGGAAGCGGCGGATGAGCAGGTCGCGCACCTCCCGGGTGTGGCGGCGGCTCACCGGCAGCAGCAGGTCGCCGACCTGCACGAGCGCGCGGCCCTCGTCGAAGCGGAGCTCGGTGATGTGCGCGGCGGCGACGAGCGTCTTGCGGTGGATCCGGATGAAGCCGGCGGTCCGCCAGCGCTCGGCGAGCGCGGCCAGCGGCATCCGGAGAAGGTAGCTGCCGTCGGCGGTGTGCAGGCGGATGTAGTCGCCCTGCGTCTCGGCGTGGGTGACGTCGGCGCGGGAGATCAGGCGGGTGCGCCCGCCGAGCTCCACCGGGATCACCTCGTCCGTCTCCGGCTCGTACGGCGTGATCTCCCGGTGGACGGCCTCGTCGACGCGGCGGACGGCCTCGCCGAGGCGGTCGGGGTCGATGGGCTTGAGGATGTAGTCGACGGCGCCGAACTCGAAGGCCGTGACGGCGAACTCGTCGTGGGCGGTGACGAAGACGATGACGGGCGGGTCGGCGAAGCCGGCGGCGAGGCGGGCGAAGTCGAGGCCGTCGAGCGCGGGCATGCAGATGTCGAGGAACACCGCGTCCAGCCGCTCACCGCTTTTCATCATCCGTCCGATCTCGCGGAGCGCCTCGGCGGCGTCGCGGGCCGGCTTGACGTGCTCGATCCGCGGGTGTCGGCGGAGCAGGTAGGTGAGCTCCTCCAGGGCGGGGGCCTCATCGTCGGCTGCGAGCACGCGAAGCATGGCAGGAGACTCCCTCTTTTACCGTGAGTATGCAACTCGTTTCACCAAGTAGTCGGTTTCTTTTACCCTGCGGCGACACCTGGGTGGCTCTTCGGTACGCGGAGGCCGACCTTCATCCCCGCTCCGACGGCCGTCTCGATGACCAGTCCGTACTCCTCTCCGTAGACCTGACGCAGGCGGTGGTCGACGTTCACCAGGCCGATGCCGCCGTACGCCGCGTCCTCTCCTCCGTCCGCCAGGAGGGCGCGCAGTTTTCCGGGGTCCATGCCGACCCCGTCGTCCTCCACGCTGATCTCCGCCTCGGCGCCGGCGTCCCGCGCCGTGATGCGTACGTGGAACCGTTCGGTCCCGTACTGCATGCCGTGCCGGATGGCGTTCTCGACGAGCGGCTGCAGGGACAGGAACGGCACCGCGACCGGCAGCACCTCGGGCGCGATCTCGACGCTGAACCGCAGCCGCTCGTCGCCGAACCGGGCCCGCTCGAGCAGCAGGTACCGGTGGATCGACCGCAGTTCCTCGGCCAGCGTCGTGAAGTCCCGCCGGTCGCGGAACGAGTACCGCGCGAAGTCGGCGAAGTCGAGCAGCAGCTCACGAGCGCGCTCGGGGTCGGTGCGGACGAAGGAGGCGATCGTGGTCAGCGAGTTGTAGACGAAGTGTGGGGAGATCTGGGCGCGCAGGGCCCGCATCTCCGCCTCCACGAGTCGTGTCTTGGACGAATCCAGCTCGGCCAGCTCCAGTTGCCCGGAGGCCCAGCGGGCGACCTCCCCGAGCGTCTGCAGGCGCTCGTCACGGACGCCCTCGCCGTAGGCGGCCAGGGTCCCGGCGACGCGGCCCTCGATGGTCAGCGGCGTGATCACCACCACCCGGAGCGGGCAGCCGGGGTCACCGCAGGCGACCTGCGCCGACGCCGCGACGCGCGGCCGCCCGGTGCCGAGCACCGGGGAGGCGAGCCGGAGCACCTGCCCCGCGTGGTCGCCCCCGGAGCCCTCCCAGGCCAGCAACCGCTCGGTGTCGGTGACCGCGACGGCCGGAACGCCGAGGAGCTCCCGAAGGTGACGGGCGGCACGCCGCGCCGACTCCTCGCTCAGGCCGGTGCGCAGCGAGGCCGACGCGAGGGAGATGGTGTGCAGGACGGCGAACGACGCCTCACCGCTTGGCACGTCGTGTTCGTCACGGCGGCGCGCCGACCCCAGCGACCAACCGGCGGCGGCGGCCATCAGGGCCGCCGTCGCAGCGAGAACGGCCTCGAGCGAAATTCCTAACATGAACACAGACGGTAATGCCACCGTCACGGAAACGCCGGTATTTCGCCAAGTCCCCAGGGCGGGTCTGACGAATCCCGTTCGTAGCGAGCGGCGCCTCCCGCCCTAGGCCGGAAGGTCGTCCTCCTGGTAGGAGTACCGCTGCTCGCGCCACGGATCGGCGACGTTGTGGTAGCCGCGTTCCTCCCAGAAACCGCGGCGGTCCACTGTGAGGTACTCGATGGCGCGCACCCACTTCACGCTCTTCCAGGCGTACAGGTGCGGGACGACCATCCGCAGCGGAGCCCCGTGGTCCGGCGCGAGCGGCTCGCCGTCCCGGCGCGTGGCCAGCAGCGTCGTGTCGGCGAGGAAGTCGGTCATCCGGAGATTCGCGCTGTAGCCGTACTCCGCCCACACCATGACGTGCGTGGCCTCGCCCGCCGGCGGCGCCAGCCGTACGAGGGCGGCGGTGAGGATGCCCTCCCACCCCACGTCGGGGACGGTGAACTTCGTGACGCAGTGGAAGTCGGCGGTGACCTTCGCGTGCGGCATCGCCGCGACCTCCGGCCAGGTCCACCGGTATTCGCGTCCCGCCTCGGTCGCGCCGTACACCCGCAGGTCCCAGCGCTCGGGCCGGAACTTCGGCACCGGGCCGTAGTGCAGGACGGGCCAGCCGCGCGGGACGTACTGCCCCGGCGGGAGGCGATCCTCAGGCCCCACCGCGTCGTCCTCGCCTCTTCGAATCCCCGCTCATGGTCATCGGCCATCCTGCCACCCCCCGCCGACGGTATGCGCCGAGCCCCTCCCTCACGGTCGCTCCGCACATCGGTTAGGCTGTTCTCCGTGAGCAACGTCTTCTCCTTTACCTATGGCGGGCCCGGGACACGGGTGGCTGCCAGGAGGACGCTGCGCTAAAAGGCAACCACTGACAGATGCCCCGGGCCCGATGGGTCCGGGGCATCTGTCGTTTTACCGAAGGGGAGCACCATGGTCGTGGTCATGTCCGCCGAGGCGGAGGAAGCACATATCCAGGCGGTCGTCGCGCTGGTGGAGGGGGCGGGCGGCGAGGCGTTCGTCAGCCGGGGCGTCAACCGCACGATCATCGGGCTGGTCGGCGACGTCGAGCAGTTCGGGACGCTGAACCTGCACGCCCTGCCCGGCGTCACCGACGTCGTGCGGATCTCCGTCCCGTACAAGCTCGTCAGCCGGGAGAACCACCCCGACCGCTCGGTCGTCCGGGTCGGCGGGGTACCGATCGGTCCCGGCACCATGACGCTCATCGCCGGGCCCTGCGCGGTCGAGACACCGGAGCAGACCCTCGAGGCGGCGCGGATGGCCCAGGCGGCGGGCGCGACCCTCCTGAGGGGTGGCGCTTTCAAGCCGCGCACCTCCCCCTACGTCTTCCAGGGACTCGGGGAGAAGGGCCTGCGGATCCTGGCCGACGTGCGCGCCGAGACCGGTATGCCCATCGTGACCGAGGTCGTCGACCCGCACGACGTCGAACTCGTCGCCTCCTACGCCGACATGCTCCAGGTCGGCACCCGGAACATGCAGAACTTCGCGCTGCTTCAGGCGGTCGGCGGCGCCGGCAAGCCGGTCATGCTCAAGCGCGGCATGAACGCCACCATCGAGGAGTGGCTGATGGCGGCCGAGTACATCGCCCAGCGCGGCAACCTCGACATCGTGCTGTGCGAGCGCGGCATCCGCACGTTCGAGAAGGCCACCCGCAACACCCTGGACATCTCGGCCGTCTCGGTCGCCCAGCGGCTGTCGCACCTGCCCGTCATCGTCGACCCGTCCCACTCCGGCGGGCGGCGCGACCTGGTCCTGCCGCTGACCCGCGCGGCGATCGCGGTCGGCGCCGACGGCGTCATCATCGACGTGCACCCGCACCCGGAGAGCGCCCTGTGCGACGGCCCGCAGGCCCTCGTGGACGGCGACATTCAAGAGCTGGCCGCAACCGTACGCGACCTGCCGCCCGTGGTCGGCCGCACCCTCACCCAGGTCTGATGCCCGTGCCGCGGCGCGCCGTCCGGCCCCCGGGCGGCGCGCCGCGGCAGGCGGACAGGGTTTCACCCGACCAACCCGTCCTTCCCGACCAACCCGTCCTTCCCGACCAACCGACCCCGACCGACCTCCCGGCCCCGACCGGCCTCCCGGCCCCGACCGACCTCCCGGTAGGCTCTCCGGCATGGCGTACTACACCGCCCAGCTCGGGCCGCCCCGGTTCTGACCGGGGCCACCGCACGCACGCCCGGCACCGCCGGGCATTTTCTCTGACGCCGCGCTGACGCGGCTCTTTCGGCGCGCCCCGGATTCACGGACCCCGATCGGTTTCCTTAATCTGGAGCGTTCTCCTTGACCATCTCCGAGGTCTCTTCCGCCGTGCCCGTACGCCAGAGGCGCGGCGGATCCGCCGACATCGTCCTGGCCGCCGCCCTGTGGGGCACGACCGGCACCGTCCGCAGTTTCATCCACGCCGACCCGATCGCGGTCGGCGCCGCACGCCTGCTCATCGGCGGCGCCTTCCTCTTCGCCGTGGCCCTGCGCGGCGGCGGCCTGAGGCCCCTGCTCGCCCGCGGCACGCGGACCCGCCTACTCCTCCTGCTGGGCGCGGCGCTCGCCGCCGTCTACCAGACGGCGTTCTTCAGCGCCGTCGCCCGTACCGGCGTGGCCACCGGCACGGTCGTCACGATCGGCAGCGGGCCCGTCTTCGCCGGCCTGCTGTCCCGGCTGCTGCGCATGGGCACGCTGACCCCGCGCTGGCTGCTGTCCACGGCGGGCGCGGTCGCCGGGTGCGCGGCCCTCACCCTCGGCGGCCAGGCGGCCGGCGTGGAGCCGGTGGGCATCGCGCTGGCCCTGCTGTCCGGTTGCGGCTACGCGGCGTACGCCACCGTCGCGTCGTTCCTCATCACCCGCGGCGACGACAGCCGCGCGGTGCTCGGCGCGCTGTTCGGCGGATCCGGGGTGCTGCTCCTGCCGGTCCTGCTGGTCTCGGACTCCGGCTGGCTGCTCACCCGACCCGGCGCGGCGGCGGCGCTCTACCTCGGCGTGATCACGACCGGGGTGGGCTACCTGCTGTACGGCCGGGGCCTGCGGACGACGCCGGTCGCCGCCGCGACCACGCTCACCCTGGCCGAGCCCGCCGTCGCGGCGGTCCTGGGGCTGGTCGTCCTCGGCGAACACCTCGGCGCCATCGCCCTCACCGGCCTGGCCCTCCTCGCGGCCAGCCTGGTCATCCTCACCCTGCCCGCGCGCTCACGCTGAAGCCGTAGCCGAGAGGACGGGCGCTCATTTACCGCAAAGATTCGGTAAAGGGAAATTGATCACCTCGTCGGGGCCGGGGTAAAACCGGGGAAACGGTCCGGCGAAAGGTTGAGGAGGACCATGGACCGCATTCCCGACGAGCCGCTTCCCTACGAACCCCCGATGCTGGCCGAGGCGGGATCCTTCGCAGAACAAACGAAGGGTGCCGGAGGTCTGATCCCCGAGTTCCACGGCCACATCCCCCACTGAGACCGGTGATGAACGGTTCCGGCGAGACATGGTTCGTGGCCCTTCCCGATCGGGAGGATGCCGCGGACACGGCGGCCGTCCTACGGCCCGGGGCCTCGCAAGAGGTGCCTCATCCCTCCGGGCGGCCGTTTCTCATCGGGTGCTGGTCACCGGATGAACTACGGCTCGCCGGTACCGACGGTGTACGGGTGGCGGTGCTGGGGCAGTGCCGCGGCACCGCCGCCCTCCTCGCCGACCAGGTCGCCGGCACGCGTACGGTGGCCGACCTCGACCGGCCCGCTTCCGCCATGGCCGGTAGCTTCCACCTGATCGCGAGCGTTGACGGCCGCGTCCGCGTGCAGGGAAGCGCCTCTGGGCTCAGGCGGGTCTTCCGGACCCGTGTCGGCCGGGTGACGGTGGCGAGTGACCGGTCCGACACGCTGGCCGCGCTGGTCGGCGCCGACGTGGACGAAGAACACCTGGCCCTGTACCTGCTCTATCCGTGGCTCCCCTTCGCGCTGGCGGACAGGACGCCATGGCGCGGCGTACGGGGCGTACCCGCCGACCACTACCTCCTCCTCGGCGACGACGGTGACGAACGGGCGGTCCTGTGGTGGCGACCTCCCGAGCCGGACCTCCCTCTGGCCGAGGGCGCCGGCGTTCTGGCCGACAGACTGGCCGAGGCGGTGGCCCTCCGTACGGCCGGCGGTGGCATCATCAGCGCCGACCTCTCCGGCGGCCTGGACTCGACGGCGCTGTGCTTTCTGGCGGCCGAACGAGACGTCGACCTGCTCGGCGCGACGGTCGCCACGACCGACCCGGGCAACGACGACGTGGCGTGGGCGGTGCGTGCCGCCGACCGTCTGACGACGCGAGGCAGGGTCGTCCACGATCTCATCGACCCGGGAGACGTCCCTCTGCCGTACGAGGGCATCGTCGCGGTGCCGCCCATGGACGAGCCGTTCGGCGCCTTCCGGGACGTCGCCCGCTCCGACGCGGTCTGGCAGCGGATGGCCGGACGAGGATCGCGTGTCCATCTGAGCGGCTTCGGCGGGGACGAGGTCCTGCAGTGCCCGCCGGCCTACCTGCATACGCTCGCGCGCCGGCGTTCCCTCACCGCCCTGTCCCACTTGCGCGGATACCGCGCCCGGTACCGATGGCCGCTCGGCGGATCGCTTCGGGCGCTCGCGGACACACGCCCGTATGGCGGCTGGCTGGCAGAGGCCGCGCAGGACGTCGACCGGCCCGGGTCCATCGCCGGAGAACCGCATCACTGGGAGCCCGCGTTCCGGCTGCCCCCCTGGGCCACCGATCAGGCCGTCGAGACGGTACGCCACCTGGTCCGTGAGGCGGCCGGAACGGCGGCGCCGCTGGCCCCCGACCGCGCCCGGCACGAAGCGCTCGTCTTCGCCCGCCAAGGCGCGAGGACATACCGCCAGGCGGTGCGGCAGGCCCGCCGTGCCGGACTGACGCTCGCGGTGCCGTTCCTGGACGACCGGGTGCTCGAGGCGTGCCTCGCCGTGCGCATGGAGGAACGGACCGACCCTCGCCTCTACAAGCCGTTGCTGACCAGGGCGATGGACGGGACCGTTCCGCGGGATCTCCTGGAGAGGACCACCAAGGGCCACTACGCGGTCGACGGGCACGCCGGGCTGCGCCGGTTCCGCGCTCGCATCGCCGAACTGCTGGAGGACCCGCTGCTGGCCCGGCTCGGACTGGTCGACGCCGAGGCGCTGCGCTCCGCCTGCCTCTCGCTCTACCCACCGACGTTGGGCCTGCCCGCGCTGGACGCGACTCTCGCCTGCGAAGTCTGGCTGCGCGCTGCCCGTACGTCACGCGACGCCGCAGTGAAGGGACGACCATGACCTTGCGACTTCGCCGGGACGTGTCCACCGCCGACACCGGGACCGGGCTCGTGCTGCTGGACCAGGCGGCGGGCCGGTACTGGCAGCTCAACCCGACCGGCGCCCTGGTCCTGCGGATGCTCCTCGACGGGGCGACCGAGGCTGAGGTGGCCCGCACACTGGCCGAGCGGCACGCCGTCGACGTCGAGCGCGCCGGCACGGACGTCGCCGCCCTCGTGGAGAGTCTGCGCGCCGCCAAGGTGGTCGAGGAGACCGCGCGGTGAGCGCCCCGGTCACGGTGACCGGCGGCGGCAGGCTGCCGCTGTTCCTGCGTTCGCTGACGTTCCTGGTCGTCGGGGCAGCGCGGGTGCTGGCCCGGCTGCCGCCGCGGCGCATACGGGTGATCCTCGTGCTCCTGCGGGCAGGAGCCAGGCCGGCCGACTACGACCGGGCCCGCCGGGCCCGCCACGCCGTCGTGACGACGAGCGTGCTGTGCGCGGGCGAGGGATGTCTGCAACGGTCACTGGCCACCGCGCTGTTGTGCCGCGCGTACGGTGTCTGGCCCACGTGGCACGTGGGTGTCCGTACCGAACCCTTCATGGCGCACGCCTGGGTGGAGGCAGAGGGGCGTCCCGTCGACGAGCCCGACCCGCCCGGTTACTACCACTCCATCCTCAGCGTCCCGCCGCGCACGCCCCAGGCATAAAACGTCGCATTTCAGCGCCCGGCGCGTCACGTGTCGCCAATTTCGGCGGTTCGGAGCACGCAAAGCCGCATGCCCGGAATAGGCGTCCTCTCGATGCCGTACTCCCATGATCGTGCCAGCCCGTTCCGATGATTTTCCAAGAGTCTTACGGCAGCCTGACCGCAGTCGACGAAAGGTCTGACAATGAAGCGGATTCTGGCACTCACCGCTGCGGCCTGCCTCGCGCTCTCCGCCTGTAGCGCGGCGGCCGCCGAGCGAAGTTCGAACCACGTGGCGGCTCCCAAAAAGGCCCCACCCAACATCGTCTTCGTCCTCACCGACGACCTCGCGATGAACCTCGTCCCGTACATGCCGCACGTCCAGCAGATGCAGCAACAGGGGACCACGTTCGGCAATTACTTCGTGACCGACTCGCTGTGCTGCCCGTCGCGGACCACGACGTTCACCGGGCGCTTCCCGCACAACACCGGCGTCTTCACGAACGGCGGCAATGACGGCGGTTACCAGACGTTCAACGCCCGAGGGAACCAGAACCACACCTTCGCCACCGCACTTCAGGCGGCCGGCTACCGCACGGCGATGATGGGAAAGTACCTCAACGGCTACCAGCCGTCGGATCCGGTGCCGCCGGGCTGGAGCGAGTGGGACGTCGCGGGCAACGGCTACCCCGAGTTCAACTACTCACTCAACGAGAACGGCCGCGTCGTGAAGTACGGCCACCAGCCGAAGGACTATCTGACCAACGTCCTGAGCAATAAGGGACAGCAGTTCATCGGCCAGTCGGCCAAGGCGGGCAAGCCCTTCGTGCTGGAGCTGGCCACCTTCGCCCCGCACGCCCCGTACACCCCGGCCCCGCAGGACAAGAACAAGTTCCCCGGCCTGAAGGCCCCGCGCGGCCCGGCGTTCAACGAGGCCGACATGTCCGACAAACCAGCATGGATCAAGAACCATAAGAAGCTCACCGCGAAGCAGATCACCACGATCGACAATGTGTTCCGCAAGCGGGCGCAGGCCGTGCAGGCCGTCGACCGGATGATCGGCAACATTCAGACGGCGCTGAAGAACAACGGCGTCGACCGTGACACCTACCTCGTCTTCAGCTCGGACAACGGCTTCCACCTGGGCGAGCACCGACTCGCACAGGGCAAGATGACCGCCTACGACACCGATATCAAGGTGCCGCTGGTCGTCAAGGGCCCGGGCGTCGCGGCGGGCCACACGACGAACACCCTCGCGCAGAACACCGACCTGTGCCCGACCTTCGAGGACCTCGCCGGAGTGAAGGTCCCGGCAGCGGTCGACGGCCGCTCCCTCGCGCCGTTCTTCAAGGCCGGGCCCGGGCAGAAGAGCCGTGACGGGGTCCTCATCGAGCACCACGGCCCCGACCACCTCGCGGGCGACCCGGACCTGCAGGCGGCCGCGAGCGGCAACCCGCCGAGCTACGAAGCGGTCCGCACCGGGCACGAGGTGTACGTCGAGTACGCCGACGGCGAGCGCGAGTACTACGACCTTAGCCGCGACCCGAACGAACTCGACAACGCCGTCACCCGCCTGCCTGCGGCCCGGCTCAAGCAGCTCACCTCGCTGCTCCACCGCCTGGAGAAGTGCTCGGGCAAAACCTGCCACTAGATTCGTCTCCGTACGCGCCGTCTGCCCGGGCGAGACCGTGTCTCGCCCGGGCAGACGGCGCGTAGCAGTCTCGGCCCGGCCGGCCCACCGAATACCTCTCTCCCGGCCGACGACCCGGACACCTCATCTCACCCACCCGCCACGCTTGACCTTGTCCCCAGGGGCAAGGTTTAGCGTGCGAGGTGATACCCCTGTAGCCGTAGCCCCCCGCAGCCCCGTAGCCGAAAGACCGACCGTGTACATCCCCAAGCACTTCACCCCCGACGAAGGCACCGTCCGCGCCCTCCTCGCCGACCAAGGCGCCGCCGACCTGATCACCATGACCCCGCAGGGCCTCCTCGCCACCCACCTGCCCCTCGAATACGACCCGACCACCGGCGACCAAGGCGCCCTCATCGGGCACCTGGCCCGCAACAACACCCAGTGGCGCGAGCCGGTGCAGGGCGAGGCCCTGGTGATCGTCCGGGGGCCTGAGGCGTACGTGACGCCGTCGTGGTACGCGACCAAGGCCGAGCACCACCGGGTGGTGCCGACCTGGAACTACATCACCGCGCACGTGTACGGCCGGCTCGTCGTCCACGACGACCCGGCCTGGACCGAGGCGCAGATACGCCGCCTGACCGACCGCTACGAGGACGGCCGCGCCGAGCCCTGGTCCGTCGACCAGGCACCAATGAAGTTCATCCAGGGGCAGTTGCGCGCCGTCGTCGGCGTCGAGCTGGTCATCAGCCGCATCGAGGCCAAGTTCAAGCTCAGCCAGAACCAGCCGCAGGCGAACATCGAGGGCGTTATCGCGGGCCTCGAAGCCCGCGCCGAGTCCGAGGACGCAGCCGTCGCGGCGGCGGTACGCGCCCACGACCCGCACGCCCGGCCCTCCTAACCCTCACACGACGCCCGCGCCGCCGCCCCACCGGGCCGGAGGCTGCTGTCGAACGCCTGCCGGCCGTCGCGGATGGCGGGGCCCGCGCATGCTCGGCTGCGAGTTCGCCCGAGCCACCCATCGTCGCCAGTGCCGTCTACTCAGGCGAGACAACGTGTCGTCCGAGTAGACGGCCATGGACCAAACCCCTCGCCGGCAGGCCCGAGCGTTCACAAGACCGGCGCCGCTGACCCGTCAGGCGCTGTGCTCGCCGTACGAGGGGCGGTGCTCCTGAAGGTTGGCGGCGAGCTGCTCGGCCATCTCCCCCGCGTCGAGCCGCTTCTCGATCTGGCGGAGGTCGTCGATCTTGGCGCGGGTCTCGGCGCGGCGGGGGGTGAGCACGGTGCAGCAGTCCTCGTCGGGCAGCTCCGAGATGCTCAAGGTGTGGATCTTCCGCGCCTCGGCCATGATCTCGGTCTTGTCCATGCCGATGAGCGGACGCAGGATCGGCAGGCTCACCGCGTCGTCGAGCGCGGTGATGTTCTGCATGGTCTGGCTGCTGACCTGGCCGAGCGAGTCACCGGTGATCAGGGCGGCGCCCCCGAGGTTGTGCGCGACGACCTCGCCGGTCTTCAGCATCAGCCGGCGCTGCGCGATGATCTGGAGCCGGTCGGCGCCGGAGGACTTGATCTGCTGCTGCGCCTTGCCGAACGGCACGACGAACAGCCGTGAGCCGCCCTGGAACTTGTCGAGCTCGCGCACCAGGGCGTACGCCTTGTAGATCGACTCGGGGCCGGTGAACGGCATCCCGGAGAAGTGCAGGAAGTCGACCCGCAGGCCGCGGCGCATCATGCGGTATGCGGCGACGGGCGAGTCGATGCCGCCCGACATCAGCACCAGCGCCCGGCCGCTCATCCCGACCGGCAGGCCGCCCGCGCCAGGCATGCCGTCGGTGAAGACGAACACCTCGCGCTGGTCGACCTCGATGAACACCGCGAGGTCCGGGTGCTTGAGATTGACCGGCAGGTCGTAGCGCTCCTTGACCTTGGAGCCGACGAGGGCGTTGAGGTCGGAGGAGGTGATCGGGAAGCGCTTGTCGCGGCGGCGCGCCCGGATGGCGAACGCGCCCTTGCGGGCGAGCGCGGGGTGCTGTGCGACCAGGTCCAGGGCCGCCTGGACGGTCGCGTCGACGTCCTTGGCCACCCGCCAGGCGCGGTGCACCCACACGATCCCCATCACGTCGGTGAGCCGCCGGGCGACGGCGTCGACGTCGGACAGCTCGCCGCTCTCGGCGCGGACGACGATGACGCCTTCACGCGGCCAGATTTGGATCTTGATGCCGAGCCCCTTGACGGCGGCGCGGATGTTGTTCTGCAACCGCCGCTCGAACAGCTCGCGGTTCTTACCCTTAAGGACGATCTCGCCCAGTTTGAGCAGAACGCAGGGCTCACCGGCGACGGCGGGCCGCTCGGCGTTCTGGGGCTGCGTCGCGGTTTCGAGCGTGGGCATGCGTCCTACCTCCAACGGACACTGACGAGTGCCTCTCAAGTGTCGCGCACGATGGCGACTACCCGTACCAACCCGGGCTACGCGCCCGTCCTTCCCGCTCCGCGATGCGTGATGACCGAGATGCCCTCGGCGGTCGTGATGGCGCGCACCTGGGCCAGGGACGGCACTTGGGCGACCACCAGGTCGGGCCGGTCGCCGAAGGCCGGCCCGATGCCGAGACAGTCCATCCCCGCGGCGCGGGCGGCTTCCGCACCGGCGATGGCGTCCTCCACGACCAGGCAACGCGCCGGGCTCCGGCCCAGCAGGCGGGCGGCGCGCAGGTAGCCCGCGGGATCGGGTTTGCCGGCCGGTACGTCTTCGGCGGCGACCAGGACCTTCGGCGTGGGCAGACTCACGGCGGCCAGCCGCGCGGTGGCGACCGCGCGGGTTCCCGAGGTCACGACCGCCCAGGCCTCGGGGTGGAGCGAGGCCAGTAGAACATCGGCTCCCGGCAGCGCCCGTAGTCCCGTCGTCTCACGTTCTTCACGAGCGACGATCTCAGCCGTCTCCGCCTCTGCGTCCAGATGCGGCGTCAGGATCCGGATCAGATCGATGTCGCGCCGTCCGTACGACAGGGCCACCGCCCGATCGCCGTCCACGCCATGGGCGACCGCCCAGTCACGCAGGATCCGCTCGATCACTCCGAGCGAATCGACCAGCACCCCATCGAGGTCGAACAGCACTGCCTCATACGCCATGCAGTTATATTATGGTGCGCGTCAATAACAATATACTGGCACGATGGACGTCGTCGAAGAAGTCGGCCGCACCCTCGCGGCGAATCTCCGGGCAGCCCGCGCCCGGCAGGGGTGGCGGCTCGATGATCTGGCCGCGGCGAGCGGAGTCAGCCGCGGCATGATCCATCAGATCGAGACCGCCCGCACTCATCCCAGCGTCGCCACTCTGGCCAAGCTCTGCGCGGCGCTGGACGTGCCGATCAGCGAGCTCGTCGAGATGCCCGCCGAACTCGGCAGCCCCGCGCCCTACGCCGACGCGACGGTCACCCGTCACGGGCACAGCACGGCCGCACTGCTGATGAGCGATGGGCGTCATGAGCTGTGGGAGCACACGCTGTACGCCGGCCATCCGATCCACGACAGCGGGCATCCGCCCGGCACCCGCGAGCTCATCCATGTCACGCAGGGAATCCTGCAGGTGGACGTCGGCGGGGCGACCTTCACCGTTCCGGCCCGCGACGGCCTCACACTGCGCGGCGACCGCCCCCACGGCTACCGCAACGACGGCGATGTCCCGGCCGTCTACACCGTCGTCGTCGTGTACACCGGGGCACGCGATCCGCGCTTCTGAGCCCATGACACACTCAAGGACGCGACGGCCCGAACATGACACCGGCCCGTGGCACGCCGCGTGCCACGAGCCGGTGATCAGGGCCGTACGGGCCGGGTCGCCCCGGCCGCCGGTCAGCCGAAGAAGACCTCGGCCTCTTCGTACCGCTGGACCGGGACGGTCTTGAGCTCGTCGGTGGCGGCGCCCAGGTCGACCCGGACGATCTCGGTGCCCTGCAGGCCGACCATCTTGCCGAACGCCCCGTCGTGCACCGCGTCGATCGCGTGCACGCCGAACCGGGTGGCCAGCACCCGGTCGAACGCGGTCGGGGTGCCGCCGCGCTGGATGTGCCCGAGGACGGTCGTACGGGCCTCCTTGCCGGTGCGCTTCTCGATCTCCGCGGCGAGCCGCTCGCCGATGCCGCCGAGGCGCACGTGGCCGAAGGCGTCGAGCTCCTGCGTCTGCGTGTCCATCTGGCCGTCGACCGGGTGGGCGCCCTCGGCGACCACGATGATCGGGGCGTAGCGGGTCTTGAAACGGCTCTCGACGTAGCCGCAGACCTTCTCGATGTCGAACGGCTTCTCCGGGATGAGGATGACGTTCGCGCCCGCCGCCATGCCGGCGTGCAGCGCGATCCAGCCCGCGTGTCTGCCCATGACCTCACAGATCAGCGCGCGGTGGTGCGACTCGGCCGTGGTGTGCAGCCGGTCGATGGCCTCCATCGCGATGTTCACC
This sequence comes from Actinoallomurus sp. NPDC050550, assembly GCF_040655075.1. Lineage (NCBI taxonomy): Bacteria > Bacillati > Actinomycetota > Actinomycetes > Streptosporangiales > Thermomonosporaceae > Actinoallomurus > Actinoallomurus sp. NPDC050550. The sequence goes on along the minus strand of NZ_JBFAJC010000002.1, from coordinate 66,677 downwards.
GCGGTGTCGAAGCCGAAGGTGTAGTCGGTGGCATTGAGATCGTTGTCGATCGTCTTGGGGACGCCGACGACCTTCACGCCCCTGTCGTACAGCTGGCGCGCCACGCCGAGGGTGTCCTCCCCGCCGATGGCGATGAGCGCGTCGACGCCCAGCCCGGCGAGGTTGTCCTTGATCCGCTCGACGCCACCCTCGATCTTGATCGGATTCGTCCGGGACGATCCGAGGATGGTGCCACCGCGCGGCAGGATGCCGCGTACCGCCTGAACGTCGAGCGGCAGGGTGTCGCCCTCGAGCGGACCACGCCAGCCGTCGCGGAAGCCGACGAACTCGTATCCGTAAACCTGGATGCCCTTGCGGACCACGGCGCGGATGACGGCGTTCAGGCCGGGGCAGTCACCGCCGCCGGTCAGCACTCCGACACGCATGCCCAACTCCTCTTCGTAACCCTGGGTTCACCCGACCAGACTAGTGGTGCGGGTAGGACGTATAAGACGCGGTGCGCCCTCAGGACAGGACCATCCCGATTGGTCTAGACCATATCGGATAGAGAGGGCTCTGATCAGCCCTTCCAGGGTCTTAGTATCGTCACTCTCCGCTCGTGGCGCCGCGCGCCCGCGCGTTGGAGGCCACCCGCTCGGCGTCGCGCTCCTCCGGTCCGCCGGTCTCGTCCCGCCCGCGCGCGGCGGGCTCAGGCTCTCCCGGCCCGCCCGCATCGGCCTCCGGTACCCGCGATCCGCCGTCGCCTGCCGACGCGGTCCCCTCCTCGGCCGCCGGGTCGTTCTTGACGTCGGAGGCGTACCGGTCGACGTACTCCTGGCCCGACAGCCGCATGATGGCGTACATGATCTCGTCGGTGACCGCACGCAGCACGGCCCTGTCGTGCGCCATCCCGTAGTACCGGGAGAAGTCGAGGGGCTCGCCGAACCGCACCTCCGGCCGCGGGCGCAGGCGTGGCAGCGTCCGCCCGGAGGGCATCAGCTCGAACGTGTTGATCATCGCCATCGGGATGACCGGCGCACGCGACTCGAGAGCGAGCCGGGCCACCCCGGTCTTGCCGCGGTAGAGCCGGTTGTCCGGCGCGCGCGTGCCCTCCGGATAGATGCCGAGCAGCCTGCCCTCCGCCAGGACGCGGAGGCCGGTCCGCAATGCGGCCTCGCTCGCCCGGCCGCCCGTACGGTCGATGGGCACCTGCCCGACGCCTCGGAAGAACATCCGGCTGACGAGGCCCTTCACGCCGGTTCCGGTGAAGTACTCCGCCTTCGCCAGGAAGGTGACCTTGCGCGGCAGCGGCAGGGGCCCGAAGAAGTGATCGGCGAACGACAGGTGGTTGCCGACCAGGATCGCGGGGCCACGGCGCGGCACGTTACGCGTCCCCTGTGCCCGTGGCCGCCAGACCAGGTACAGGAAGGGACCCAAGATCGCCTTGACGACCCAGTAGAACAACGTCCCGCCTTCCCCTACCCCCTGCCGTTAACCCGTCCGTGGGATGATAATCATCTTCCCATCTCAGGCCGGACACACCCACATCCGCACACGGCACGTTTTCGTCATCGCGAGGCGCAGCAGCCGTAGACTCACGGGCTTCCTTAGGGATCCGTGCGGTCGCTAGAGGGGTGTCGAGTTGCTGTGGTTGTTCCCGATGGCGCTTCGCCGGTAGGCGGTCGACGCCCCGACGGGCCGACTTCGCTCGGATTTTCGAATCATCGAGCGGATTGCGGATACGCATCGCTACTGTGCGTACATGCTTGGTCGCGTGTCGTCCGGTCGTGGCGTATGAGCCGTAAGCTTGCGCTGGCCGAGGGCCAGGTGGCGTGGACCGCGACCGCCCGCGTTCTACTGCGTGGTGGGGTGGATGAACGGACGGGTGAGGTGGTTTCGGCGCGGGTGGTGGCCGAGCGGGTGGGCTGGGGCAGCGGACCTGGTCGCTGGGATGGCCGCCGGTCTGCTGGCCGAGCGTTGGAACGCCGGTGATGTGGCCATGCTGGCCGCCGGGGTGGATGGCGCGGGCCGCGTCTTGCCGTCGAATGCGTGGATGGCGTTGCGCCGCTTGGGCTGGGGTGTGACCGTGCCCGACGGGGTGCGGGTCAATGACCGGATCGTGCGGTTTCCGGTCGATGTGTTCGAACTGGAGGACCCGCCAAACGCGGCCCGGATGCTGGTGCTGGCCGCAGTCGACCGCCAGCAGGCCACCCTGGAACGCGCCGACGACGACCCGGCCAGGGTGCTGCTGCGGCTGCAGTTGCCCACCCGCCCGGACCCTCGCTCCTACGCCGACTGGACCTGGGTGGCCTGCCCGCTCACGCTGCCGCCCACCGTCCCGCCGGATGCGGTACTGCACCTGCCCACACTGCGCCCCACCATCGGGTCGGCCAGTGGTGGCAGGGTGCACGCCGACCTGGCGTTCTCCCACCCCGTCCCCAAGACTGAACCGAAGGGTCACACGACGGCTCTGGGGGTCGACTGGGGCCTGAACACCCTGCTCAGCGCCGGGGCCTGCCGGTTGCATCCCGACGGCACCATCATCGCACTCGGGGCAAGGGCGATGTTCCGCGCCGGTGGAGTGACGGCCCGCCAGCACCTCCTCCGCCGCCACAGCGAACACCTGCACGCCAAAACCGACACCTACGAACGCCTCATCGGCAGCCAGGAGGATCATCACCTGACCGCCAAGCACGCCGTGCTGCAGGCCGAACGCCAGCACGTGGCTGACCGCCGGTCGGGCCTGAACGACGCGCTCGCCTGGTCGGCCGCCCGGTGGACGGTGGATCAGGCGATCGCGGCGGGGGCGAGTGTGATCTATGTGGAGGATCTGCGGTCGATGGAGGCCAAGGGCATGGGCCGCACCCTCAACACCCGCCTGTCCCAGGCAGCGCGTGGACAGATCGTCGCCAACATGCGGCACCTGGCCACCGAGGCCGGCATCGCCGTGGTCACCGTGCCACCGAAGAACACTTCCAAGCACTGCCCGCAGTGTCTGCTGCCGCTGCGGCACTGCAAGGCCCCCGACCGGCCCACCATCCCCGGATGGAAATGGGCGATCTGCCCCAACCCCGACTGCGGCTGGCAAGGCGACCGCGACCACGGCGCATGGCGGCGCATCGCCGCCCGCGGCCTGACCCACCAGACCAAAACCACCGTCGACCGCGCCACCGGCCAAATGGCCATCGGCCGCGTGATCGACACGTTCGAAGCGGGCGCGGTCATCACCTCGACCGCACCCGAGCAACACCAGACCAGTGGGGATGATCGGTCCAAGACCGGACCGACCCCGCGCCGATCTTCACGCCCCGCGCCCAGGCGACGCGGGGCACCCTCCACCCCCGGCCCCCAAAGGCCGGCGGGTCAGCGTCCGGAGGGACACGCTCACACGGACCACAGACCGCCCCGCGCGGCCTGCCGGTACCAGGGCGTCCGCACCACCACCGTGCACACGATCAGCTCAACCACCCCCACCACCCGCCGGAACCGGTCACGGCACCGGCCCAAGGGAGCGGCACTGGGCGCAGGCTTCCACCTCCACGCCCACGCCACCCCACCCCGGTGGACAGATCCCCCAGTCGTAACACTTAATGTGACTACGGATCCCTAAGCTGATCAGAGACGCTCATCTTGAAGCGTCGGCCGACGGCAGTTTCGAGGGGAGGCGCCATGGCGTTGACGCCGTACGTCCGGTCGTCCACGACCGACGTGCCGCACGACGGCCTGGCCACGATGCGACGGGAGACCGGGGTATGAGTCGGCGCGGCAACGGGCTCACGGCGGACTCCTATATTCCGTTGGCCGACCTGGCTCCGCAGCTCGCCGACGCGATGCTGGCCGCGCTCCGGGAGGCGGGCATCGCCGCCTATGCGGTGCCGGCACCGGGCACGACCGGCGGCTACCTCGACGTGCGGCTGCCGGAGGAGCCCACCGACCGGCTGTACGCCGACGCGGCGGCCAAGCAGGCCGCCGAGGACATCCTCGAACGACGCCTCCCCGAGCTTCGCGCGGACTACGCCAACTCGCGCGACGAGGACGAGATCTTCGCCGAGATCGTCGCCGGGTTCGACCGGCCCGCGGACGGCGACGAGGTGCCCTGGCCCGCTGAGGAGAACATCGACGAGGCGCCCGAGGAGTCCGGCGGCGGGTCCGGCGACGACACCGGTCCGGAACGCACCGCGACGGCCCGGGTCGTCAAGCCCGCCTCCGAGGACGAGGAAGAGCACTTCGTCCCCCCGCCCCCGCCGCCGCTGCCGAAGGCGGACCCGATGACCAAGTTCGCGTGGATCGCGCTGCTGGGCGGGCCGCTGTACCTGGTGCTGTCGGTGTTCCTCGGCTGGTCGGTCCCGAGCTGGGCGGCGTTCGCCGCGGTCGCGGCGTTCATCGGCGGCTTCGTCGCGCTTGTCCTCCGCATGGGCGACGACCCTCCGGACGACGACGGCGCCGTCGTCTGATCTCCGCAGGCCCCGCACCTGGGGCGCCGCGAACCGCGCTCGCGGAGCGAGCGCCGTCAGACACGCAGTTCGGCGAGGACGGGGCGGTGGTCGGTGGCGGCCGGGTAGTCGGCGAGCAGATCGGGGTCGTCCGGCACACCGCAGCGGAGGACCTCGATGCCCTCGTCGGCGAAGACGCCGTCGATGCGGCGCCTCGGGTCTGCCGCGCTGAAGGTCTCCGGCAGCCCGTACGGCGAGATCGCGCCCGCGTCCTGGAAGCGCCCGGCGAGGAGGTCCCAGGCGGGGCCTCCCGGCTGTTCGTTGATGTCTCCGGCGAGGACGACGGGCGCGCCGGTCTCGGCGCGGACCCGGTCGAGTTCGTCGGCGACCTCCTCCGCGTGCCGGCGGCGCGGCTCGGTGGCGAGGTCGAGGTGGACGCTGGCGGCGAGCAGGCGGACGCCGCGGACGTCGAACAGGCCGAGCACGAGGCCGCGACGGTGCAGGCCGGGCACGGGCGACAGCAGGCGGTGCCGCCCGCCGGCGGCCGTGGTCCGAGGCCCGGCGTACAACTCCAGCCCGGCGGCCCGTTTGAGCGCGATCGGGACCAGCGCCGCGTGCCGGGCGAGCCAGATCCGTCTCCGCTGCCAGAACAGGAAGCGCGGAGCCTCCTGCACGCAGAGGATGTCCGGCCGCAGGCACCGGACGACACGGACCAGCGCCGCCCGGTCGTCCCGCATCGACCGGATGTTGTAGCTGACGAGTCGGACGGTGACCATTCACTCCCTACCGGGAGCGGGCGAGGTCGGCGGCGCCGACGATGCCGGCGTCCGGGCCGAGCTCGGCGATCCTGATGTCGGCGAAGGGCCGGTGGCCCCGGCCGGTGAGGGCGTTCTCGAACGCGGCGCGCGCCGGCTCGAGCAGCAGGTCGCCCGCCTCCGACAGGCCGCCGCCGATGACGAACGCCCCGGGGTCGAGGATGGCGGCCAGGTCTGCGAGGCCCTGCCCGACCCAGCGGGCGACGCTGCGGAAGCACTCCAGCGCCGCGCTGTCGCCCTCACGCGCAGCCTCGGTGATCTCGGGGCCGCTGATGCCCTCGGGGCTGCCGCCGAGCTCGAGGAGCCGGCCGGCGAGCGCCGGGGACACTCGGGCGAGCTCCCGGGCCTCGGCGACCAGGGCGTTGCCGGAGGCGTACTGCTCCCAGCAGCCGCGGTTGCCGCAGCCGCAGCGCCGGCCGTCGGGGACGACGCGGTAGTGCCCGAACTCGGCGCCGATGCCGAACCGGCCGCGGTAGAGCTCGCCGCCGAGGATCAGGCCGCCGCCGATGCCCGTGCCGAGGGTGATGAGGACCATGTGGTCCTCGCCCCGGCCGGCGCCGAACTTCGCCTCGCCCCAGGCGGTGGCGTTCGCGTCGTTCTCGACGACGACGGGCAGGCCGACCACGCCCTCGACCTTCTTCTTGATGGGCTCGTCGCGCCAGGCCAGGTTGGGCGCGAACAGCACCGTGGACCGGCTCTCGTCCACGAACCCGGCGGCGCCGAGGCCCACCGCCTCGACCTCGCCGAATTTCGCCTTGAGGATGTCGACGACCTCCGCGATCACGCGGGCCGTCTCGTGCGGGCTGGTGGACGGCGTCGGGCGCCGTACCTTCTCCAGAATCCGCCCATGGTCGTCGACCACACCGGCGGCGACCTTCGTACCGCCGACATCAACACCAATGGTCAGCGTCATGGACGCTTCTCCTCCGTCAACCCGTCGCCGTGCCGGCGCCCGCAGGGTCGTCGCCCGCCGCGCGGGGGCGCGGCCGCGTGCGCTCGAACCCTGCCATCGCCTCGCGGACCGCCGAGTAGAGCTGCTCACCCGCCGCCATCACGTGGGAGAGGACCTCCGGCCCCGACTCCCGGGACGCCGCGATCGCGCGGCACACCGGGCAGTAGCGGCACTCCGCCGCTCCCGTGTGCTCGCTCCAGGCCTCGCTGGTCGCCTCGCTCCACACGTCATCCTTGGGGGCGCTGCCGGCGTTCCACTTCCGGCGGAGCGTGTCGACGAGGCGCACGGCCTCGAAGAGCACGGATGGTGGCTGCTCACTCATTGGTCATCATCTACCTATCGTTCGGCGTGAAACCGTACCGCCCCGCGGCGTATGCCCGCGCCATGGGGTGCGCCGGTCGCGGCCTCGCCCATCGTCGGATCCCGTCGCATGGCTATTCCTCGACGCGTCGCTTGAGCCCCTTGAGGGCCGTGTCGATGATGCGTTTCTCCGCCTTCCGCTTGACCATGCCGATCATGGGCACGCGCACGTCGACGGCGAGCTCGTACGTCACCTCGGTCTCGCCGCCGTGCTCGGCGAGCCGGTAGGCGCCGGTCATGCCGGTCAGCATCGTGCCGCGCTCCGCGAGGTGCCAGTGCACCGCCTCGTCGTCGTCCCAGTCATAGGCCAGGACGTAGGTGTCCTTGATCGGTCCGGCCTCCAGCGTGATCCGCACCTGTTCGGCGCGGCCGTCGTCCCTGGTGGCGACGACCTCGGCCGCGGTGATTCCTTCCGCCCATTCAGGGTATTCCGCAAAATCGGCGATAACCGCCATGATCTCCGGCTTTCCAGCCTTGATCGTGATGCTGGAGCTCGTACGGTCCGCCATGGACGTTTCCCTCTTTCAAGCTGATTATCGGGCGGAAATGGGCACCGCGTCACTGCCTTGAGCGGAGCGTAGCGGCTACCACTCGAGAACGTACGGAACCCCGCGCGCGCGGAAGTGTCCGACGTTCACGCATTCCGTCCGCCCGATGCGGGTCCGGCGGACGAGCGGCTGGTGGACGTGCCCGAACAGCACGTACTTCGGCTGAGCCTCGTAGATCATGCGCAGGACCGCCTCGCTCCCGCGTTCGAAACGCCGCGCGACCGTGTCGTACAGCAGCTCGGGCACGGCGGGTGGAATGTGGCAGCACAGCACGTCGACCTCACCGACCGCGGCGACCTTGGCCGCGAAGATGTCGTCGTCGAGCTCGTACGGGGTGCGGTATTCGGTGCGCAGACCGCCCCCGACGAAGCCGAAGCGCAGGCCGTCGAGCTCGACCGTCTCTCCGTCGAGCACCCGCTGGCCGGCCCGCATGCTCTCCGGCCACAGGCGGGGGATGTCGACGTTCCCGTAGGTGAGGTACGCCGGCGTCGGCATCGCGCCGAACAGCTCCTTGTACTGCCGGCGCACCGCGGCCTCGATGTACGGCCCGGCGTCGCCCTCCAGCGTCGCCCACATCGACCGGGAGAACGCCCGTGCCTCCTCGAAGCGCTTCTGGGTGCGCAGTTCGATGAAGGTCTCGGCGTGCTCCTCGCCGAACAGCTCGGCGAAGATGCCCTTGCCGTGGTCCTCGTAGTCGATGAACAGGATCAGATCGCCGAGACAGATGAACGCGTCGGCCCCGTCACCGGCACGGACGAGCGCGTCGGCCCGTCCGTGCACGTCGCTCACCACATGAACCCGCATGCGCCAACTGTATGACTTGTCGGGATCAACGCTCGGCGGCGGCGTCGACGAGGGCGCGCCACTCGCGGACGCGGGCGGCGTCGACGGGCGTCTGTCCCGCCGCTGCCGGGCGTACGGCGTCCTCGACCTGGAAGGCGCGCACGCCGGCCGCCGCGAGAACCGCCACGTGCCGGCGCCGCAGGCCGCCCCCCACGAGCATGAGCCGCGCGTCGCAGGCGGCCCGGCGTACCAGCGCGTCGATCCCGGGCTCGACGCCGCCCGCTGCTCCGGCGCACAGGACGGAGTCGAGCCCGCGCAGCACGCGCATCTCGCGCCAGGCGGCCGCGGGGTCCACCGCGTGGTCGATCGCGCGGTGGAACGTCCACGGCAGCGGCAGCACGGCGTCGGCGAGCCGTGCGGTGGCGGACAGGTCGACGGTCCCGTCGGCGTGGAGGAAGCCGAACACGAAGCCGTCCGCCCCTGCGGACGCGTGCGCGCAGGCGGCCCGGCAGAGCCGGGCGAGCTCCGGCTCGGTCGTGCGGAAGCCGCTCTTGGCCCGGAGCATCACCCGGATCGGGAGCGACGTCGTCTTGCGCATCGCGGCGACCGTCTTGGGATCGGGCGACAACCCGCCGGACTGCCGCTCGGCAACGGCCACGATCCGGTCGGCGCCTCCCGTCTCGGCCGCCTCGGCGTCCACCTCGTTCATCGCGATCACCTCGAGCAGCGCCATCGTCTCCCCCGGGTCCAGCCCCCACGACCACCGCGGCCGACGCGTATTCTGGCCTCCGCCCGGCCCCCGACGCCTCTGACCTGGCCCTCCTTTGGCGTTTCTCGGCGATCCCGTTACCGGACCCGTCTCCGGGCCGGGACCGCCGCGTGCTTCGCGCCAATCACTCCCGGACGTCGGGAAGGAGAACAGCGATCAACGGACTCGTTCACGCGTGGTAAGAAGAAATGCGAGACGTGTCACGCGTCGAAGGCTACCGATCAGTATCTTGAAGCGGTAGCGTCCGTGCGACCAATGGCCGCCGCACTCAGCTGAGGAGTAGTCGTGCGTGAGTACAGCGTTCCCGCGCAGGTGACGATCGTCGATTCGGCGAACCTCACCGGCACGCTCTTCTCGCGGGCCGCCGAGGAGCCGGACCGCGTCGTCCTCCGCCGTAAGGACGGCGCGGGATGGCGCGACGTCACCGCCCGGGAGTTCGCCGACGAGGTCACCGGTGTCGCCAAGGGGCTGATCGCCGCCGGTGTGGAGCCGGGCGACCGCGTGGCCATCATGTCGCACACCCGGTACGAGTGGACCGTCGCCGACTACGCCATCTGGACCGCCGGCGGCATCACCGTGCCGATCTACGAGACGTCCTCGGCGTCGCAGGTCGAGTGGATCCTCGGCGACTCCGGCACCAAGGCGGTCTTCGTCGAGACCGACGACCACGAGAAGGCGGTCGAGACCGTCCGGGAGCGGCTGCCCGAGCTGGCGCACGTCTGGCGGATCGACGCCCTTCCGACCGGCGAGGTCTCCGATGAGGACCTGGCGGAGCGGCGCGAGGCGCGGGCCGCCGCCGACCTGGCGACGATCATCTACACCTCGGGCACCACCGGCCGCCCCAAGGGCTGCGAGATCACCCACGCCAACCTCCTCGCGACGGCGCGGAACACCACCGAGGGCGCGCTCACGGAGGTGTTCGGCCTCCGCGACGGCTCGACGCTCCTGTTCCTCCCGCTCGCCCACGTCTTCGCACGCCTCATCGAGGTCGGCTGTATCGAGGCCGGGGTCACCCTCGGCCACACCCCCGACGTGACGAACCTCGTCGACGACCTGGGGTCCTTCCAGCCGACGTTCCTGCTCGCGGTGCCGCGCGTGTTCGAGAAGGTCTACATCGGCGCCGAGCAGAAGGCCGTCGCCGACGGCAAGGGCCGCATCTTCCGCATCGCGGCCGACACCGCGATCGCCTTCAGCCGGGCCGAGTCCCCCGGCCTCGGGCTGCGGCTCAAGCACGCCCTGTTCGATCGGCTCGTGTACGGCAAGCTGCGCGCCGCGGTCGGCGGGCACGTCACCCACGCGGTGTCGGGCGGCGCGGCGCTCGGCGAGCGGCTCGGCCACTTCTTCGACGGCGTCGGCATCAGCATCCTCGAGGGGTACGGCCTGACGGAGACGACCGCCCCGATAGCGGTCAACATGCCCAGCGGCAACCGCATCGGCACGGTCGGCAAGCCGATCCCCGGCACCACGGTCCGCATCGCCGACGACGGCGAGGTCCTCGCCAAGGGGCCGAACGTCTTCGCCGGCTACTGGCACAACGAAGAGGCGTCCAAGCAGTCCCTGGAGGACGGCTGGTTCCACACCGGCGACGTGGGCGAGCTCGACGGCGACGGCTACCTGAGGATCACGGGCCGGAAGAAGGAGATCATCGTCACGGCCGCCGGGAAGAACGTCGCACCCGCGCCGCTGGAGGATCGCCTGCGCGCCCACCCGCTGATCAGCCAGTGCATGGTGGTCGGGGACGGCCGGAAGTTCATCGGCTGTCTCGTCACCCTCGACCCCGAGGCACTGGAGCAGTGGAAGCAGCAGCACGGCAGGACGTCGCTGTCCATCGCCGAGGCAGTCAAGGACCCGGACGTGCTCAAGGAGATCGACGCGGCGGTGGCCGACGCCAACGCCACGGTCTCCCGGGCGGAGGCGATCAAGAAGTACCGTCTCCTCGACGTCGACTTCACGGAGGAGTCCGGGCACCTCACCCCGACGCTCAAGGTCAAGCGGAACCTCGTGGAGCGGGACTTCGCCGCCGAGATCGAGGCGCTCTACGCCTAACCGGCGATCCGGTGGTCCGGGCGTGCCCCACCCGGACCGGCTGTCCGCTGTGACCGCCCGCCCGGGGCCGTTGCCGCGATGTGCCGCGCCTGCCCTGACCGGCTGGTCCGACGCGACCCGCCCACCTGGGGCCGTTGCCGCGGCGTGAGCCGCCTGCCCGGACCGGCTGCTCCGGCGTGATCCGGCCGTCCGGCCGGAGACTCAGACCGACGTGCGCCGGGCGACCGCCGACCGGGCGAAGTCGATCAGATGGGCGCGAATCGCGTCCTTGTCGTCGGCGTCCGGCCCCAGGATGAGCCGCGCCATCTGCGGTACGGCGTTGGGCCAGGTCGCCATGCCGCACAGGGTCAGCAGGGTGCGTCCGACGTCACCCGAGGGCTCGGCTCCCAGACCGGTCGCCAGCCTCTCCAGCTTCTCGCGGTAGTGGGCGCGCCGCCCCTCCTCGAAGTCCCGCTGGTCGCCGTACTGCAGCGCCTCCCACAGCATCAGGCGCAGCAGGTCCGGGTGCGCCCGGTGGTAGTCGTACATGCGCGCGACATAGTCACCGACGTCGTCGACGTCCTGGGTGACCATCTCGACGACCTCGTCCAGCACCTGGCTCATGACGGCGTCGAACAGCTTCTCCTTGTTGCCGAAATGCCCGTAGATGCGCTCCTTGTTGACTCCCGCACGCTCAGCGATGCGGTCGACCCGGGCCCCGGCGATGCCGTAGGCCGCGAACTCAGCCCGCGCGGCGGTGAGCAGGGCTTCTCTGGTGGCTTCGGCGGTGGATCTCGGCATGGCATGAGCCTATCCGATTTCTCCGTCCAACTGGTTGGTTGACCTCCAACCGGTTGGTTGGCTATCGTTCCGGCCATGACGACGTTGATCTCCTCGAACCGCGCCGCCGCCCCGGAGGCCAACGCCCCGGCGACGACGGCCCACGCCCCGTTCCTGCCGACCCTGGTGACGTTCGTGGCGACGGCGCTCCTGGCCACCGGCCAGCTGTACGGCGTGATCCCCCTGCTGGGCGCGATGGGCCGGGAGTGGCACGCCCCCGCCTCCGCGCTGACGTGGATGGCGAGCGCGTTCGGCTTCGGATACGCCGCCGGGTTCCTCGTGTTCGGGCCGCTGTCGGACCGCTTCGGGCGGCGCCGGATCATCGTGACGGGCATCGCCGCGACGGCGGTGACGACCACCCTGGTGAGCCTGGCCCCCGGCCTCGGCGCGGCGATCGCCCTGCGGGTGCTGCAGGGGATGACGACGGCCGCCTTCGCGCCCGTCGCGTTCACCTACATCGCCGAACGCGTCGAGCAGCGTCACCGCGCCACGTTGTTGTCGGCGGTGATCGGAGCGTTCCTCGCCTCGGCGGTGTTCGGTCAGCTCGCGGCCCAGGGCATCGCGGCGGTGGCGGGCTGGCGCGCGGTGTTCGCGGTCTTCGCGGTGGCCTTCGCCCTGGTCGCGGCGGCGCTCCGGAAGGTCATGCTACCCGGCCACCCCGGCACCGCCGGCTCCCCGCTGGACGCCTACCGCGCCATGCCGAGACTCCTGGCCCACCGGCGGCTCATCCCCCTCTACCTCGCCACGCCGGTCGTCCTCGGCTCGTTCGTGGCCCTCTACACGGGCCTGGCCCTGACCGGCGCGGCCGGCGGAGCAGCGGCCCTGCTCGCGCTCCGCGCCGCCGCGCTGCCCGCGATCCTCGCGATCCCCTTCGTGACGCCCGCGCTGCAGCGCTTCGCCGGAACGCACCGGGCCACCGGCGCCCTGACGCTGACCGCCGTGGCCGCCGCGCTCATCGGGTTCACCCACCCGGGCACGCTGGGCCTCGCCATCCTGCTGAACGCCTTCGTCGCCGGCGTCGGGCTCACCGCTCCGGCCCTCATCGAGACCATCGGCGGCCACGCCGGTCCCGCGCGGGGCACCGCGGTCTCCCTGTTCACCTTCATCCTGTTCGTCGGCGCCAGCGTCGGCCCGCAGGTCGCCGGGGCGCTGAGCGCCCACGGCCTGCCCGCCCTCGCGTACGTCCTCGGCGCCCTGCTCGCCCTCGGCGCGACGCTCACCCTGACCGCCCGCCGCTGAGCACGAGCACCGAGGTCGACGGCGACCGCACCCGCGCTCAGGCGGGCGCGGTCGCCGTGCGGGGATTCGATCCGGGACCTCGGTGCCATAGGAGATCACGCTGCACGCGCGGAGGCGGCAAGGCGGCGCCCCTGCCTCGAACCGCGATCACGTACGACCATCCACGACCGGCTCAGCCCATGGACTTGGCGCCGTCCAGGGACTCGCGGATGATGTCCGCGTGGCCGGCGTGCTGCGAGGTCTCGGCGATCACTTGGAGCAGCACCGTGCGCGCCGACCATCGGGCGCCCGGCTCGAACCACGGCCGCTCCGGCAGCGGCTGGGTGGCGTCCAGGTCGGGCAGCGCGGCCACGATCTCCTCGGTACGGCGCGCCACCTCGTCGTACGCCTCGAGCAGCCCGGCGATGGTCTCCCCCTCGCCCATGCGGAACCCCGCCGCCCAGTCCTCCGGATCGCCGGTCTCCATGGCGCTCGGTCCCTCGACGATGAAGCCCGCCCACCGCCGCTCGACGTCGGTGACGTGCTTGATCAGCCCGCCGAGGCACAGCTCGCTGACCGTCGTGCGCCGGGCGGCCTGCTCGTCCGTCAGGTCGCGGAGCGTGAACCGCAGGAAGTGCCGGCTCTTCCGCAGGCCCGCCAGGAGGTCCACCCGCTCGCCCGTGAGGGTGGTCTCGCCGTTCGTTGTCATGATCGCTGCCTCCGTGGCCATCTGGAACGTCCGTCGGAGACGACGCTACGCTGCCATGCGGACAGTTTCCGGCCTCAATTCGAACCCGGTCCGCTCGGCGGTACCCCCGTCACACCGTCGCGGTGAAGGCACGGCGGTAGGCCGACGGTGACGTGCGCATCGCCCGTACGAAGTGCGAGCGGTAGGTGACCGGACTGGCGAACCCCACGGTGCGGGCGATCTCCTCGACCGGCGCGGCGGTCTTCTCCAGGAGCGGCAGGCTCGCCTGGATGCGCTGGTCGATCAGCCAGCGGGTGGGGCTGGTCCCGGTGCACCGCGCGAAGTGGCGCAGGAAGGTACGGGCGGACATGTGCGCGCGACGCGCGAGGACGTCGACGGTGATCTCCTCGCGCAGGTTGGCCATCACCCATGTCATGGCCTGGGCGATCCGGTCGTCGCCGGCGTCCCTGGGCACGGGCGCCTCGATGAACTGTGCCTGCCCGCCGTCGCGATGCGGCGGGACGACGAGCCGCCGCGCCACCGCGTTGGCGACGCTCGGCCCGTGGTCCCGGCGGACCAGGTGTACGCACAGGTCGAGGCCCGCCGCGCTTCCGGCGCTGGTCAACACGTCGCCGTCGTCGATGTAGAGGACGTCGGGATCGACCCGGACGAGCGGAAATCGGCGGCGCAGCAGGTCGGCGTACTGCCAGTGGGTGGTCGCCGGGCGGTGGTCCAGCAGACCGGCGGCGGCCAGCGCGAACGCCCCCGAGCAGATGGAGACGATCCGGGCGCCCCCGTCGTGCGCCCGGCGCAATGCGGCCACCAGTTCCGGCGAGCACTCGCCCCGTACGTCGCTCACGCCGGGCACGATGACGGTCTCGGCCGCGGCGAAGACGTCCAGGCCGTGCTCGGTGTGGACGGTCGCACCGCCGACGATGGGCACCGGGCCGGGCCGCTCGGCGCAGACCGTCAGGCGGTACCACGGCACGTCCAGCTCCGGCCTCGGCAGGCCGAACACCTCGGTGACGATGCCGGTCTCGAACGGGGACATCCCCTCGTAGGCGAGCACCGCGACCGTCGCACCGGGCTTCGGCTGGATCCGCATGGCGGGATCCTATCGATGGGCGGCATCCACGCCACTGTCCGAGGACGCACGCCGTCGGCCACGATCGTCGGCATGTCGAATGTTCTCGCCACCGCGCCGGCTCCTCCGGAGGAGGCCGCCCGCCACTTCGCCGCACGTCTGGCCTTCGAGACGGACGTGTCCGACGTCCATACCGACCTGGAGGCCGGCGTGCCCGGCCTGGTCGTCGTCGACTCCCGCAGCACCGAGTCCTGGGCGCAGGGCCACCTGCCGGGGGCCGTGCACCTGCCGACGGCACTGATCACCGAGCGGGCGCCCCTGCTCGTCCCCCACGACGCGACCGTCGTCACCTACTGCTGGGGCCCCGGGTGCAACGGGGCGACCCGCGCCGCGCTGACCTTCGCCCGCCTGGGTTACCGGGTGAAGGAGATGATCGGCGGCTACGAGTACTGGGCGCGCGAGGGGTTCGCCGTCGAGACCGCGACCGGCCGGGTCAGCACGCCCCCCGACCCCCTGACCGCCCCAGTGGCGGCGGGCGCGGTCTGCGGCTGCTGATCACCCCTTGGTGGGCGGCCACCACGGTCCGGTGGCCGCGGGCGCGGTCTGCGGCTGCCGATCACCCCGCGGCGGGCGGCCACCGCCGGTTGCGCCATGGTCGTTACAGGAGGGCGGAGAAACGGGCGGCCTGGACCTCCCAGCGCCACTCTCGCTCCACCCAGGAACGTCCTCGCTTGCCCATCGCCTGCGCCGCGGACGGGTCGCGCAGCAGGCCGATGACGGCCTGGGCGATCGCGCGGACGGAGCGGCCGTCGACCACGACGCCGGTCTCGCCGTCGAGGACGGCGTCGGGCGCGCCGCCCGAGTCGCCCGCCACCACCGGGAGCCCGGTGGCGGACGCCTCGAGGTAGACGATGCCGAGCCCCTCGACGTCGAGGCCGCGCCGACGGGTCCGGCAGGGCATGGCGAACACGTCGCCGGCGTCGTAGTGCGCCGACAGCTCTTCCCAGGGGACGGCGCCCGTCAGCCGTACGGCGTGGGCGACGCCCAGCTCGACGCGAAGCCGTTCCAGGTCGGCGCGGTACGGGCCGCCGCCGACGATCAGCAGGGTGGCGTCCGGCACCGCGCGCAGCACGTGCGGCCAGGCGTGGATCAGCGCGTCCTGGCCCTTGCGCGGGACCAGGCGGGAGACGCACACGACGACGGGCCGGTCCGCCAGGCCGTGCCGCGCCCGGATCTCCTCGCCGCCCGCGCCGGGGCGGAACACCGTCTCGTCGACGCCCGGGGCCAGCCGCCGCATCCGCGTGACCGCCGAGGGCGACAGCGCGCGGGCCATCCGGCTGAGGGTGTAGTCCCCCAGGTAGGTCAGGACGTCCACCTCGTCGCCGATCCGGCGCAGCAGCCGCCGCGACCCGGGCAGGGCAGCCCAGCCCGCCTCGTGGCCGTGCGTGATGCCGACGAACCGGTCGACGCCCGACCGCCGCAGCGGCGCGGTGAGCAGTCCGAGGGGTGCCGCCGCGCCGAAGACGACCGAGTCGCAGCCCTCCGCCCGGACGATCTCGCGGGCGCGCCGCAGCACCGCGGGCACGGGGAGCATCAGCGTCGTCGGATGCCGGACCACCGGGAACGGCTGCGCCGCGTCGAACTCCGCCGCGCCCTCCCACGCGGGCGCGTACACGACGAGCGAGCCCGGCGGCCGGCGGACCGCCAGGTTGTGCACGAACGCCTGGATGCCGCCCGGCCGGGGCGGGAAGTCGTTGGTCACGACGAGCGTCTTCCTCATCATTGCCAGCATCGCACGAGTGATCGGATTGACCTGACGCGCCCCCGTGACCAATGCGAAACACGGAGTTAGTGTTAAGGCGCGTCATTTGTGGCCGCCCATCCCCGCCGGGCCCGCGATGTTACGGACCTGACGAGGCACGGCGGTGGGAGCTTCACGACGAGGAGGAGCCACCCATGACCGAGACCCCCCGACCCCCGACCACCCCGCCATCCGGGATCGCCGACCCCGCCCCGCTCGGGCTCGCGGCGTTCGCCCTCACCACGTTCCTTCTCTCCGCCAAGAACGCCGGGTGGACCGACGGCACGGACGCCTGGCTCGGATACGCGTTCGCCTACGGCGGGCTCTGCCAGCTGCTCGCCGGCATGTGGGAGTTCCGCAACCGGAACGTCTTCGGAGCCACCGCCTTCTCGACGTACGGCGGGTTCTGGATCGGCCTGGCCCTGTACGTCCACTGGGTCGTGCCGACGGCCGCCGCGACGGCCGCGGCCACGAAGGCGAACCCGGAGGACCTGGTCCAGAACGACCTCGGCTGGATCCTGCTGGCGTTCGCGATCTTCAACACGTACATGCTCCTGTGGAGCACCCAGGTGAGCACGGCGGTGTTCGGGGTGTTCCTCACCCTGGAGCTGACCGAGATCATCCTGTTCATCGGCAACCTCTCCCACAGCAGCGGCACGGTGAAGCTCGGCGGCTGGATCGGCGTCCTCACCGCCCTGGTCGCCTGGTACACCTCGGCGGCCGGCGTCGCGAACGGAATGGGCGGCCGGCTCGCCCTGCCCGTCGGCGGGCCGCTCGGCGCCCGCCCGGCCGTCGCCACCACCAGCCCCGTCACCGAATAACCGGCGCACTCACCGCCCGTACGCCCCTGGGCTCGAAGTTCAGGGGCGTGCGGGCGGCGGCACGGGGACGTGGTGCAGGCGCGCCCAGGCCCGTCCCATCGCGATGCGCTCCGGCCCCGAAGGATGGGTGTTCCACAGCGCGTAGGCGAACGGGTTCGGCGACAGGTCGTCGAGGTCGGTCACGCCGAGGGACCGCTGCATCGCCGTGAACGTCGCCGGGTCGCGCGTCAGGTCGAGAGAGTGCACGTCGGCCCGTGCCTCGATGCGGCGGCTGATGAGATTCTCCGCGGGCCCGGCGATCTGGGTCAGGACGGTCACCGCGGCCAGCAGCAGCGCGGTGGAGCGCGGGTCGGCCGCCGAGCGCACGCCCGCGCGGCGCAGCAGCCGCGGCGAGGTCATCGCCAGGTAGAGGACGCACGCGCCGACCGCGACCCCGATGCCGCCGACGAGGGTCCCCGTCAGCACGTCGTTCCGCTTGGCGTGGCCGAGCTCGTGCGCGACGACGGCTTCGACCTCCTTCGGCGACTCCGACACGAGGAGGGTGTCGTAGACCACGATCCGCCGGGTCGACCCGAATCCGGAGACGTAGGCGTTCAGCGTGGTGGTGCGCTTGGACGCGTCGGCGACCAGCACGTCGCGGACCGGCACGCCGTCCGCGCGGGCCATCCGGAGCAGATCCGTCCGCAGCGGTCCGGCGGGCATCGAGGTGAAGGAGTTGAACAGCGGCTCGACGACGACCGGGTAGGCGTACGAGACCGCCGTGACGAGCAGGAACCCGCCCGCGGCCGCCGCCGCCCACCAGTGGCGGGGGAAGCGGTGGATCAGCAGGTGGAGCCCCACGAGCGCCACGATCCAGATGACGAGGCTCACCCCGAAGCCCGTGAGCTGGTCGGTGAGCCACGACCCCCAGTTCTGGGTCGACAGGTGATAGCGCCGCAGCACGGACTCCGACCACGCGGCGAAGGGCAGCGTGATGAGCTGGGTCAGCGTGGAGAGCACGACCGCGACGGCGACCACCCGCACGGTCCGCCGCCACAGCGGGACGTTCGCACCCGCCGTGGCGGACCGGCGTGACCCGGTGACCAGGCCGAGCAGCCGGCCGCCCCAGGGCGTCAGCCCCAGGCCGAGGACGACGACCAGGCCGACGACGAGCGAGGCGTACGCGGGGGGATCCAGCGCGGCGCTGAAGGCCTCGCTGCGCGCCATCTGGTCCCGGGTGAAGTCGAGCGCCGGGTCGGCGGCGATCCGGCCGCCGGGCAGCGGATGCCAGGGCGTCACCACCGCGGCCACGACGACGAGCAGCGCGCCGAGCACCGCCGCGGCGACGGCGGCGGTCCGCCGGGAGCCCTCCGACGGCGCTGCGCGGCCGGGTTCGCGATCGGACACGAGAGCGGACGGCGACGCACCGCCCGGCTCCGTCACGCGAGCTCCTCGCGCAGAGAGCCGCCCCGCCACCACGCCGCAAGCTCCGCTGTGGGCTTCATACCGTCCCGCTCCATCACGTGAGCTCCTCGCGCAGGCAACCGCCCCGCCACCACGCCGCAGGCTCCACTGTGGGCTTCATATGGCCCGGTTCGGTCACGTGAGCTCCTTGCGTAGGTAGGCGCGCCACTGCGCGGCGAACTCGCTCGAACGTATGCCGAGTACCGCCCGCAGGGCGCGGTCCTCGATCCGCGGGTCGCCCGCGTCGCCGGGCTCCGCCTCTGCGGTCCGGTACAGCCGCACCAGCCGACCCTCTCCATAGCGTTCCGCGATCATCCGGCACGCCAGCCATGCCTCCTCGTACGCGGCGGACAGGCGCTCGCCCGAGCCGCTGAACGCGTTCCGGTCCGGTGGCGCGGCCGGCACGTCACCGGCGGCCAGTTGCGCGGCGAGCTCGCGTCCCGCCGCACGCGTCGAGACGCCGGCCTTCTTGTAACCGACGTAGTCGGCGAGTCCTTCGATCAGCCACATGGGAGTGCGGCTGTCGCGGGCGCCGCCCATCGCCACGTGCACGAGCTCGTGGGTGAGCACGACGTGCCGTCCCAGTCCGTTCAGGCGGTCGAACGCCGTGGGGGTGATGATGACGCGATCGGCGCCGTGCTCCGAGTCGCCCGCCGTGCCGCTGACGGTGGCGAGCGCGGCGATGTCGCCGAGGTTCCGGACGTCGCCGACGAGCTCTTCGGCCTCCTGCTCCGTCGCCGGCGCGAAGGCGACGACCTGGCGTGACCAGCGGTCGCCGACGACGTCGGAGACCAGGCCGACGCCGGTGTCGAGCCGGCGGGCGATGTCGCGCAGCTCGGCGGTCCGCGTCTCCGGGCCGTCGGTGGCACCGGTGCCGTCCGCGACTCCGGTGTCGTCCTCGCCGATGACGAGGCTTCGCCGGCCGTGGATGACGGTGAGGGCGCCGCCGTCCCAGATCTGCGGGTCGTCGCGCAGGCCGTGCGTGGACCCGTCGCCGGACACGACCCAGCCCGCGTCCTTACTCCGGCCGAAGGTGAGGTACTGGGTGTAGGCGACGTCGGCCGCGTCGAAACCGCCCAGCCGGTAGGTGAGCGTCAGCCGGGCCGTCCAGCCGTCGTCGGCAGCGGCCGCGGCGCGGGTGTCCGCGAGCGACTCGCGCCAGGTCGCCAGGGGGATCTTCGTCAGGTTGTCGAACAACGTCTCCTGCCCGGCGCGGAACGCCTGGACCGACGGGTCGACGGTGGCGAGGAAGGCCGCGCGGTCATGGGCGAGGACCGCGCGGGAACGGCGCTGCAGGATGGCCGTCACCGTGGCCGTGCTGGGCGTGGGCGCCGCCGTGGCGCTGCGCAACGACGCGGCCGTACGGCCGGCGCCGTGGTGCAGCGCGACGTAGCCGACCGCGGTGACCAGGTTCAACGCGATCGCCACCCCGGTCAGCGCGGCGACCCGTGACTGCCCGGAGCCCGCCGACGACATGCGCGCGATAGTAGCGGGCGAAACTGAGAAGCCGGGGCCGCCCACCTGGACGACCCCGGCGAATCGAGCCGGTTCAGCCGGCTCAGTACGGGCGAGCCGCGCCGTAGAACTCGCTCCGGTAGTAGCTGTTGTTGTCGATCCGGACCTGCTTGATCTGCGTGCCGGTGTGCGACGCGTGGATCATCCAGATCTTGTGGCCCTTCACCTTGGAGATGATCCCGGTGTGGTTGTTGTAGTTGAAGTACACCAGGTCACCGACGGCGAGGTTCTGCCAGCGGATGTGCAGCTTGATGTGCCGGTGCTGCTGGCCCGCGGTGCGCGGCAGGCGGACGCCCGCCTTGCGGTAGGAGTACTGCACCAGACCGGAGCAGTCGAACGTCCTGGGGCCGGAGCCCCCGTAGCGGTACCACTTGCCGATCTGCTTACGCGCGACGGAGACCGCCTTCAGACCGACCTTGTGACGCTGGCTCCAGGACTTGTGCTTCTTCTGCGCCGTGACGGTGGTCGACTGGGGGGTCGCGGCGTGCGCCGCGGGGACCGTCAGGGCGATGGGTGCGAGGACCGCACCCGCGGCCACCATGCCTCCGGCGAGGCGCAGGCGCAGGGACGAAGCGGTCGAGGGGTTGCGAGACAGGGGTCTCTCCTTCCACTACGCCTACCGGGTTAGCTGTCGGGTTCGGACGTGGAAGCCGCCCTACGGCATGCCTGTGGGAGAACAGGCGCCCCGATTCACCCCCGTGAAGCCGCGCTCGTGCGCGGTTGGGTCCCCGGTTCCGCGTGCCCGCGGATTAGGCGTTCACGGTCACCCGCGGCCCCCGTCGGACCACGTCGGTGATGACCGTTTCTCTGCATTTCTGACAATCCGGAACCGGCCCGCCATCAGGGCGCTGTCCCTAGCGCCGCCTCTGGCGGAGACCCCGTCCGGTCGAGCGGCGCATGGCGTGCGCCGCAGGTAACACTCCGCACCGTCCCCCGGTGCGGAAGATCGCGATGACGTGACAGGCGGGCCGGATGCGCTCCGTGCCCCCGGTGAACCGGGTCTCTGCCCGGCCTGCCGCGTCCGCTGTTCAGTTGTCCGGCGGTCCTCAGACCAGCCGGCCGCCGCCCACCCAGGTGGAGGTGTACCAGGCGTCGCTCAGGTTGGAGATCTTCACGACGTCGCCGGTGTGCGGGGCGTGGAGGAACTTGCCCTTGCCGATGTAGATCCCCATGTGCCCGAGGTCGTGGAAGAAGACCAGGTCGCCGGGCTGCAGGTCCGCCTTGGACACCCGCTGGCTGGCGTCGTACTGGTCCGGCACCCAGTGGTTGAGCTTGATGCCGACCTTGGCGAAGGCCACCATCGTCAGCCCGGAGCAGTCCCAGACGTTCGGGCCCGACCCACCGAAGACGTACGGCTTGCCGAGCTGGGCACAGGCGAACTTCAGCACGATCTCCGCCTTGCCCGAGGCGAGGATCGAGCAGTTCTCCTTGGAGCTGCCGGGGTCGATGTTGCCGCCGAGCTTGGCGATCAGTTTCAGCTGCTTCTTGACGGCCGCGTCGGCCTGCGACTTCTGCTGCTCGAGCTGGGTCTTCTTCGTCTTGAGCTGCTGGGCCGCCTGCACGCGCAGCGCCTGCTCCCGCTCCAGCCGCTGGGCGGAGGCGAGGTACTGCTGGAACTCCGCCGAACGGTTGTGCGCGATCTGCGTGAACGCCGACATCTGCGAGAGCACGGCGTCCGGGTCCTTCGAGCCGAGCAGCTGGGGGATCGAGCCGTTGTCCCCGGTCTTGTAGGCGTCGACGGCCAGCTGGGCGACCCGCAGCCGCAGCGCCTGGAACGTCTTGCGCTCGGCCTGCACCGACTTGGCCAGGGCGTTGACCCGGCCCTGAGCGGCCTTGTAGTCCGCCTTGGTCTTGTTGTACTGGTTGCCGAGCTGGTCGACCTGGTCGTTGAGCTTCGCCAGCTGCTTCTTCGCCCCGCCCAGTGAGGAGGCGGGGTCGGCGTGCGCCGGAACGGCGGGCAGGGACAGCCCGGCGGCGGCGATGAACCCGGCGGTCGTGACGGACCATCGCGCGGTTCTGGACATGATCGTACGCTCCTTGGCCATGGTGATCGTGTCCTTAGAGCGCGCCCGCGCCGACGTAGTGCGAGCTGTACCAGACGTTGCTCAGGCTGTCGATCTTCACCCACGACCCGGTGTGCGGCGAGTGGATGAACTTGCCGCCGCCGACGTAGATGCCGACGTGCCCGAGGTTGTCGAAGAAGACCAGGTCGCCGGGCGACAGGTTGGCCCGCGAGACCCGGCTGGTCGCGTTGTACTGGTCGGGGACGACGCGCGGGATGCTCACACCGGCCGCAGCGTAGGCCGCCATCGTGAAGCCGGAGCAGTCGTAGCGCGGGCCATTGCCGCCGTAGAGGTACGGGGTGCCGCACTTGCTGTAGGCCCACACCAGCACGGTGCGCGCCTTGCCGGTCGCCGATCCCGTGTAGCCGCCGCCGCAGTTGCTCGGCATCGGACCGCTGTCGTCACCGCCGCCACCGGTGTCGGCAGCGGGGCCCAGCTTCTTGATCAGGGCCTTCTGCTGCTCGATCGTCTTCTCGATGTTCTTCTTGCCGGCGAGTGCGGCGTTCTTCTTCTGCGCCAGATCGGTCTCGGCCTGCTTGGCCTGCGACTCCTGCCGCTGCAGCAGTTGCGCGGCGTTCAGGAACTGGGTGAGCTCGGTGGAGCGGTTCTTCGACACCTGCGCGAACGCCGACATCTGGTCGAGGACGGACTGTGGGTCCTTGGCCGACACCAGGGTGGGGATGTCCGCGTCGTTCCCGCCGTTCTTGTACTGCGACGCGGCCATCTGCGCGACGCGGACCCGCAGGTCCGCCCAGGACTGCCGCTGCTGCTTGACCGAGGCGTTCAGCGCCTTGAGTCGCTTGTCGGCCGCCTCCCACTGGGACTTGGCCTTGTTGTAGACGTTGTCCTGCTGGTCGGCCTGTGAGTTCAGCTTGGTCAGCTTGGCCTTCGCCTGGCTCAGCGTCTGCTTCGGCTTCGCCTCCGCCGTGCCGACGGGCAGAACCAGGGCCGCCGAAGCGGCGATGCACAGGGTGGCCAGGACGCGACCGCCGATGCCGCCACTCACCGACCATCCGACGGCTGAGCCGTCGGCACTGCGCTGTGTTGCCACGATTGCGGCACGCCCCTCTCCCACTGACCGCCTACCGGGTTAGCTGACGGATTCGGGCGTGGAAGGCGCCCTACGGAGCGTGTGGCGCTCCGATTCACCCCGGAAACCTGGTTCCCCGGCTCGTCGTGTCGGTGAGAGGCTGGCGCCCGAACTACGGGCGACCTCACCGAACGTGACGACTCGGCGGTGGCCGTCGCCGTCGCCTGGGGGGCGACGAACCAGCGAGCGGCTCAGCGCGTGAGACTAGTCAAGTCTCACGCTGGTAACAACCGCTTCTCCTGGAATTCTAGCAATTCATATCATTCACGCAACACTGTGCGCGCGAATCGTCACGATGCGCGGTCGATGGAGATCGTCATCCGCAGGGGCGGGACGAGCCCCTCGGCGGCGAGAACTCCCAGCGCCCGACGTTCCAGCGGCCCGATCTTCAGGCCCGACGCCGGGATCAGCGGCATGGCGGAAACGACGCAATCGTCGCAGCCGACGTTGCGTACCTCACACTTCTCGCAGTCGATGAGCACGAATTCCTCCTCGTGTCTTCGTCATGACGAGACGTTAAGAGGACCCACCGACAAAAGGGCCCGGAGCGAGGACGACGCAGCGAGCGGAGTGGGCGGCCGAGGCACGAGGCCACCCGCGTAGCGAGTGAGGAGGACCGAGCGACCAGAAGGCACAGCGAGGACGACGCAGCGAGCGGAGCGGGCGGCCGAGGCAACGAGGCTGACCGAGGAACCGAAAGGCCGTCAGGTGCGGCCGAGGCGGCGCAGGAGGAGGGATGAGGGAGCCGGCCGGGCGTCGGCCCGCCGGGCGGAGTCGCAGACCTCCTGGTCGGAGGAGATGACCACGACGGCGCGCCCGCTGGGCTCCGCGCGTACGAGCTGGGCGATGAGCTCGTCGGCGGTCTGGCCCGGCGCGCTGAACAGCACGCGGACGCCGCGGGGCGCCTGGACGGCGACCGGGGCGTTCAGCTCCGCGCCGTCGAACACGCACGTCACCTCCGCCTTGGTCTGGGCGTGCAGCACGCCCAGGCCCGACACCAGGCGGGTCCGCTGGTCGGCCAGTGGCAGGTCGCCGTAGCCGGTCTTGGTGACGTTGTATCCGTCGACGATGAGGTGGACCTGCGGGAGGGTGAGCAGCTGGTCGAGGAGTGCGGGGTCGCTGTCGGCGAGGGCGCGCCCGGGCAGTGTGCGGTGCCCGGGGCGGGTCGGCGTGATGCCCCCGACGCTGTCGGCGGGCCGGGTGATGCCGGGAGGCAGCGCGATCTCGTCGCGGAGGCCCTTGGCGGCGTCGGTGAGGGCGTCCAGGAGGACGCGCAGCCGGGCCTCGTCGACGTTGCGGCCCTCCCGGGCGGCGCGCCGGGCGTTCTCCGCGGACGACTCGGCGTGGGACAGGCGGCTGCGCAGCCGGCGCAGCTCGGCCTCGGCGGTGGCCGCCGCGACGGACGCGGCCGTGCGCTCCTCGCCGAGGCGGCGGTCGAGGTCCTCCGCGCGCGCGTGCTCGCGTTTGGCCTTGCCCCGGGCTTCGTGCAGGCGTTTGCGGAGCTCGGCGTTCTCGCCGCGGAGGTCGCGCAGCTCCGCGCGGAGCCGGTCGGCCTCCTCGGAGCGGGTGGCCTTCGCGGCGGCGATCTGCTCGCGCAGCTCGGCCACCTGCCGGATGACCTTCGCCTCCTCGGCCGCCGTCGCCGACTGCTCGAGGTCGCGGCGCGCGGTATCGACCCGCTCCGCCCAGCCGGCAGGGCGGAGTAGGTAGGCGAGGGCGGCGACGGTGACGGGGTCGGCGGCCGGGGGCACCGTCCCCGCCAGGATCGCCTCGCCCAGCACGGGTTCGCTCTCTCGTACGACGTCGGCGACGCGCTCGCGGAAGGCGGTGTCGTCCTCGAGCTGGGTCGCGATGAGGGTGGCGGCGAGCCGGGCCCGGCGGCGCGGCTCGAACCGGGCGACGCGCCGGAGCGGTAGGGGTATCTCGTCGGGCCGGAGCGCGCCGATCACGTCGGCCGCGGCCTCGACGACGCGCTGCCGGACCGCTTCGGGGAGCGGCTGATCGAGGTGTTCGCCCGGGCCGGTGTCGATGATCTACTCCTCACGAGTCGAGCGGGTGGGGCTGGTGCGGGACGCGTGCACCGGGCTCCGTGTCGCCGTCGCTGCCCAGCGTAGACGCCCCGGCGACCTTCGGTCCGCAATCCCCTCGACGAATACCCCGCAGTATCCGGCACCGGTCCGTCGAGGGGTTTGTCGGTCGCCGCGCGTACGGTGCCGCCATGGCCTCCGTCGGCCCTGCCGTGCAGGGCACCCTCGATGACCTCGGCACCCCCTTGGCCGGCGTCACCTTCGTCGTCGTCGACCTCGAGACCACCGGGGGCTCGGCCAAGGAGGACGCGATCACCGAGATCGGCGCGGTCAAGGTGTGCGGCGGCGAGGTCGTCGGCGAGTTCGCCACGCTGGTCGACCCGGGGATGCCGATCCCCCCGTTCATCTCGGTGATCACCGGCATCACGCAGCAGATGGTGGTGGCCGCTCCCCCGATCGGCGAGGTCCTGCCCTCGTTCCTGGAGTTCGCCAGGGGCACCGTGCTGGTCGCGCACAACGCGCCGTTCGACATCGGCTTCCTGAAGGCCGCCTGCGCCGCGCAGGAGCGTCCCTGGCCGACGCCGGCGGTCGTGGACACCGCCGACCTCGCACGCCGCCTCCTCACCCGCGACGAGGTCCCCAACTGCAAGCTCGCCACCCTCGCCCGCTTCTTCCGGACCACCGTCGAGCCCTGCCACCGCGCACTCAGAGACGCGCAGGCCACCGTCGACGTCCTGCACGGGCTGCTGGAGCGCGCCGGCGCGTTCGGCGTCGACACCCTGGAGGAGCTGACCGGGTTCACCCGCGCGCCGACGCCCGAGCAGCGCAGCAAGCGCCACCTGGCCGACGGCGTGCCCGCCGCACCCGGCGTCTACCTCTTCGAGGACGCCCGCGGCGAGGTCCTCTACGTCGGCAAGAGCGGCCGGCTGCGCAGCCGCGTCACCTCGTACTTCACCGCGTCGGAGACCCGCCGCCACGTCCGCGAGATGATCGGGATCGCCGACCGGGTCCGGACCATCGTGTGCGCCAGCCCGCTCGAGGCGGAGGTCCGCGAGCTGCGGCTCATCGCGGCGCACAAGCCGCGCTACAACCGGCGGTCGCGCCACCCGGAGCGGGCGGTCTGGCTGAAGCTCACCGCCGAGGTGTTCTCCCGGCTGTCCATCGTCCGGGAGGTGCGCGACGACGGCGCCACCTACCTCGGCCCGTTCGGCAGCGTCCGCACGGCCGAGGAGGCGCGCGCCGCCGTGCACGACGCCGTCCCCCTCCGCCAGTGCACCCAGCGGCTCACCCTGCGGCTCATCGAGAGCGGCCGCGCCGCGACCTGTGCGCTGGGCGAGCTCGGGCGCTGCGGCGCGCCGTGCGAGGGCCGCCAGCCGCCGGAGGAGTACGTGCGGCACGCGTCCCTCGCCCGCACGATCCTGGAGGGCGACGTCCGGCCGGTCGTCGCCGCCGCGCGGGCCCGCATCGACCGGCTCTCCGCCGAGCTGCGTTACGAGGAGGCCGCCGTCCAGCGCGACCGGCTGGCCGCCTTCGTCCGCGGCGCCGCCCGCTGCCAGCGCCTGTCGGCCCTGGCCGGGCTCGCACAGCTGGTCGCGGCCCGCCCGGCCTTCGACGGCGGCTGGGAGCTGCACGTCGTCCGCCACGGCCGGCTCGCGGCCGCCGGCACCGTCCCGCCGAACGCCCACCCCGTCCCGTACGTCGAGGCGCTCGTCGCCACCGCCGAGACCGTCCGCCCCGGCATCGGGGCGACCCCACGGGCCTCCGCCGAGGAGATGGAGTGCGTCCTGCGCTGGCTGGATTCCCCGGGCGTGCGCCTGGTCGAGGTCGACGGCACATGGACCTGCCCGCCCCACGGCGCCGAAAGCGTCCGCCGGTGGATCGAAAATGCCGTTCAGGGCCCCGATTCCCGTAAGGTTGACCGCGCCGGTCGGCCGATGCGATAGGAGCAGGTGTGGCGCTGCCGCTGTACGACAACCAGCCGACGCGGCGCGCGCCCCTGGTCACCTACTTCCTGATCGCCGCCAACGTCGTCGTCTTCCTGCTGTCGCCGATCGCCTCGATCGGGCACCACGACCAGAGCGTGGAGCAGCGCAAGTGCGCGCAGGTGACGTTTCTGCTGAAGTACGGCGCGGTCCCGAACGAGCTGCTCTCCGACCGGGCGAACCCGGTGCCGGAGGAGGTCGCCGCGGCCTGCCACCCGAAGCCGTACCACAAGCGGCCGTGGCTGTCGGCGCTGTCGTCGATGTTCCTGCACGGCGGCGTCGCCCACATCCTCGGCAACATGGTCTACCTGTTCATCTTCGGCGCGGCGACCGAGGACCGTCTCGGACGGCTCCGGTTCCTGGTCTTCTATCTCCTCGTCGGCTACATCGCGGCGTACGGCTTCGCGATCACCTACCCCGACTCGTACACCCCGCTCGTCGGGGCGTCCGGCGCCATCGCCGGGGTGCTCGGCTCGCACCTGGTGCTCTACCCCCGGTCGCGGACGATCGCGCTGATCCTGTCGATCTTCCCGTTCCGGCTGCCCTCGTGGGCGCTGCTCGCCCAGTTCTTCGTATTCCAGTGGCTCAGCCTCGGCGACAGCCAGAGCCAGACCGCGTACGTCGCGCACATCTACGGCTTCGTCGCCGGAATGATCGTCGGCCTGCTCGTCCGGCGCGGCACCGTCGCCCGCAAGTCGGCCGCCCTCAGCTGGCAATAGTTCCATCGGCGGCGCATACGCCCGCCCATGATCGCGTCGAACGGCCTCCACTAGTCTGTGCGACGGGGCGACACCACGCCGCGCGCAACCACCGCAGGAGGCATTCCGTGATCACCGCCATCGTGCTCATCAAGGCCGACGTCTCGCGCATCCCGGAGGTCGCCGAGACCATCGCCGGGCTCGACGGAGTGAGCGAGGTCTACTCCGTGACCGGTGAGTTCGACCTGGTCGCGCTCGTGCGCGTGCGCCAGTACGAGCAGATCGCGGACGTCATCCCCGGCGCCCTCAACAAGGTCTCCGGCGTGACGCACACCGAGACCCACATCGCCTTCCGCACGTACTCCCAGCACGACCTGGAGGCCGCCTTCGCGCTCGGCCTGCCCGACGCGGACTGACGACCGCCTCCCCTGGCCCTGGGACGTCGGCGAACGTACCCCAGGCCGCCCCTGTCGCTAACGCGAATCGGCCCGCCACCCGGATCCTGGGTGGCGGGCCGATCACGTGGGACGGCGACCGTCAGTGGCGGCTGATCGCCTTGCTGTCGCCGGGCTCGACCTCTGCGTCGTGGTGCGAACCCGCGTCGTCGTGACCCTCGTCGTGGCCGTTGACGGACACCTCGTCCTCGGTGAGGGCGCGGTTGAGGCCCTTGCGCAGCTTGCCCAGCGGGCTGCGCGCCGACGGCGCCGGTACGCCGTTCTCGTCCTCTTCCTCCAGCGTCAGCTCGGGCAGCGGGACCTTGCCCGTGAGGACGGCCCTCTGCTCCTCGCCGGCCGGCTCGTGCACCTCGATGAACTCGCCACTCGGCAGCCGCTTGATGATGCCGGACTCCACGCCGTGGTGCGCGATGTCCGCGTCCTTGCGCTGCAGACCCAGGCAGAGCCGCTTGGTGACGAAGAACGCGATGGTGGGCCCGATGAAGACCGCGAACCGGAAGAACCACGTCGTCGCGTACAGGGACACGTGGAACTTGTCGGCGATGACGTCGTTGCCGCCGCCCAGCCACAGCAGCCCGTAGAACGTGACCGCGGTCATGCCCACGGCCGTACGGAACGGGGCGTTGCGCGGACGGTCGGCGATGTGGTGGATCCGCTTGTCACCGGTCGCCCACTGCTCGATGAACGGCCACAGCGCCGCGCCGGTCATGATCAGGCCCAGCGGCACGAGCGCGGGAACGAGGACGTTCCACGAGACCGTGTGACCCCACAGGTTGGTCTCCCAGTTGGGCATGATGCGCAGCGCGCCCTCGAGGAAGCCCATGTAGAAGTCCGGCTGTGAGCCCGCCGTGATCGAGTCGGGCGTGTACGGGCCGAACAGCCAGATCGGGTTGATCTGGGCGAACGTCCCGAGCAGCGCGATGACCATGAAGGTGAACATGAAGAAGGCACCAGCCTTGATCATGAACACCGGGTAGAACGGCTTGCCGAGGACGCTCTTCTCCTCGCGGTTCTTGCCGGGGAACTGCGTGTGCCCCTGGTGCCACAGGATCATGAAGTGCGCGCCGACCAGCGCCAGCAGGATGCCGGGGATCAGCAGCACGTGCACCGTGTAGAGGCGCGGGATGAAGTCGTGGCCGGGGAAGTCGCCGCCGAACGCGAAGTAGAACAGGTACGTGCCGACCAGCGGGATCGACTGCAGGACGCCCTGGGTGATCCGCAGACCCGTGCCGGACAGCAGGTCGTCCGGCAGCGAGTAGCCGAACAGACCCTCCAGCAGGGCGAGGGTGAACAGACCCAGGCCGATCAGCCAGTTGACCTCACGCGGCTTGCGGTACGCGCCGGTGAAGAAGACGCGCAGCATGTGCACCGTGAGCGAGGCCACGAACATGACCGCGGCCCAGTGGTGGATCTGCCGCATGAGCAGACCGCCGCGAACGTCGAAGCTGATGTTCAGCGTCGAGCTGTACGCCTCGCTCATCTTGACGCCGTACAGCTTCATGTAGTGACCCTGGTACACGACCTCCGACATGCTGGGCTTGAACCACAGCGTCAGGAACGTGCCGGTCGCCAGCAGGATGATGAAGGAGTAGAGCGCGATCTCCCCCAGCATGAACGACCAGTGGTCGGGGAAGACCTTCTTCATCTTGCCGCGGAGGAATCCCACGGTGCCGAAGCGCTCGTCGAGCCAGCCGATTGGGGCGTCGACCGCCTTCGGGGGTGCCTGTGTCGTCATTGGTCGCTCACCGATCCTCGCTCACCGAGTCGGTCGCCGATGAGTGTTGTCATGCCTTGGGCCTCCCCCGCTCCCAGAAGCTGGGTCCGACCGGCTCGTGGAAGTCACTCGTCGCGATCAGATAGCCCTCGGAGTCGACGCCGATGGGCAGCTGCGGCAGCGGCCGGGCCGCCGGGCCGAAGATCACCTTAGCGGCGTCGAGCGCGTCGAAGGTCGACTGGTGACACGGGCACAGGATGTGGTGCGTCGTCTGCTCGTACAGCGCGGCCGGGCAGCCGACGTGCGTGCAGATCTTGGAGTAGGCGATGATCCCGCCGACGTTCCAGTTCTCCCGGCCCTTCTTGACCTTGAGCTGGTCCTCCGGGACGTTGATCAGCACGACCGTGGCCTTGGCCAGCTCGTCGAGAGTGGGCTCGCCGTCCGGGTGATCCTTGTCCTTGGGGACTTCCGGGATGACGGTGATGATGCCGCCCGGCGAGTTGAAGTCGGACGGCTTCAGCGGCTGGCCGGTGCCGTCGACGATGAGCCGGGTGCCCTTCTTCCACATGGTGTGGCGGAGCTTCTTCTCCGGGAGCGGGCCCATGTCGCGCAGCAGGATCACCGGGATCAGGCCCAGCGGGGCGGAGGCCAGCAGCAGGGTGCGCCGCAGGAGCGGCCGCTTGGTGAGGCCGCTCTCCTCGGTGCCCTCCATGAAGTACTGGTTGAAGACCTGCCGGTCCTCCTGCGGGGAGGACAGCTCGTGCCGCTCCTGGATGATCTCCTTGGTCGTCATCAGATGACGGACCCAGATCGTCATGCCGACCGCGAGGCCGAGGAAGATCACCGTCAGCGCGGTGCCCAGCGCGTAGTTCGAGTGCATCGCGCGGTCGATGTCGTCGTTGCCGACGTGGCCCGGCCAGACGGCGTAGAAGACGATGAACGCGACGCCCGCGAGGAACGTCAGCGTGAAGAAGAACGCGACCGTGCGCTCGGCCCTGCGCGCCTTGGCCGGGTCGAGCACGTACTGGTCGTGGCCGCTCTCCCCGCCCGTCTCCGCGGACGGCAGCAGGTCATGGTTCTGCACCTGCGGCGGCGTGCCGATGACGCGCTTGGGCGTGCGCTCCTCCTCTTCGGAGGGCGCGCCGTGGGTGTCGTTGGTATCAGACATTGTGCTTCTTCTTGGGCTTCCTGGCGGTGATCCACATGGCCGCGATGATGATCAGTCCGAGTCCGACCAGCCAGCCGACGAGGCCTTCGGCCACCGGGCCGACGCGGCCGAGGCCGTTGCCGCCCGGGTTGGGCTCGGCGCGGGTCTGGGTGACGTACGCGATGATGGCGCGCTTCTGCTCGGGCGTCAGCGTCGTGTCGTTGAAGACCGGCATCGCCTGCGGACCGGTGAGCATGGCCTCGTAGATCTGCTGGGGCGTCGCCTTGGTCAGCGGCGGAGCGTACTTGCCTCCGGTCAGCGCGCCGCCCGAACCGGCGAAGTTGTGACACTGCGCGCAGTTGGCCCGGAAGAGCCTCCCGCCCATGGCCGCATCGCCGGTGTCCGGGTTGACCTGGTCCTTCGACGGGACCTCGGGGCCGCCGCCGAGAGAGGCGATGTACGCGGCGAGCTGACGCGTCTGCTCCTCGTTGAAGACCGGCTTCTTACGCGGAATCTGCGCGCCGAGGTTCATGGCCGGCATCCGGCCGGTGCTGACCTGGAAGTCGACCGAGGCCGCGCCGACGCCGAGAAGGCTGGGGGCGTTCTTCGTGCCCTCGGCGTTCGCGCCGTGGCAGCTCGAGCAGGCCTGGTTGAACAGCTGCTTGCCCTTGGCCACGTCCTGGTCCGACGCCGCGGCGGCGGCCGCCTGTGCCCGGTCAGAGCTCGGCGAAACACCGGCGTAGGCGACGCCGATGATCGCGAGCGCGGCCAGCACAACGGCGTAGCCCGCCCACGGGCGCCGTCGCCATGCGGTGATCCATTTCACGAAAGATCCCTCGTTCTGGGTCAGGTGAAGATCTTGTCGATCCCGTAGATGGTGAAGAACAGCCCCACCCAGACCGCATCGACAAAGTGCCAGTAGTAGGACACGACGATGGCGCTCGTCGCCTGCTCATGTGTCCAGCGCTTCGCGGCGTACGTGCGTCCAAGCATGAAGATGAACGCGATCAGTCCACCGGTCACGTGCAGGCCGTGAAAGCCCGTCGTCAGGTAGAAGACCGAGCCGTACGCGCTGCTGGAGATCGTCGTGCCCTCGCCGATGAGAGTGCGGTACTCATTCAGCTGGCCGGCCACGAAGACCGCGCCCATGAGGAAGGACAGGACGTACCACTCGCGCAGACCCCACCGCTTGAGGTTGAAGAGCGACCCCAGGCGCCTGACCTGCCCACGCTCCGCGGCGAACACGCCCATCTGGCAGGTCACACTGGACATCAGCAGGATGAAGGTGTTGGCCGAGGCGTACGGGATGTCCAAGTGGGCTTCCGGCCACGGGCCGCCGTCCCCCTTGGTCACCGACCGGATCGTGAAGTACATCGCGAACAGCGCCGCGAAGAACATGAGCTCAGACGACAGCCACACGATCGTGCCCACGCTTACGAGGTTGGGCCGGTTGGCGTGGGACCGGGGTGCCGTTTCTGTCGCGGTTGCTGTTGCCACGGGCAGCATTATTGCGGCACCTGTCGGTGCTCCGTGCAGGACCCCCCTGTGGAGGCGATTCCGCTCCTCACGAGGCGCATCCGGGCACGCCAGGGCGGGCGACCCGACCCGCGGTGTCATCTCCCGGTAACATCGGCTCGTATCCCGCGCCCACGTCACCCATGGATGAGCCGATGAGCACCGAAGAGACCATGAAGGTCCTCGTATACAGCGACGACGCGAACACCCGCAATGAGGTCATGCTCGCGATCGGCCGCCGTCCCGCGCCCGGCCTGCCGAAGGTCGAGTTCGTCGAGGTCGCGACGGAGCCCGCGGTGTTCGTCCACCTCGATCGGGGAGACATCGACGTGGTGATCCTCGACGGTGAGGCGCGCCCGGCCGGCGGCATGGGCATCGCCCGGCAGGCCAAGGACGAGATCTACCACTGCCCGCCGATCATGGTGATCATCGCCCGCCGCGACGACGGCTGGCTGGCGACCTGGTCCCGCGCCGACGCCGTGGCGAGCCAGCCGATCGACCCGGTCGCGCTCGCCGAGGGCGTCGCCGACCTGATGCGCCGCCGCCTCGAGGGGCACGTCGGCGACTCCGACCCTCGCCTGTCCCTCCAGTAGCCGTCCGCTCCCCGAAGGGGCACCCATGGACCCGCGTACGACGTGGCCCGCGCTGCTCAACGCGCTGATCGACGGAGAGTCGCTGTCGTCGGACGAGACCGCCTGGGCGATGAACGAGATCATGTCGGGCCAGGCGACCGACGTACAGATCGCCGGTTTCGCCGTGGCGCTGCGTGCCAAGGGCGAGACCGTCGCCGAGGTCGCCGGGCTCGCCGAGGGCATGCTCGCGCACGCACGGCCGATCACCGTCCCGGGGCCGGCGGTCGACCTCGTCGGCACGGGCGGTGACCGGGCGCACACCGTCAACGTCTCCACGATGGGCGCGATCGTCGCGGCGTCCGCGGGCGCGCGCATGGTCAAGCACGGCAACCGCGCCGCGTCGTCCTCCTGTGGAGCGGCGGACCTCCTCGAGGAGCTCGGCGTCGTCATCGACCTGCCCCCGGAGGCGACGGCGAAGGTCGCGGACGAGGTCGGCATCACGTTCTGCTTCGCGCCGCTCTACCACTCCGCGCTGAAGTACGCGTCCAAGACCCGGGGCGAGCTGCGGGTTCCGACCGTCTTCAACTTCCTCGGGCCGCTCACCAATCCCGCGCGTCCCTCCGCTCAGGCGGTCGGGGTCTTCCACCCGCGCATGGCGGGGATCATCGCCGGGGTGTTCGCCGAGCGGGGCTGCTCGTCGCTGGTGTTCCGCGGCGACGACGGGCTCGACGAGCTGACGACCACGTCGACGTCGATCATCTGGGTGGTCCGCGAGGGCACCGCCACCGAGACCGTCTTCGACCCGGCCGACCTCGGCATCCCCCGCGCCACCCCCGACGACCTGCGCGGCGCCGACGCCGCCCACAACGCCCGGGTGGCCCACGCGGTGCTGGGCGGCGAGCACGGGCCCGTACGCGACATCGTGGCTCTGAACGCCGCTGCGGCGCTCGTAGCCGCGGAGGGCACCCCACCGGCGGACACGCTGACCGCGGCCCTCGCCGACGCGTACACACGCGCCCTGCAGGCGATCGACTCCGGCGCGGCCACCGCTCTGCTGGACCGCTGGATCGCCGCCACGCGGCGCCAGGCGCGTTCCTGACGGACCGCCCGTCCGGCTGCGCGGCCGTTCTCCGGTCGCCGGGCAACGTCGCCCAGGCGGCGCGTCGCAGGGCGCCACGAACGGGATTTTCGCCACACCCTGGCCGCCTGACCCTCTCTACGCACGGAAGGCCGGCACCGCGGACGCGGTGCCGGCCTTCCGTGCGTACGGGGGCGTCTCAGTGCGAGAAGTGGCCCCGGTAGTACTCGAAGACGAACCCGATCGCGGCGAGCACGACCCCGAGCATGCCGATCAGCAGCAGCCACCAGCCGAACACGGCGCCGAGAGCGGCGGTCGCGGCGGCCAGCGCCGTGAACAGCGGCCACCAGCTGTGCGGGCTGAAGAAGCCCAGCTCGCCGGCGCCGTCGGCGATCTCCGCCTCTTTGTCGTCCTCCGGCCGCGGGTCGATCCGCCGGCCGGTGAACAGGAGGTAGAAGCCGGTCAGCCCGGCCAGCCCGATGGTCAGGGCCAGGGCCGTCGTACCGGTCGGGTCGTGCGACCACAGCCAGTAGATGACGTCCATGATCGCGAAGAACAGGGCGCAGAAGACGAACAGGTAACCCTCGATCTTCATGTCAGTCCTCCGCCCCGGTGGCGGCCGTCACCGCGGGCTTTTCCTCGTGCGGGTAGTGCAGGTCGAACGCCGGCCGCTCGGAGCGGATCCTCGGGATCGACGTGAAGTTGTGCCGCGGCGGCGGGCAGGAGGTCGCCCACTCGAGCGAGGCGCCGAAGCCCCACGGGTCGTCGACGTCGACCCGCTTGCCGTTCTTGGTGGTGATGAAGACGTTCCACAGGAACGGGATCATCGACACGGCGAGGATGAACGCGCCGATCGTCGAGACGACGTTCAGCGAGGTGAACTCCTTGGCGTAGTCCGGGACCCGGCGCTGCATGCCCTCCGCGCCCAGCCAGTGCTGGACCAGGAAGGTGGTGTGGAAGCCAATGAACAGCAGCCAGAAGTGGATCTTGCCCAGCGTCTCGTTGAGCATCTTCCCCGTCATCTTGGGCCACCAGAAGTAGAAGCCCGCGAACATGGCGAACACCACGGTGCCGAACAGCACGTAGTGGAAGTGCGCGACGACGAAGTAGGAGTCGTTGAGCTGGAAGTCCAGCGGCGGCGAGGCCAGGATGATGCCGGTCAGACCGCCGAACAGGAACGTCACCAGGAAGCCGAGCGACCAGAGCATCGGCGTCTCGAACGTCAGATGCCCGCGCCAGATCGTGCCGACCCAGTTGAAGAACTTCACGCCGGTCGGGACCGCGATCAGGAACGTCATGAACGAGAAGAACGGCAGCAGCACCTGGCCGGTGGGGAACATGTGGTGCGCCCACACCGTCACGGACAGGCCCGCGATCGCGATCGTGGCGCCGACCAGGCCGATGTAGCCGAAGACCGGCTTGCGGCTGAACACCGGCAGGATCTCGGTGATGATGCCGAAGAACGGCAACGCGACGATGTACACCTCGGGATGGCCGAAGAACCAGAACAGGTGCTGCCAGAGCATCGCACCGCCGGTGGCCGGGTCGAAGACGTGCGCGCCGAGCTTACGGTCGGCCTCCAGGGCCAGCAGCGCCGCGGCCAGCACCGGGAACGCCATCAGCACGAGGACCGAGGTCAGCAGGATGTTCCACGTGAAGATCGGCATCCGGAACATCGTCATGCCCGGCGCCCGCATGCAGAAGATCGTGGTGATGAAGTTGACGCCACCGAGGATCGTGCCGAGGCCGGAGAGCGTCAGACCCATGATCCACAGGTCGCCCCCGACCTCCGGGGACCGGACGATGTCCGAGAGCGGCGTGTAGGCGTACCAGCCGAAGCTGGCGGCGCCGCCCGGCGTGAGGAATCCGATGAGCGTGATGCTGCTGCCGAACAGGAAGAAGTAGAAGCTCAGCATGTTCATGCGCGGGAACGCCACGTCAGGCGACCCGATCTGCAGCGGCATGATCACGTTGCCGAAGCCGATGAACAGCGGCGTCGCGAACATGAGCAGCATGATCGTGCCGTGCATCGTGAACAGCTGGTTGAACTGCTCGGCGCTCATGATCTGCAGGCCCGGCTTGGCCAGCTCGCTGCGCATGAGCAGCGCCATGATGCCGCCGATGCCGAAGAACACGAACGACGTGATCAGGTACATGTACCCGATCACCTTGTGGTCCGTGGACGAGAGCCACGACACGAGGACGCGGCCCTTGCTCGGCCGCGGCTGGAAGGCCGGGGCGGAGGGGGTGGAATGAGTGATGGTGGTGGTCACTGAGCGCTCCCGCTCGCCTGGTGGCTCGAGATGAACTGCTGGAACTCCTGCGGCGAGACGATCTTCACCTGGAAGAGCATCCGACTGTGGTCGACACCGCAGAACTCAGCGCAGCGTCCCTCGAACGTTCCCGTCTTGGTCGGGGTGACCTCGAAGTCCTCGCCGGTCTTGGCCCCGGGGAGGATGTCCCGCTTGAAGATGAACGAGGGTACCCAGAAGGAGTGGATGACATCGGTCGAGACGAGGTGGAAACGCACCTTCTGTCCGACCGGGATCACGAGGACGGGCTTGTCGTTGCCGTCGGGGGACGTGGGCTGACCGACGATCGGCTTGGTGTGGTACTGCGGATAGTCGAACTGCCAGCTCCACTGGAAGGCGGTCACGTTCACCTGGGTGACCTGACCCGTCGACGTGCTGCTGCTGACCTTGTTGAGATACGTCTCGTCGCGCGCGGTGAAGTAGAACAGCACCGCGATGATGATGAACGGCACGACGGTGTAGAGCATCTCGATCGGCAGGTTGTACCGCACCTGCGGCGGCAGCTGGTCGGAACGCTTGCGGTGGAACAGCACCGCCCAGATGATCAGCCCCCAGACCAGCGCGCCCACGGCGAACGCCGCGATCCAGGACCCCTGCCACAGGGTCACGACGCGCTTGGCCTGCTCGGTCACCGGCGTCGGCAGGCCGAGACGCTTTTCCTGGTCGGAGCACGCCGTCGTGGCGAGCGCCAGCATCGAGAGCGCCGCAGCGCCCAGCAGGATGCGCCGACGCGGGCTCGGCGCTCCAGTGCGCGCGGGCATGTGCCGCTTCCTACGGCGGGTCGGACTCACGGATTGCCTTCCCACGATGAAGCCCGAATCACCGGGCGATCAGTTCGATGTTCACGCTTGTCGACCAAACATTAGCGTGAGGGTCGCGGACACCCATGTGGGACCCCCATTAGTGTCTGTTCCGTGGCCTACTTCGATGCGGCGTCCACCGAACCTCTGCATCCGGCGGCCCGGGAGGCCCTGATCACAGCCCTGGACGGCGGCTGGGCCGACCCGCAGCGGCTCTACGGTGACGCGCGGCGCGCCCGGCTCCTGCTCGACCAGGCGAGAGCCAAGATCGCCGTCGCGTTCGGCGTACGGCCCGACGAGACGTTCTTCACCACGTCCGGCACCCAGGCGGTGCACCTGGCGATGCTCGGCGCGCTGTCGGCCCGCCGGCGGACCGGCCGGCACCTCGTCGTCAGCGCGGTCGAGCACTCCAGCGTGCTGCACACCGCCGCGCTGCACGAGCGGGACGGCGGGAAGGTGACGACGGTCGGCGTCGACCGTGCGGGGCGCGTCGACCCGGAGGAGTTCGCGGCGGCGCTGCGCCCGGACACGGCGCTGGCCTGCCTGCAGTCGGCCAACCACGAGGTCGGCACCCTCCAGCCCGTCGCCGAGGTGGCCGAGGCCTGCCGGGAGGCGCGGGTCCCGCTGTTCGTCGACGCCGCCCAGTCGGCCGGGCGTACCGAGGTCCCGGCCGGCTGGTCGCTGCTGGCCGCCAGTGCCCACAAGTGGGGCGGTCCGCCGGGCGTCGGCGTGCTCATCGTCCGCAAGAACACCCGGTGGCGGTCGCCGCTGCCGGAGGACGAGCGGGAGGGCCGCCGGGTCCCCGGGTTCGAGAACGTCCCGGGCGCGGTGGCCGCCGCGGCGGCCCTGGAGGCGTACGCCGCCGAGATGAACCGCGACGGGCCCCGGCTGTCCGCGCTCGTCGACCGGATCCGCGAACGCGTGCCCCACCTCATCGAGGACGTCGAGGTCATCGGCGACCCCGTACGCCGCCTTCCCCACCTGGTGACCTTCTCGTGCCTGTACGTCGAGGGCGAGGCGCTCCTGACCGAACTCGACCGACTCGGTTTCGCCGTTTCTTCCGGCAGTTCCTGTACGGCCGATACGCTGCGTCCCAGCCATGTTCTGGAGGCGATGGGGGTGATTACCCATGGGAACGTCCGGGTATCGCTCCCTCGCGGCACAAGCGCGACGGATGTCGACCGGTTTCTGGCGGTTCTGCCCGACGCCGTGGCCCGCCTCCGCCGTACGGCAGGGGTGACCAGTAAGTGAGTAGGGAGATCATGCGATGGGGCTGAGGCGCCGCCGGGCCGAGCGGGAGACCCCCCGGGAGGCGACCCCCCCGGCGTACCACGGACCCATGCCGGTCCTGACCATCGACGCGTTGGGCCGCAAGTGCCCGATTCCCATCATCATGCTGGCCGAGCGCATCCACGAGGTGCCGGTCGGCCAGATCATCGCCGTGCAGGCCGACGACGTCGCCGCGCGCACCGACGTGCCGGCCTGGTGCCGCATGAAGTCACAGGACTTCGTCCGCGAGGAGACACTCCCCCGCGGCTGGGCGTTCCACATACGCCGTAACTACTGAACGACGCGCGAGCGCGGTGTTCGATGGCGCTCGCTCCGCGAGCGCGGTTCGCGGCGCCCCACGCGCCGTCTTCCCTCGTGCCGGATGGCGCTCGCCGACACGAGGGCGGTTCGCGACGCCCGATGTGTCCGTCCTCTGCCGTCTGTTCGCCGCGCTCCGCAGTCCAGATGATGGGGTGCGCTCGCTCCGGTCCGATCGTGAGCGGAGCGAGCGCTGGAGGGGCGGCTCAGAGGTGCTGGGCGACCTCGCCGGCGGCGTCCTTGCCGTACGCGTCGGCGAAGCGCTCGACGAAGTGCTCGCCGTGCAGGGTGTACTCCTGGGGCCCGGCGACCTCCAGGGCATGCGCGGCGAGGAGGTTGCCGGTCTGGGCGGCGCGCTCGAGGGACAGGCCCCAGGACAGCGCCGTGAGGAAGCCGGCGCGGAACGCGTCTCCGACGCCCGTCGGCTCGACCTTCTTGACCTCGGGGGCCGCGTCGACGTGCAGGCTCGGCTCGCCGGCGCGGTCGATCCGGACGCCCTTCGGGCCGAGCGTGGTCACGCGGACCCCGACGCGGGACAGGACCTCCTCGCCCGACCAGCCGGTCTTCTGCTCGCAGAGGGACTTCTCGTACTCGTTGGTGAACAGGTACGCGGCGCCGTCGATGAGCTCACGCACGTCGTCCATGCGGGCGAGCTGCTGCGAGGGGTCGGCCGCGAAGGGGATGCCGCGGGTCCGGCACTCCTCGGTGTGCCGGATCATCCCCTCGGGGTCGTCGGCTCCGATGAGGACCAGGTCGAGGCCGTCGACCCGGTCGACGATCGGCTGCAGCTCGATCTGGCGGGCCTCGCTCATCGCGCCGGCGTAGAAGGACGCGATCTGGTTGTGGTCCTGGTCGGTCGTGCACAGGAAGCGCGCCGTGTGATGGAGCTCCGACACGTGCACCGAGGACGTGTCGACGCCGTGCCGCTCCAGCCAGGAGCGGTAGTCGGCGAAGTCGTCGCCCACCGCGCCGACGAGGATCGGGCGCTGGCCGAGGAGGCCCATGCCGTAGCAGATGTTGGCCGCGACGCCGCCGCGCCGGATGTCGAGCTCGTCCACGAGGAACGACAGGGAAACGGTGTGCAGCTGATCGGGAATGAGCTGGTCCGCGAACCGGCCCGGGAAGCTCATCAGATGGTCGGTTGCGATGGAGCCGGCAACAGCGATGCGCACGACGTCGATCTCCTCGTCGGTTCGGCGGCCCCGTCATTGCCGCGAGGCCGTCTCGAATGGCGGTCCAAACCCGGCAAGGCTACTGCCTCACCGGCTCCGAACACGCCAGATGCCCGTGTCCGGGGGACCCGGTCACGGGCATCATCGCGCACAGCCTTTAAGCCTCGATGTCAGGAGGCCTTAAGGCTTAGTGGAACGAGTCGCCGCAGGCGCAGGAGCCACCGGCGTTCGGGTTGTCGATCGTGAAGCCCTGCTTCTCGATGGTGTCCACGAAGTCGATCGTGGCGCCCGTGAGGTACGGCACGCTCATCCGGTCGACGCGGACGTTGAGGCCGTTGAAGTCCTGGAGGAGGTCACCGTCCACCTCGCGGTCGTCGAAGTAGAGCTGGTAGATCAGGCCCGAGCACCCCCCCGGCTGGACCTGCACGCGAAGCGCAAGGCCTTCCTCGCCCTGCTGCTCGAGCAGGCTCTTGGCCTTCGCCGCCGCGGCGTCGGTGAGGACCACGCCCTGCTGCGTGTCGGTCTCGGCTGGAACCGTCATGTGCTGACTCCCGATTGGCTCGGTCGCTCCGTGGCGGCCGTCGTCGTTGCTTGCCTCTCCGCACAACGTACCCGCTACGGGGAGGCATTCCCCAATGGGCGGGTTCTTTCACCGCGGTCTCAGGCGGCTTGACCACCGCCGCCTACGATGACGTATCGTCAGAAAGACGATAAGTCCTTGCCAAGGGAGCCTCCCAGTGACCATCGACATCGGCAGTCCCCTGCTGCTTCTCGGCCGTGGGGCCGACCCGGCGAGCGAACGCGGCGTCTCCTGCCCCGGTGACCTGCCGCCCGCCTCGGACCCGGCCCTGGTGGAGCGGGCCCGCGCGGCGAAGGCCGCCCTGGGCGACCGGCTGTTCGTCCTCGGCCATCACTACCAGCGCGACGAGGTCATCCAGTTCGCCGACGTGACGGGCGACTCCTTCAAGCTCGCTCAGGCGGCGGCCGCCCGGCCGCAGGCTCCGTACATCGTCTTTTGCGGCGTGCACTTCATGGCCGAGTCCGCCGACATCCTGACCTCGCCGGACCAGCGGGTCGTGCTCCCGGACCTGGCCGCCGGCTGCTCGATGGCCGACATGGCGACCTACGACCAGGTCGAGGAGTGCTGGGAGGTCCTGGAGGACGCGGGCATCGCCGACGACGTCGTGCCGATCACGTACATGAACTCCTCGGCCGACATCAAGGCGTTCGTCGGCCGCCACGGCGGCGCGGTCTGCACGTCGTCCAACGCGCGCCGCGCCCTCGAGTGGGCGTTCTCCAAGGGTTCGAAGGTGCTGTTCCTGCCCGACCAGCACCTGGGCCGCAACACCGCCGTGCTCGAGATGGGCCTCTCGCTGGACGACTGCGTCGTCTACAACCCGCACCGGCCGGACGGCGGGCTCGCCACGGACGAGCTGCGCGACGCCACGATGATCCTCTGGCGCGGGCACTGCTCCGTGCACGGGCGGTTCAGCAAGGAGTCCGTCGACGACGTCCGGGCGCGGATCCCCGGCGTGA
The DNA here is from genome assembly GCF_040655075.1 of Actinoallomurus sp. NPDC050550. Taxonomy (NCBI): domain Bacteria; kingdom Bacillati; phylum Actinomycetota; class Actinomycetes; order Streptosporangiales; family Thermomonosporaceae; genus Actinoallomurus; species Actinoallomurus sp. NPDC050550. The sequence continues at coordinate 24,855 of NZ_JBFAJC010000002.1, read as the reverse complement.
ACGTCCTCGTGCACCCCGAGTGCCGCCACGAGGTGGTGAAGGAGGCCGATCACATCGGGTCGACGGAGTACATCATCCGCATGCTCGACGAGGCGCCCTCCGGGTCGGCGTGGGCCGTCGGCACCGAGCTGAACCTCGTGAAGCGCCTCGCCGACCGGCACCCGGACAAGACGATCGCCTTCCTCGACAAGACGGTCTGCTTCTGCTCGACGATGAACCGCATCGACCTGCCGCACCTGGTCTGGTCGCTGGAGTCCCTGGCCCGGGGCGAGGTCGTCAACCAGATCACCGTCGACGAGGAGACGGCCCACTACGCCCGCGCCGCCCTCGACCAGATGCTCGCCCTCCCGTAAGCCGGGTGAAAGCCGTCATCTCTGGCGGGTGTCGCCCCTATCGGCGGCGGCGCCCGCCAGGGATCTTGGTCACTCGGACTCGACGACTTCGTCCAGCATGTGCCGCATCGACTCGGGATCGCCGCGCATGATCGCGATGGACGCCTCCAGATTTTGCGCAGCGTCCAGTCGCCGCCAATTGACGGTAAATCCAGCCTCTCGGGCGAGCTGCCCGAAAAAAGCCCGCTGTGTACGACCGTTGCCTTCCCTGAAGGCATGGACCGCGTTGACCTCTCCCAAGTAAAAGGTCAACCGGTTGACGAACTCCTCTCGACCGAGCCTCCGCAGGTAGCCCTCACGGGCGAGCCCGTTGAAGATCTCATCCGAAGCCGACCGGATGAACTGGGGGAGGCAGAAGGCGTGGCCCTTCGCGATCGCTACCGTCCTTAACTCGCCGGCCCAGGGGTAGATGTCGCCGAATATCACCTTGTGGAACGATCGCAGATGCGCAAGGTCGTAGCGCCCGGGCAACGGACGCCTCTCGAGCCGCGCCAACATCAGGTAGGTGAGGTCGGCCTCGGCGCGGGACAACTCGTCCGCATCGGTAATGCCGAGCTTGTTGATCAGAACGCCGGTTGCCGGATCTGTATACGGATCGCTACTCACAGACGCCGATAATGCCGGAGCGTCTCCTCATACACGTCCGTTTCGCTGATCTCACCTCGCGCCCAGCGTTCCGCGCGCGCGATCGTTTCCGCCGAGGGCTCGAGGCCCTCCGCCCGCACAGAGCCTTCGGCGACGTCGAGAGCATGGCGCCGCCGCCGATACTCCACCAACTCTTCGTAGGCGGCGTAGGGAAGCAGGACGGCTTCCGGCTTACGTTGGGACCCGAAGACGACGGGTTCCGCGGAAGCACCCTCGCGCCGGAATCGCGCGACGGTCTCCGAAAGGCGTCGGCGCACCTCGGACAGTGGGTGTACAGAGAGCGCGAAGGACGTCATGTCCCTCAGGATACCTGGTACTTGTACAACTTTCTGTACATCACGCGTCGCGGAGGCGGTGGGCTTCGTCGAAGAGGGCGGACTCGGCGAGGCGGGTGGTGACGTACGCGCTGACGGCGGCGGCCGCGAGCTGCATGTACATCACGACGATCTGGTAGCGGATCGCGGTCAGGGGGTCGACGCCGCCGAGGATCAGGCCGGTCATCGCGCCCGGCAGCGTGATCAGACCGACCACCTTCATGGAGTCGATGATGGGCAGGAGCGCGGTGTGCAGCGCGTCGCGGGTGTGCGGGGCGAACGCCTCGCGGGCGGGCAGGCCGAGCGCCAGACGGGCCTCGATCTTGGGTCGTCCGCTCATGACCGCGTCGCGTACCCGCCGCAGGGCCAGGCCGGTGGCCTGCATCGAGCCGCCGATGATCATTCCGGCCACGGGGACGACGACGCGTGCCTGGGTGGCGATGGTGCCGAGAAGAACCAGGGCGAGCAGGGTGGTGCCGCCGCCGACGGCCAGGCCGGTTGTGGCGGCCACCCGGGATCGGGGGACCCCCGAGCCGCGTCGGCCCGCAACCTGACCCGCGATGACGACCATGATCGCGGCCCAGGCGAACGCTCCGGGCAGGCCGGCGTACTGGAAGATCGCCAGCAGCAGCGCTCCGATGGCGATCAGCTGCACTGCGGCCCGTACGACGGCGACGACGAGTTCCCGGGTGATGTGGAGTCGGGCCCGCGCGACGACGGCCAGGGCGACCCCGACGAGGACGAAGGACGCCACGACGCCCGGCCAGGACGGGACGTGGACGTTTTCGTGGGTCACGGCGCCGCGACCCGCAGGTAGGCGACGGTTTCCGGCGGCCCTTGGTCCTCCAGTCGTCCCGCGCGGAGCACCAGCACATCGTCGGCGAGCCGGCGCGCCTGGCCCGTGTCATGGCTCACCAGCACTGCCGTACCCCCGGCGGCGCGCATGTCGCCGATGACGCGCTCGATCGCCTCGGCACTGGCCCGATCGAGTGCCGAGGTCGGCTCGTCCAGCAGGAGCACCTCCGGTCGGAGGGCCAGCGCGCGGGCGAGGCAGACCCGCTGTGCCTCCCCCCCGGAGAGCCCGGCCGTCTGACGTTCGGCGAAGCCGGGCGGCAGGCCGGTCTCCGCGAGGAGGGAGCGTGCTTCCTCCTCCGTCAGGTCGGGGCGGCCCACCCGGAGGTCGTCCAGGACGGTGTCCGTCAGCAGGGTCGGCTGCTGGGCGACAAGGCCGACGCGGCGGCGCAGCGCCAGGACGTCCAGCGCCGGGAGCGGCGTGCCGTCCAGCAGGACACGGCCGGTGGTCGGGTCCAGCATCCGGTTGAGCAGGCGCAGTAGCGTCGACTTGCCGGCGCCGCTGGGCCCGGCGATCGCCGTGCAGCCTCCCGACCGGATGGTCGCGGTGATGTCCTGGAGGATGGCGGTGTCGCCGCGGCGCACGCCCACGGCCTCCAAGAGGAAGGTCACAGCCCGGGCGCGCCCCATACCGGGAACCACCGGCCCAGGTCGTCCTCGACCGGCAGGTCCGCGCCGACCGCACCGCGTACCTGCAGCTCGAGGGCGTTGTCGCGTTTCTCGCCCGGCAGCGGGGCGAAGGGGTAGAAGGTGCCGCGCTTGTAGAGGTAGACGAGGCCGAAGCGCTTGCCGTCCGGCCCGGTGAAGGCCACCAGCGAGCACAGCAGCTGTGGGCCGAACCCGCCGGACTCCAGCGCGGAGTTGACCGCGTGGATGTCCGTGACGAGCCCTTCCAGGTCGTCGGCCCCGTGCCGGGAGACCAGCCACGTGTAGCCGTAGGCGTCGGTGCTCAGCTCGACCTTGGGCTCGTCGCCGGCGTCGAGGAGCTCGCGTACGTCCTTCTCGATCTGCGCGAACGCCGCGCCCTCGGCGGCCCGGAAGCAGACCGCGCCCACTCCGGTCGGGGTCAGCGCGGCTGCGGCCTCCAGGGTGACGGCCGCGGTCGGCAGCGCGAACAGCCGGTCGAGGTCGGGTTTCTTCGGCTTCGATCGGCCCAGCAGCGTGTCGAGGAACCCCATGTCAGACTCCCTGGCCCGGCAGCGGCGCGTACCCCACGCCCATCTCAGACTCCCTGGCCGAGCTGCGCGGAGATCTTGGCGAGCTGCTGCAGCCGCTGGTCCAGCGACGGGTGGGTGGAGAAGAGCGTCGAGATGCTGAACCCCTTGGTGAAGGCCGGCGCGAAGTAGAAGGCGTTGAACGGCTCGGCGGCCCGCAGGTCCTTGGTCGGGATCCGGGACATCTCCCCGGTGACCTTGGTCAGGGCCGCCGCCAGGGCGGACGGCCGACCGGTGAGCAGCGCCGCGGCGCGGTCCGCCGACAGCTCGCGGTAGCGCGACAGCGCGCGGGTCAGCAGGAAGCTGATGGCGTAGACGGCCGCGCTGACGCCGATGACGATCAGCAGCACCATCGCGGTGCTCTGGTCGTTGTTGTTACGGTCGCGGCTGCTGAAGCCGCCCCACAGGCCCCACTCGAGGCCGAAGCGGGTCAGCAGGCCGGCCAGGATGCCGAGGAACGACGCGATCGTCATGACCGCGACGTCGCGGTGCGCGACGTGGGACAGCTCGTGGGCGAGCACGCCTTCGAGCTCGACCGGGTCGAGCCGCCGGAGCAGGCCTGTGGTGACGCACACCACGGCGTTCTCCTGGTTGCGGCCGGTGGCGAACGCGTTGGGCACGTCGGTGTCCGCGATCGCCACCCGCGGCTTCGTCATATCGGACATGGCGCAGATCCGGTCGATCACGCCGTGCAGCTCCGGTGCCTCCTCCGCCGACACGATCCGCCCGTGCATGGCGAACAGGGCGAGCCGGTCGGAGAAGAAGTACTGGGCGAGGAGGAAGGCCACGGCGATGACCAGGACGACCAGCCAGAGCCCTGGCACGAACACGAAGAAGAACCCGACGAAGGCGACGTACAGCAACCCCAGCAGGAACATCGTCAGCAGCATGCGCGATGTGAGCCCTCGGTCGGGCGCGAAGCGCGAGCGCTCCATTGTGTCCCCTTCCTCCCCGTCCGACACGCTTTCCAGGTACAACGTCCGGACTGGCCTGCTTTGTGCCTGCGGGATCAGTCGGGGATGAGGCCCTCGTCGCCCAGCATCGCGCGGACCTCGTCCATGGTCGCGTCCGCGGGCGGGAGGATCAGATCCGACGGCTCCAGATCCTCCGGCGGCAGCGGCTTGCCCACCTTGCGCACCCGCTCCAGCAGCGCGTGCAGCGCGCCGCGGAACTGCGCCTCGTCGCCGGACTCGATCGCCTTTTCGAGCTCGGCGTCCAGGTCGTTGAGGGCCGCCAGGTCGCCGTCGGCGACGTTGAGCTGGCCCTCGCCCATCAGCCGGACGATCACTGGCCCTCCCCGGGCTGGTGCGGCCGCTGAACCTGCTGCGGGGCGTGCTGCTGGGGCTGAGCCTGTCCCGGCGCGGCGTCGAGCTGCTTGGGCGCCTCGGCCATGCCGAGCTCGGCCTTCATCCGCTCCAGCTCGAGGTCCACCCCGGGGCCGGAACCCATGCGGTCCAGCTCGGCCTGGATGTCGTCGCGCGGCCCGGAGTAGTCCTCGAGGGCACCCGAGGCGAGCAACTCGTCGATGGCGCCGGCGCGCGCCTTCATGTTCTCGGTCTTCTCCTCGGCGCGCTGGATCGCCAGCCCGACGTCGCCCATCTCCTCGGAGATGCCGGAGAACGCCTCGTTGATCTTGGTCTGCGCCTCGGCCGCGGTGTAAGTGGCCTTGATGGTCTCCTTGCGTGTACGGAAGGAGTCGACCTTGGCCTGCAGCCGCTGGGAGGCGAGCGTTAGCTTCTCCTCCTCGCCCTGCAGCTGCGCATACTGGGCGCGCAGGTCGCCCAGCTGGCTGTCCAGGCCGGCCCGGCGTTCCAGCGCTGAGCGGGCGAGGTCCTCCCGGCCCACCTGCAGCGCCTTCCTGCCCTGATCGGTCAGCTTGTTCTGCTGCTGCTCGAGCTGGTTGATCTGCAGCTCCAAGCGCTTGCGGGACGTTGCGACGTCCGCGACGCCGCGCCGTACCTTCTGCAGCATCTCAAGCTGACGCTGATAGGAGTAGTCAAGGGTCTCCCGAGGATCTTCCATTCTGTCCAGCGCCTTGTTGGCCTTGGACTTGAAGATCATCGACATACGCTTCATCACGCTCATCGCGCGTGGCCGGTCCCTTCTGCTGATGCCTCGCAAACGCTGCTGGGGTTCGCTGACCACCCTACGCGTTAACGCTCAAGACAGTCATTATGTTCGCCGCGAGCGCCGGTAGGCTGATCTGCGTGTTCCGACGTCGTACTGATACCGCCACCGAGGAGCCCTCCACCACCCCCGAGGTCGTCAAATCGGGAGGGAAGGGCCGCCCCACGCCCAAGCGCAGCGAGGCACAGAAGCGCAACCGCCAGCCGATCACCGCGCCGCGCACCCGCAAGGAGGCCTACGCGCAGGCCCGCCAGCGGCAGTCCAAGGATCGCCAGAAGGTCAAGGAGGGCATGGCCCGCGGCGACGACCGCTATGTGCCCAAGCGCGACCAGGGTCCGGCCCGCCGGCTCGCCCGCGACTTCGTCGACTCGCGGCGCACCTTCGGCGAGTTCTTCATGTACCTCACCCTGCTGATCCTCCTGGTCGCCATGGTCGCGCCGGTGACGATCAAGGCATACGTCTACCAGTTCGCCTGGCCGGTCATGCTCGTGCTGATCATCGGTGAGTCGATCCTCCTCGGTCGCCGGGTGAAGAAGCTCGCGCTGCAGCGCTTCCCCGACGACAACCTGCGAGGGCTCGGCTTCTACACCGCCACCCGCTCGATGCAGATCCGCCGGTTCCGAATGCCGCAGCCGCGCCTGAAGCCGGGGCAGAAGGACCAGGTCTGACCCTGCCGTTCTAGGGTTCCGGGCATGGAGTTCCGTCATTTGGGCCGCAGCGGCCTCAAGGTCAGCGAAATCTCGTACGGCAACTGGATCACGCACGGCTCCCAGGTGGAGGAGGACGCCGCGAAGGCGTGCGTCCAGGCTGCCCTCGAGGAGGGCATCACCACCTTCGACACGGCGGACGTCTACGCCGGCACGCGCGCGGAGGAGGTCCTCGGCCGGGCGCTGAAGGGACAGCGCCGGGAGTCGCTGGAGGTCTTCACCAAGGTCTACTGGCCCACCGGTGACGGCCCGAACGACCGCGGCCTGTCCCGCAAGCACATCTTCGAGTCGATCCACGGCTCGCTGCGCCGTCTGCAGACCGACTATGTCGACCTGTACCAGGCGCACCGGTTCGACCACGAGACCCCGCTCGAGGAGACCCTCAAGACCTTCGACGACCTCGTACGCCAGGGCAAGGTGCTCTACATCGGCGTGTCGGAGTGGCGCGCCGAGGAGATCGCGCGGGCCCTGAAGATCGCCGACGAGATGGGCTTCGACCGGATCGTGTCGAACCAGCCGCAGTACAACATGATCTGGCGGGTGATCGAGTCCGAGGTCGTCCCGCTGTGCGAGAAGGAGGGCGTCGGGCAGATCGTCTGGTCGCCGATCGCCCAGGGCGTGCTGACCGGCAAATATCAGCCCGGCGCCGCCCCGCCCGCGGGGTCGCGCGCCACCGACGAGAAGAGCGGTGCGGCGTTCATCCAGCGGTGGCTGAACGACGAGGTGCTGACCCGCGTGCAGCGGATCAAGCCGCTCGCCGAGGAGGCGGGCCTGTCGATGGCGCAGCTCGCCATCGCCTGGGTCCTGCAGAACCCCAACGTCTCCTCCGCCATCATCGGTGCGTCCCGCCCGGAGCAGGTGCGCGACAACGTGAAGGCGGCCGGCGTCACGCTCGACGCCGAACTGCTGCGGCGCATCGACGAGATCCTCGAGCCGATCGCCGAGCGCGACCCGGCCAAGACGGTCAGCCCGCCGCAACGCCCGTAGCCCGAGGTTCCGCCGTCCGCACGTGGGTGGGCGCCGTCTCTCCGCGACAGGTCGTGCGTGCCCTCACGCTCGGCGGGGCCTCCGTACGGACGGTTCGTCCGCGCCGCTCCCGGCGGCCGGGGCTGCGCCGCCCGGGCCGCCCTCCTGGTCCGGGCGGAGGGCTCGCGCCACCGCTCCATGCCGGGCGCGGAGAACGTCCAGGACCATGGTCTTGAGCGTCAGCTGGCCGCGCTCGAGCTCGGCGGCCATGGCGGTGAGGTGCTCGGCCACGTGCTCAAGGTCCTGCCGCGCGAGGTCGCGTTCAGTGATCACCGCGGCGAGCAGGAACGTGGTCAGCGCGACGGTGCCGTTGAACAGCTGCAGGTTCACCATCGCGTGCAGCAGCCCACCGTTCGCCAACAGGTGGGGGCGGTGCACCGCGGCGAACGTCGCGCTGACCGAGGCGATGAGGACGCACAACGCGGCGCCGAGGTGCCCGAAGCGGAAGGCCGCCCAGATCAGGAAGGGGAAGACGAGGAACAACAGGTGAAGCGAGACCTGGGTGACGAAGACCGTGACGCCCAGCGTGCCGGCGAGCAGCAACGCGGCCTCCGCCCAGCGGGCCGCGCCGAACCTTGGCAGGCCCGTGTGCCGGACGGCCATCACCAGCGGCACCACCACGAGCACGCCCATCGTGTCGCCGGTCCACCACACCGCCAGCGTCGAGAGCATTCCCGCGGCGTGCACCGCTCCGGCCAGCACCAGGGCCAGCGTCCCCGCGGCGGCGCTGACGAGCATGCCGGCGAAGGCGCCGAGGAAGATCAGCGCCAGAGCGTCCCTCAGCCGGTCCATCTCGCAGCGGAAACCCACCGCGTGCAGGAGGAGGACGGAGCACACGGGGGCCAGCGTGTTGCCCGCGGTGATCATCAGGACGGCGGGCAGCGTCGGGCCGAGCCCGGCGTTCACCGCGAACGCGGCGAGGGCGATGCCCGGCCAGGTCCGCAGGCCGAGCAGCGTCAGGCAGCAGACGGCGACGCCGGTCGGCAGCCAGAGCGGGGTGACCTGCTGGTGCACGAGGGCCAGTAGCAGCCCCAGCCGCGCCGTCCCGTAGTACAGGGCGGCGGTGACCAGGATCCACGACCCCACGCAGGCCGCCTGCCGAAGCCGTCCGCGGTCGATGTCGGCGACGGCGGACACCGGCCTGTCCAATCGCCACGGGCGCCTTGCGAGCGCGTGACCCGCCATGATGCTCACCCTACTCCGCCGACATGGTGAGGGCGCAGGTCAGAGCTGGTGCCGCGGACGCGGCCGGGCTGGTGCCGGCTCCCTCGTGATCAGCCGCCTTCGGGGTGCAGGCTCATCGGACCGTACTCCTTGCGCCCGTCCTCCAGCAGGGTGACCTGATCGACGCCCGCCGCCAGAAGGCCCCGCCAGTTCTCCCCCACCCAGGACTCCGCGTCGGCCTGCGTCGTCCAGGTCTCGTCGCCGAAGCCGGAGGGCTCCACCGGCGTCCCGTCGGCCTTCTCGTACCGCCAGCTCCAGGGCATCGTTCTCCTCACTCTCGTCCGGGCTCGTCCGGCTCAGCCGGCGGCCTCGACCGCGCGCCGCAGCCCGTCCGCGCTCAGCATGTCACTCGTGGTCAGCTTCGTGTTGTTCACCATGACGGTCGGCGTGCCGGTGATGCCGCCCTGGATGGCCGTCCGGCTCCACGTCCGCACGTCCGAGGCGTACCGCTGGCCGCGCACGCAGGAGGCGAAGTCGGAGCTGGTGATGCCGGCGTCGCCGCCGTACGACACCAGGTCGGCGATGGGGTATCCGTTCGAGCTCTCCGCCGGCTGGTGTGCGAAGAGCTGGTCCTGGTAGGCGAGCCAGCGGACGCCGTCGGGGGCACAGCGGGCCGCGGCCGCCGCGCGCGTGGAGCTGCTCGCCATCGGCTCGGCGCTGAAGATCACCATGGGGTGGTAGACGACCTTGGCCTTGCGTTCCCCCGCGAGGCTCCTGAGGGTCGTGTCGTTGGTGTCGTGGACCGTCTTGCAGGGCGGGCACTGGAAGTCCTCGTAGACGTCCACCACCGGACGGGACACCCCCGAGGCGGCCATCGTCACGGTGCCGCCGGTGTCCATGGTGACCGTGACCCCACCGGGCAGCGTCGCCGACCGGCCGCCGCCGTCATCCTTGCGGAACAGCAGGAACGCGGTGACCGCCACGCCGACGACGAGGACCAGCCCGCCCGCGACCAGTCCGATGATCAGCCCGCCCCGTCCGCCCCGGCCACCGGGCGGAGTGCCGTACGGCGCCGGTCCTCCCGTCGGCATGCCCGGCCCGTACGCGCCGTACGGCGCACCCGGACCATACGGCCCCGGCGGCGGTCCGTACGCCGGTCCGGCACCGGGAGGCGGATACGGGCCCGATCCCGGGTCGGACGGCGAATACGATCCCGGTCCGGCACCGGGAGGCGGGTACGGACCCGACCCCGGGTCGGAAGGCGGATACGGGCCCGGTCCGGCGCCGGGGGGCGGATATGGGCTCGGCCCGGACGGTGGCTCGTACGAGGATCCCCCCTGTGGCCCGTAGGGCGAGGGCCCCGGCTGCGGGCCTCCGGGCGAGGGGGTGCCCTCCGGCGGCTGCCAGGGATCTCGGGGGATGTCACTCATGATCCGCAGGCTACCGTTCTGGTGGTTTTGACGTGTTCAGCGCGCCGTGGTCAACTCGTCGGCAGCAGCACACGCGCCGTCGCGGGGGAAGCCGGTCCAAGTCCGGCGCTGACCCGCAACCGTAGGCCGCCCGGGCACCCACCCGGCGGCGAGCCGGAATGCCCGCGCCGGCGCGAGCGGCTCCGTTGTTCCGTCGTGGTCCGCGGATGGAGTCCGGGCGCGTGCGACACTCGGTGCGCCCACTTCACCGGAGACCGCCTTGCCCTCAGAAAGGCGTCCATGCCGAAGATCGCAGCCGGTCTCCTCGTCTCAGCCCTGATGTTCGCGCCCATGCCGGCCGCGCGCGCCGACGCCGTAGCGTTCTGGGGGTACTGGCAGGCGAAGGGCGACAAGTGGGCCTTCGCCACCACGGGCCCGGCCCAGGCCCACCCCAAGGACGGCGCGGTCGAGGGCTGGCGGTTCGCCAAATCCAGCGGCAACACAGGCACCCCGCCGCGCGACAAGCCGGACTTCGCCGCGATCTGCGGCCCTGGTTCCGCTCCGGCGGGCAAGAAGCGCGTCGCCATCGTGGTCGACTTCGGCGAGCCCACCGACGCCCCGAAGGACCAGCACCCGCAGGCCACCGTACGGAGCTGCGCGACGGTTCCGGAGAACGCGACCGGCACCGATGTCCTCTTGGCGGCGGGCCAGCGGACGCTGGCCGACAAGAGTGGGCTGATCTGCGCCATCGACGCGTTCGGACCGTGCGGCGCCCCCAGCGGGCAACCCACCGGCGGAGCCACCTTTGTCGCGACCGCGCCGCCGGCCGCCGGGAAGAAGGACAAGGGCGGGTCCGGCACGCCGGTCGGCCTGTACGCCGGGATCGGGCTGATCGTGATCGTCGCCGCGGGCGGCGGGGCGGTCGCGTGGCGCCGGTCCCGCCGGTGAGCCGGCGGCTGCATCCCGGCGCCTGGTGGCTGTGGGCGCTGGGGCTCGCGACGGCGGCCACGCGGACGACCAACCCGCTGCTCCTCCTGCTGGTCGGCGCGGTCACCGGGACGGTCGTGGCGGTGCGCCGCACGGAGGACCCGTGGGCCCGGGCGTACGGGATGTTCCTGCGGATCGGGCTGGTCGTGGTCGTCATCCGGGTGGTGTTCGGCGCGGTGTTCGCGGCGCAGGTCCCGGGAACGACGCTGGTCACGCTCCCCTCGGTGACCCTGCCGTCGTGGCTGGCGGGGATCCGTGTCGGCGGGCCGGTGACCGCCGAGGGCCTGGCCGTCGCGGGGTACGACGCGCTGCGGCTCGCGACCGTCCTGGTCTGCGTGGGAGCCGCCAACGCGCTGGCGGCGCCGAGCCGGCTGCTGAAGTCCGTTCCCGGGGCGCTCTACGAGGTGGGCGTCGCGGTGGTGGTGGCGATGACGTTCGCGCCCCAGGCGGTGGCGCACGTACGGTGGGTGCGGAACGCGCAGCGTCTGCGCGGCCGCTCCGCTCGCGGCATCCGTGGCCTGGGGCGACTCGCCATGCCGGTCCTGGAAGGCGCGCTGGACCGGTCGGTGCAACTGGCCGCCGCGATGGACGCGCGCGGGTACGGCCGCACGGCCGCCGTGCCGCGGGCGCGACGACGGGCCACCGCCGCGCTGGTCCTGGGCGGGCTGCTCGCGGTGTGCGCCGGACTGTACGGGCTGCTGGACGGGCAGGCGCCCGCGGTGCTCGGGACGCCGATGCTGGTCCTCGGATCGGTCTGCGCTGCGGCCGGGCTGTGGCTCGGCGGCCGCCGCTCGCCGCGGACCCGCTACCGCCCGGACCCCTGGGCGCTGCCCGAGTGGGCGACCGGCGCCTCCGGCGTGCTGGCCGCCGCCGCGATGACCGTCGCGGGTCTCGCCGGCGCGGACGGCCTGCGGCCCCCTCCGGGGACCGCGCCCGGGCTTCCGCCACTGCCGGCCGCCGGAGTACTGCTCGCCCTCGCCCCCGTTCTCCTCCGAGGAGGCAGAACGTGATCCGATTCGACCGGGTCGGCTTCCGCTACGGCACGACGCCCGTCCTCGCGGACGTCGATCTGGAGATCGAAGAGGGCGAGCTGTGCCTCGTCGCCGGGCGGACCGGGACGGGCAAGTCCACGCTGCTGCGCGCCGTGAACGGCCTGGTCCCGCACTTCACCGGCGGCGTGCTGACCGGCCGGGTGACCGTCGCGGGGCGGGACACCCGCGATCACCCGCCGCGTGAACTCGCCGACGTCGTCGGCTACGTCGGACAGGACCCGCGCGCCGGGTTCGTCTCCGACGTCGTCGAGGAGGAGCTGGCGTACGGGATGGAATCCCTCGGCCTGCCCTCGGACGTCATGCGCCGGCGTGTCGAGGAGACGCTGGACCTACTCGGGCTGGCCGGGCTGCGGGACCGGCCCCTGAGCACGCTGTCCGGCGGCCAGGCGCAGCGGGTGGCGATCGGCTCGGTGCTGACCACGCATCCGAAGGTCCTCGTTCTGGACGAGCCGACGTCCGCCCTGGATCCGATTGGGGCCGAGGACGTCCTGGCGACACTGCAGCGCCTGGTGCACGACCTGGGTCTGACGGTGATCCTCGCCGAGCACCGGCTCGAGCGGGTCGTTCACCTGGCCGACACGACGGTGCTGTTGTCCGGCGACGGGTCACCGCCTCTCCACGGCCCGACCGCGGAGATCATGGCGGACTCCCCGGTGGCGCCGCCCGTCGTCCGGCTGGGCCGCCTGGCGGGCTGGTCGCCGCTCCCCCTGTCCGTACGAGACGCCCGGCGCGCCGCCGCCTCCCTCCGTCAGCGCCTCGCCGACACGCCGTCGCCCGAGCGAGACGCCCGACGAACCGGCGCTCCCCTCGGCGAGCGCCTCGCCGACGCGCCGCCACCTGATCGCCAGGACAGGCGCTCGCCTGCGCCTGATCGCGAGAACGGCCGGTCGCCGGAGTCAGGTCAGGGAACCCGCCCGCGGTCGTCCGATCAGGAGGACGTCCGGTCGCCGGCGTCAGGTCCGGGAACCGGCCGGCCGCGGTCGCCTCATCAGGAGGACGGCCGGTCGCCGGCGGAGGTGCGCGGGCTGGAGGTCCGGTACGGCCCGGTGACGGCGCTGCGCGGCGTCGATCTGTCCGTCGCGCCGGGAGAGGTGATCGCGCTCATGGGGCGGAACGGCGCGGGCAAGTCCTCGCTGCTCAGTGCCCTCGTCGGCCTGATCCGTCCGGCCGGCGGACGGGTCCGGGTCGGGGGCGTGGTGCCGCATGAGACGCCGCCGCGGGTCATGGTGCGGAAGGCCGGCCTCGTGCCGCAGGACGCCGCCGACCTGCTGTACGCCGAGACGGTCGCGGCCGAGTGCGCCGCCGCCGACCGCGACATGGGGGCGGAACCGGGTACCTGCCGCGCTCTCCTCGGCCGTCTCGCGCCCGGTGTCGACGACGCGCTCCATCCGCGTGATCTCTCGGAGGGCCGGCGGCTGGCGCTCGCGCTGGCCGTCATCCTCACCGGACGGCCGCCGCTGATCCTGCTCGACGAGCCGACGCGCGGCCTCGACTACACCGCCAAGGGCCGCCTCGTGGAGATCGTCCGCGACCTCGCAGCCGACGGCCACGCGGTCGTCCTGGCCAGTCACGACGTCGAACTGGTCGCCGAGGTCGCGACGCGGACGGTCGTCGTCGCCGAGGGCGAGATCGTCGCCGACGGGCCGACCGGCGAGGTCGTGGTGGGCTCCCCCGCGTTCGCCCCACAGGTCGGCAAGATCCTCGCCCCGGTCCCGATCCTCACGGTGGACCAGGCGCGGGAGGCGATGGCATGGGCGTGAGCCCGATCAACCCGCGGGCGCGGTCCGGGGTGGCGGCATGGGCGTGACGGCGATTCGCCTGCGGGCACGGTCCGGGGCCGCGCTGTTCCTGGTGTCGGTCGCGGGCGCGGCGGCGTTCTGCTGGCCGCTGTTCGTCACGCCCGGCGCGCGGATCGCCCAGTCGAGCATCGCGCCGTGGATGTTCGTGCTGCTCCTCCCCCTCCTCCTCGCGGTGGCGCTCGCCGAGGTCGCCGAGGGCGGCATCGATGCGAAGGCCATCGCGCTGCTGGGCGTGCTCGGGGCGGTCGGTGCGGCGCTCCGGCCGCTGGGCACGAACGTCGCGGGCTTCGAGCCGATGTTCTTCGTCCTCATGCACGGCGGGCGGGTGCTGGGGCGCGGGTTCGGCTTCCTGCTGGGGGCGGTGGCGATGTTCGCCAGCGCGCTGATCACGGCGGGCGTCGGCCCCTGGCTGCCGTACCAGATCCTCGGGGCGGCATGGGTGGGGTTCTTCGCCGGGTGCCTGCCACGCGCCCGTGGGCGGGTGGAGATCGCGATGCTCGCGGGTTACGGAGCGGTGGCCGCGTTCGCCTATGGCTGGTTGCAGAATCTGGGATTGTGGCCGTTCCTGGGGGGAACGTCGAGTTCGATCTCCTATCACCCGGGCGCTCCGCTCGGCGACAATCTCGGGAGGTTCGTCGCGTTCAGCCTCACCACCTCCCTGGGCTTCGACCTGCCACGAGCGATCTTCACGGCGATCCTGGTGGCCGTCACCGGCCGTCCGGTGCTGCTCGCACTGCGCCGGGCCGCTCGCCGGGCGGCGTTCGAGGCCCCGGCCGGGTCCGGCGACCGGAGTGTGTGATGGACGGTATGGAGATCCACCTGCTCGGCAGGGCCGGGCCGCGCGGCTGGCCCGAGCCCGGCTGCCGCTGCGCGTCCTGCACCCGGATGTGCGCCGCGCACCGCCGGATCGAGCCGACCCGCGTGCTCCTCGACGGCGTGCCGCTCGACCAGTGCCGCCGGCGCCAGGTGCCCGGTGGGTACGACGTCCGGACGCCGCGCGGGCACCGGGTCCTGTTCGCGGCCCGTCCGGGCGCCCGTCCCGAGCCCGCCGGACCCGAACCGTACGACGCCGTGCTCCTCGACCTGATCGGCGACCCGTCGCACCTGGGGCGGCTCCGGCGCGCCGGCGCGGTGACCGACGCGACGCGGATCGAGGCCGTCCACGTCGACCACCGCATCGCCACCCCTGCCGAACTCGACCGCCGGATCGGCCTGTGGACCCGTCCGGCGTCCGGGCCGTGGCGGTCGCTGATCCTGGGCGGCGCCCGGTCCGGGAAGTCGGAGGAGGCCGAACTGCGGGTGATGGCCCACCCGGACGTGACGTACGTCGCGACCGGCATCATGCACGCGGACGACCCGGAGTGGCGCGACCGGATCGCCGCGCACCGGCAGCGCCGTCCCGGCTGGTGGGAGACCGCCGAGACGATCGACCTGGCGGGCCTGCTGCGCGGCTCGGCGGGCACGCTCCTCATCGACGGAATGGGAACCTGGCTGACGGCGGTGTTCGACGCGCTGGGCGCCTGGGAGTACCCGCAGGCGGTCGTCCCGCGCCTGAACGAGCTGGTCGACGCGTGGCGGTCCACGCGGGCCCACGTCGTCGCGGTCAGCGACGAGGTCGGCCTGTCGGTCGTCCCCGGCACCGCGAGCGGGCGCGCGTTCCGTGACACGCTGGGACGCCTCAACCAGCGCCTGGCCGCCGAGTCCGAGGAGACCGCCCTCGTCGTCGCCGGCCGCGTGATGGACCTGCCGTGATCGGACAGACGCCATGAGGCCCAGGCATGACCGCGACGACCCCGCGACCGTGGAGGACGCCGGGAGACCCGGGCACGAGCGCGGACGGCACCGCGGGTCCCGAGGACGCCGCGAGAGCGGAGGGCGCCATGAGATCTGACGCGAAGGGGATCGGAGGCGGCGACGGGCTGCGGCTCGCGGTGTCGCTGCTCACCGTCGTACCGGTCCGGTGCGACCGCGTCGACCGGGAGACCGCCCGCCGGGCGATGACGCTCGCCCCCGTGGCCGGGCTCATCGTCGGTGTGGCGGCGGCGCTGGTGCTCACCGTGACGGGCCTGCTCGGCGCCGGCCCGCTGCTCGGCGCGGCCCTGGCCGTCGCGGCCACCGCGCTGCTCACCCGCGGCCTGCACCTGGACGGGCTCGCCGACCTCGCCGACGGGCTGGGCAGCGGGCGCCCCGCCGACGACGCCTTGTCGATCATGAAGCGGTCCGACATCGGGCCGTTCGGGGTGATCGCCCTCCTGCTCACCCTGCTGATCCAGGTCGCCGCCCTGGCACAGGCTCCCCACCGGGCGGTCGCCGTGACGGTCGCAGCCGTCACCGGACGGCTCGCGGTGACCTGGGCCTGCCGCGAGGGGGTGCCTCCGGCCCGCCCGGAAGGGCTCGGGGCGCTGGTCGCCCGGACGGTACGGCGCCGGGACGCAGTCGCCGTCACGGCGGCCGTCGTGGTGGCCGCGGCCGTCGCGGGCCTGCTCGCGGGAGGCGTACGGCCGGCCGTCCTCGCCCCGGTCGCGGTGGCGGCCGGGCTCCTGGCCGCGGCGGCGCTGCTCCGGCACGCCGTACGCCGCCTCGGGGGCGTCACCGGTGACGTCCTCGGCGCCCTCGTCGAGACGTCGGTCACCGCCGCGCTTCTCGTCATGTCGGTCGCCTGAGCAACCCGTGGCCTGAGCGACGCCCACGGTCCGCTGTACCCAGGGGCTTACGGCGCCTCCGGCGGATCTTCGTCCGGCTGCGCGGCGTCCAGAGCGCGCCTCGCCGCGTTGTCGCCCCGCCCCACGAGAACGCTCGGAGGCGGCTTCGCCGACAGTCGCGGTTCAGACGACGTCCGTACGCCGGCGATCTCCGCTGCCTGAGGACTGCGCGCGGCCGTCGATGGTGCGGCCACCGGGCACACAGGCCCGCATCGGCGCGGGAGCGTCCCTGTGGAGCTCCCGCGCCGGTCGCGGAACGCGCCGTGGCCACGGAACATGCTGCGGCGCTCCGCGGGCCGCCGTCCTGGGGACGAGTCGCCGCTGCCCGCTTCCCCTCGGCCAGAGGCGACCCTCGATCTCCCAGGACGACGGGGTCGAGGAACCGGTCCGCGATCGCCCGCGGCAGGACGTGACCCGCGGCCGGCCATCCGACGAATGGTATTCGACGAGCCGGCGACGTACGTCCTTCCCAGCGCCCGCCGAAGATCACCGAAGTCCGGGCCATTCGAACAAAGAACTGCGGGGCAGGACTACCATCGGGCTGTGTGACGAACCTCAGCCTTACCAGTGCGGAATCCGCTTCTCTTGATGTCGACGCCGTCGTGATCGGTGTCGTGTCCGACGACTCCGGCCCGGTGTTGGCGCCCGGCGCCGCAGGAGTCGACCAGGCCTTCCAGGGCCGGTTGATCGACGCGCTCAGCGGGTTGGGTGCCGCCGGCAAGGCGGGTGAGGTCACGAAGGTTCCGACGCTCGGCAACCTGGCCGCTCCGCTCGTGGTGGCCGTCGGCCTGGGCGAGGCGTACGACGGCGAGGCCCTTCGCCGGGCCGCGGGGGCCGCGCTGCGCTCGCTCGCCGGTTCCGGTTCGGTCGCGGTCCTGCTGCCCGCCGCCACCCCGGTCGAGGTGGCCGCCGTGGCGACCGGCGCCCTGCTCGGCAACTACGCCTACTTGAATTACCGGACCGGTGACGGTCACAAACGGCCGGTCGAGGAGATCACGGTCGTGTCCGAGGCCGTGGCGATCGGTGACGCCCAGGCCGCTCTCGAGCGCGCCCGGACCCTCGCCGACGCCGTGACCCTGGTCCGCGACCTGGTCAACACCCCGCCGTCCGACCTCAACCCCGAGGCGCTGGCCGACGCCGCGCGCCAGGTCGGGGAGGAGTCCGGCCTGTCGGTCGAGGTCCTCGACGAGAAGGAGCTGGTCGAGGGCGGCTTCGGCGGGATCGTGGGGGTCGGTCAGGGCTCGGTCAACCCGCCGCGCCTGGTCCGGCTCGCCTACGAGCACCCCGAGGCGGCCAAGACGGTCGCGTTCGTCGGCAAGGGCATCACGTTCGACTCCGGCGGCCTGTCGCTGAAGCCCGCCGACTCCATGGACTGGATGAAGTCCGACATGGGCGGCGCCGCCGCGGTGCTCGGCGCCCTGAAGGCGATCGCGGCGCTCGGCCCGAAGGTCAAGGCCGTCGGCTACCTCGCCATCGCGGAGAACATGCCCAGCGGCACCGCGCAGCGTCCCTCCGACGTTCTCACCATCTACGGTGGCAAGACCGTCGAGGTGCTCAACACCGACGCCGAGGGCCGCCTCGTCATGGCCGACGCGATCGTGCGGGCCGGTGAGGACGAGCCCGACCTGATCGTCGACGTCGCCACCCTGACCGGCGCCCAGCTCGTCGCGCTCGGCACCCGTACGGCCGGCGTCATGGCCAACGACGACGACGTGCGCGAGAAGGTCGTCGACGCCGCGGGCCGCGCCGGTGAGTCCGCCTGGCCGATGCCGCTGCCCGACGACATGCGCAAGAACCTGGACTCGGCCGTCGCCGACATCGCCAACATCAGCGGTGAGCGCTGGGGCGGCATGCTCACGGCCGGCATCTTCCTGAAGGAGTTCGTGCCGGAGGGGGTGCGCTGGGCGCACCTCGACATCGCCGGCCCCTCCTTCAACCAGGGCCAGCCGTACGGTTACACCCCGAAGGGCGGCACCGGAGCCGCCGTGCGCACGCTCGTGCAGGTCGCCGAGGACGTCGCCGCCGGGGCGCTGTGACGGCCGGACGGCCGGAAGTGGAAAGATGCGTGCCGGAACAGAAATCGCGCCGGGCCGAAGGTGCCCGAGCGGGCATCGAAGGAGCGTCCTGTGTCGAATAGCCCCTACGACATCGTCGTCCTAGGTGGCGGCAGCGGCGGATACGCGTGCGCCCTACGGGCGGTCGAGCTGGGCCTGAGCGTCGTGCTCATCGAGAAGGACAAGCTGGGCGGCACGTGCCTCAACCGCGGCTGCATCCCGACCAAGGCGCTGCTGCACGCCGCCGAGGTCGCCGATCAGACGCGTGAGTCGGCCACGTTCGGGATCAAGGCCCGGTTCGAGGGCATCGACCTCCCGGGCGTGCACGCCTACAAGGACAAGGTCGTCAGCACGACGGTGAAGGGCCTGACGGGCCTGATCAAGTCCAAGGGCATCACGATCGTCGAGGGCGAGGGCCGCCTCACCGGCCCCACCACGGTCCAGGTCGGCGACACGACGTACGAAGGCCGGCACATCGTGCTGGCCACCGGCTCGGTTCCCCGGTCGCTGCCCGGCCTGGGGATCGACGGCGAGCGGGTCATCTCCAGCGACCACGCGCTGGTCCTCGACCGGATCCCGCAGTCCGTGGTGGTCCTGGGCGGCGGCGTCATCGGCGTCGAGTTCGCGAGCGTCTGGCGCTCGTTCGGCGCCGAGGTGACGATCGTCGAGGCGCTTCCGCACCTGCTGCCGCTGGAGGAGGAGTCCAGTTCCAAGCGGCTGGAGCGGGCGTTCCGCAAGCGCGGCATCAAGTTCGAGCTCGGCGCGCGGTTCGAGAGCGTCAAGCACACCGAGTCCGGGGTCATCGTCACGCTCGAGGGCGGCAAGACCCTCGACGCCGACCTCATGCTCGTCGCCGTGGGCCGCGGCCCGGTCTCCGAGGGCCTGGGCCTGGAGGAGGTCGGCGTCCAGACCGAGCGCGGCTTCGTCAAGGTCGACGAGTACTGCCGCACGACCGTCCCGACCATCTCCGCCGTCGGCGACCTGGTCCCGACGCTCCAGCTGGCGCACGTCGGCTTCGCCGAGGGCATCCTCGTCGCCGAGCGGCTGGGCGGCCTGGACCCCGCGCCGATCGACTACGACGGTGTGCCGCGCATCACCTACTCCGAGCCCGAGGTCGCGTCGGTGGGCGTCACGTCCGCGATCGCCCGGGAGCGGGGCCACGACATCGTCGAGTTCACCTACGACCTGGCCGGCAACCCCCGGAGCAAGATCCTGGGCACGCAGGGCGAGGTCAAGGTCATCGCTCAGAAGGACGGCCCCGTGCTGGGCGTGCACATCGTCGGCAGCCGCGTCGGCGAGCTCATCACCGAGGGCCAGCTGATCTACAACTGGGAGGCCCTGCCGTCCGAGGTCGCCCAGCTCATCCACCCGCATCCGACCCAGTCCGAGGCGATCGGCGAGGCTCATCTCGCGCTCGCCGGCAAGCCGCTGCACGTCCACGGCTGACCCGCCACTACCCGATAAGACGTCTCTAGAGGAGTCGCAGAGAACCATGCCGGTCTCCGTAACCATGCCCCAGCTCGGCGAGAGCGTGACCGAGGGCACCGTCACCCGCTGGCTCAAGAAGGAGGGTGAGCGCGTCGAGGCCGACGAGCCGCTTCTCGAGGTGTCGACGGACAAGGTCGACACCGAGATTCCGTCGCCGGCCGCGGGTGTCCTGAGCAGCATCACCGTCGCCGAGGACGAGACCGTGGAGGTCGGTGCCGAGCTGGCCGTCATCGCCGAGGAGGGCGAGGCGACCGGCGGTGCCGCTCCGCAGCAGGAGCAGGCCCAGCCGGCCCCGGCCCCGCAGGCCGCTCCGGCCCCGGCACAGCCTGAGCCGCCGCAGCAGCCGACCGCGCCGTCCTGGCCGCCGCCCGCCCCGGCCGCGCAGCCGGCCGCCGCCGCGCCGCAGCCGGAGCTTCGGCAGGAGCCCCCGGCGCCCGCGCCGGCCCCGCAGCCGGAGCCGGCCGCCGAGCAGCCGTCCGGCGACAGCCCGTACGTCACGCCGCTCGTCCGCAAGCTCGCGGCCGAGCACGAGGTGGACCTGGGCACCGTCAAGGGCACCGGCGTCGGCGGGCGCATCCGCAAGCAGGACGTTCTCGAGGCCGCGCGGGCCAAGCAGGCGCCGCCGCCGCCCGCCCCGGCCCCGCAGGCCGCTCCGGCGCCCGCCCAGCCCGCTCCGGCTCCGGCCGCGGCGCAGGCCCCGGCGGCTCCGGCGGCCCGTCCGGCCGTGACGGTGCCGGCGGAGGTGTCGCGCCTGCGCGGGACGACCGAGAAGATGTCCCGGACGCGTCAGTCGATCGCCCGGCACATGGTCGAGTCGCTGCAGGTGTCGGCGCAGCTGACGACGGTCGTCGAGGCGGACGTCACCAAGCTCGCGCGGCTGCGTGACCGCGCCAAGGCGGACTTCCTGGCGCGGGAGGGTGTGAAGCTCAGCTTCCTGCCGTTCTTCGCGCAGGCGGCCATCGAGGCGCTGAAGGTGCACCCGAAGCTCAACGCGGTCATCGACTCCGAGACCAACGAGGTGACCTACCACGACGTCGAGAACCTCGGCATCGCGGTGGACGCCGAGAAGGGCCTCATGGTCCCGGTGATCCACAACGCCGGCCAGCTGAACCTCGCCGGTCTGGCCCAGCGGATCGCCGACCTCGCCGAGCGCACCCGCACCAACAAGGTCAGCCCGGACGAGGTGACCGGCGGCACGTTCACGATCACCAACACCGGCAGCCGGGGCGCGCTGTTCGACACGCCGATCCTCAACCAGCCGCAGGTCGGCATGCTGGGCACTGGCACGGTCGTGAAGCGCCCGGCGGTCATTGAGGACCCGCAGCTCGGTGAGGTCATCGCGGTGCGCTCGATCGTGTACCTCGCGCTGACCTACGACCACCGCCTGGTGGACGGCGCTGACGCCGCCCGGTTCCTCACGACGGTGAAGAACCGCCTCGAAGAAGGAAACTTCGAGGCCGAGCTCGGACTTTAGACACAGCCGAAAACTAAGCTGCGATCGTGCAGATCGCCATTACCGGTTCGACCGGACTCATCGGTACGGCCCTCGTTCGCGCGCTGCGCGGCGAGGGCCGTACCGTTCTCAGGCTCGTACGACGACGGCCCTCGGCCGACGACGAGATCCGCTGGGACCCGTTCGGCGAGGTCGACACGGCCTCGCTGGAGGGCGTCGACGCGGTCGTCCACCTCGCCGGCGCGGGCATCGGCGACCGCCGGTGGAGCGACTGCTACAAGCAGGAGATCCGCGACAGCCGCGTCGAGGGCACCCGTACCCTCTCCCGCGCCCTGGCCGCGCTCCGCGACGGGCCGGCGGTCCTGGTTTCCGGGTCGGCGAGCGGCTACTACGGCGACACCGGCGACCGTACGGTGGACGAGGACTCGCCCTCTGGCGAGGGGTTCCTCGCCGCGCTCTGCCGCGACTGGGAGGCCGCCACGGCCCCTGCCGCCGAGGCCGGGATCCGGGTGGTCCTCCCCCGCGCCGGGGTCGTCCTCGCCCGCGAGGGCGGCGCTCTCGGCCGGTTGCTGCCGGTCTTCCGCGCCGGGCTCGGCGGGCGGCTCGGCTCCGGCCGCCAGTGGATGAGCTGGATCTCCCTCACCGACCAGATCGCGGCGCTGCGCTTCCTGATCGACGGCGACGTCGCCGGGCCGGTGAACCTCACCGCCCCCGCCCCCGTCACCAACGCCGCCTACACGGCCGCCGTGGGCCGCGCGCTGCACCGCCCGACGTTCTTCGCCGTACCGGCCGCCGTACTGCGGCTGGCGCTCGGCGGACTGGCCGACGAGGGCGCCCTCGTGAGCCAGCGCATCATGCCCGCCCGCCTCACGGCGGCGGGATTCCGGTTCCAGCATCCGGACCTCGACACCGCGCTCGCCGACCTCCTCCCGTGACGTCCGCGCCGGAAGGTGTCGTCTCGCCCAGGAAGTAGCAAGAAACGTCCCACCCCCGCTGCGCCGCCCGGCCCGCGCCCGTACCGTGACGGGTGACCGCACCAGGTGAGGGTGAAGAACGATCGCTAAGGAGCGAGCGATGAGCACAGACGGTGAACCGCACATCGTGGCGATCGGCGGTGGGGGGTTCGTCCCCAACGGCCGCAACGGCGTGACGCCGGGGCCCCTCGTGCGGTACGCCCTGGACCTCACCGGGCAGGACCGCCCCAGGGTGTGCTTCCTCGCGACGGCGCTGGGCGACTCCACCGAGGCGGTCGCCCGCTTCTACGCGGCCTTCGCCGGGGTGGACGCCGAGGTCACCCACCTGGCGCTGTTCCCGATGCCGAACCACGAGGACCCGGCGGCGCACCTGCTCGCCCAGGACTTCGTGTACGTCTCCGGCGGGAGCGTCGCGAACCTTCTGGCCCTGTGGCGGCTGCACGGCCTCGCCGACGTGTTCGCGGAGGCCTGGCGGTCGGGTGTCGTCCTCTGCGGGCAGAGCGCGGGTGCCCTGTGCTGGCACGTCGGCGGCACGACCGACTCCTTCGGCCCGGAGCTGCGGCCGCTCACCGACGGGCTCGGCCTGCTGCCCTACGCCTGCGGCGTCCACTACGACAGCGACGAGCAGCGCCGGCCGCTGCTGCAGCGGCTCGTGGCCGAGGGCACGCTGCCCGACGCGTACGCGGCCGACGAGGCGGTCGGGCTGCACTACGTCGGGACGGAGTTCGTCCAGGCCGTGACCTATGTGGCGGGCCAGGGCGCGTACCAGATCGGCGCGGACGCCGCGGGCGGGGTCAAGGAGACGCGGATCGAGCCTCGGCTGCTGGCCTCCTTCGATGAGGTCGTACGCTGAGGGACGTGAGCGCCAGCGAAGAATCCACCATCACGGTCCTCGGCGAGCGCCCGGCGGCCGTCGGCACGAGCGACCTGGTCTTCATCCACGCCGGTTTCGGCGAGCGCGCCGTCCCGTACGAGGAGGCGTGGGAGCTGCAGCGGCGGCTGCACGAGCGCCGGGTCGCCGACGAGATCCCTGATGTCTGCCTGCTGCTGGAGCATCCGCCGGTCTACACGGCGGGCAAGCGGACCGAGCCGCTGGACCGGCCGATCGGGGACCCCGGCGCGCCGGTGATCGACGTCGACCGGGGCGGGAAGATCACCTGGCATGGCCCCGGCCAGCTGGTCGGCTACCCGATCGTCAAGCTGCGTGAGCCCGTCGACGTCGTCGCCTACGTCCGTACGATCGAGGAGGCGCTGATCGACACGTGCGCCGACCTCGGGCTGGCCACCAAGCGGGTCGAGGGCCGCAGCGGCGTGTGGGTGCCGGGTGTTCCCGACCGCAAGGTCGGCGCGATCGGCATCCGGGTGTCACGCGGTGTCACGATGCACGGGTTCGAGATCAACGCCAACTGTGACATGGGATGGTTCGACCGGATCGTCCCTTGCGGCATCCGCGACGCGGGCACGACGTCGCTCTCCGCCGAGCTCGGCCGCGACATCACGGTCGCCGAGGTCCTCGGCCTGGCCGAGCGACGGCTCACCGAGGTGCTCGGCGCCACGGAGGCCGCGCACCGCTCACTGGAAGCGATGCTCGGCGGCCCCGTCCCATCCTGACGCGCCGCCCGCACTCAGCCACGTAGACGGCCGGTCCCTCGTCCCGAGGGTCGGCCCGTCCACGACCGGGATTCAGCCCGTCGCGTTGTGGCCGGCCCGTCGTCTCTCGCCCGGGGTCAGCCCATCGCCTTGAAGACGGCCTGACCCTCGGCCGAGGCGGCCTCGAAGAAGCGGGTGAGCCGCTCGTACACCACGCGCAGCTCCCCGTCACGGATCGCCTCGGCGGGCTCGCCCACCCAGTCATCGGCGCCCTGGACGCCGAGCTCGGCCATCCGCTCGGCGTCATAGCGGCCGGAGATCGACGCGAACTCGGTCGCGGCAAGGTGATCGGCGGCCAGCTTGACCCGCTCGGCCGTCAGATAGATGACGTCGACGCCGAGTTCTTCGGCACCGTCCTCGGTGAGCAGCCGCCCACCGCACACCACGTCGGCGGCCGGGTGCGGGCCGTCCCACGGGTCACCGGTCAGCAGGTAGTGCAGTGCCTGCCACGCACCTGCGACGGGAAGCACGGGATGCTTCTCCCGCCAGTTCCCGCCTCCGAACACCGCGCGTGCGCGGGTCCCCGGATCGCCTGCGCCCTCGGCCTCCGGAAGCCTGAGGTACGTCATGGCCACTCGCACGCCTGACCTCCGTCATACGCCCTCTATACGCGACACCCACGTCACCTTAGAGAGATCCACAGCTACGTATGGTGAGAACGACATAAAACACCCCGGAGATCGTCCACTATGCCAACCACTTGCGCAACACGGGCGAATCCGGACATACCCTGAGCAAGTGACAGCCGTATCTCCTGAGGGCCGGAAGTTGCTGCGTGTCGAGGCCCGCAACGCCACGACACCGATCGAACGCAAACCACCCTGGATCAAGACCCGGCTGTCAATG